>DASYFQ010000001.1:0-3010 GCA_036498345.1 Steroidobacteraceae bacterium
CTTCAAAGATAAAGGTGCCATCACCACTTTTGCCGCCGGCGAGGTGCCGCGATCCTCCGCCGAAATGTTGGCCTCCCGCACTGCGAACTCGCGTAAATCGAATTTCCAAGGCGGAGCTGCGGTCGCTGGCGGCGCGGTCGCTGGCGGCGCGGTCGCTGGCGGCGCGGTCGCCGCCGTGGACACGGGCGGCAGCGGCACAGACCGCATGAGTTTCATTAAATTGAGCGATCCGTCAGGCTCCAGCCACGTGACCAGCTTCACTCCCGTGAGCGACAGCGAATCGGCGTGAGCCTGGCGTCTCAAGAGATCCAGGGTGGTACCGCTCAACAGCAGCGAAGGCACTGTAATCCAATCGATGTCCGATTCCTTGGGCCTCACGGCAAGATCGGTGACCGCGACCCTCGATACCGCCGCTTGCAGATCGACGGCGTCCTGCAACGAGAACTTGTACGTGGCGTTAAGATCGACGGTCCCCGAATTGACCACGAAATTCAGCCGATCCTCGAGATATTCCCAAATCGTGTGCGCGCGCAGGCCGTCGATTTGAAACTCGCCGTCTGATTCGATCGGTTGCACCGACAAGTGCCCATGCCATTCCACCCGCTCGCCGAGCGCCGAGGCTCCCGTAAAGCTAAATCGGCCCCCTTCGGCACCCGTGGTGAAATCCACCAACGCAAAATTGATGGGGTCCAGCCGTGCCGCGAACTCGGACGGCCGGCTGTGATCCTCGTACGTCACCAGTCCCTTAGTGACTTTGAATGAACCGATCCGAATCGCCGGCACCGACGCTTTCTTCGCCTGCGGTTTTGCCGCAGGAGTTTTCGGACTCAACTGCAGGAGGTTGAGGTTTCCGTCCCGCGCCACGACGGCGTTCACGAAGGGTGCGTCGATATCGACCTCACCGAATGAATACGCGAGGTGCCAAATCGAGGACAGTTCGAAATCGACGAACAGCCGTCCGAACCCCAGCAATTTCTCCCCGCTAGGGGCGGCCAACGACAGGTCCTTGATCTCGAGTTCGAACAGAAAGGGATTGAAGCGGATTTCACCCACTGCGGGGGTCACCCCCAGCGTCTTGGGGACGTCTTCCATCAGCGTAGAGCGCAGGATCCGGGGAGCCAGCACGAACCCCGCGATGGCGTACAGCCCCACCAGGAGCACCACCGCGGCCGCGGAAATACGGAAGGCTTTGGTTTTAGTGAATTGCAGCAAGGACTTCCCGCCATTACGCCGCCGGCCGACCTTGTAGATTAGTCTAGCAAAAATTCACTTAACGCTTGTTGCGCTGAATCAGGCGCTTGCGTTTGCGCACTTGACGGGGTGTCAGGGGGTTGCGCTTGCCGGCGAAAGGGTTCTCATCACCGCGGAACGCGACGCGTACCGGCGTTCCCGTCAAATCGAACGCCTTGCGATAGACATTGACCAGGTAGCGGCGGTAGGCATCCGGTACGTGATCGGTCTGATTGCCGTGGATGACGACCACCGGCGGGTTACGGCCGCCCTGGTGGGCGTAACGCAGCTTGATACGCCGGCCGCTGACCAGCGGCGGCTGATGGCTTTCAATGGCCGCTTCGAGCACACGGGTCAATTCCGGGGTGCTCATGTCCCGAGTGGCGGCCGCATACACTTTACGTACCGCCGCGAACAGTTCGCCGACACCGCTGCCGTGCCGCGCCGAGATGAAATGCAGCGGCGCAAAGTCGGCGAATTGCAGGCGCTGTTCGACTTGTTGTCGAATCAGGTCGCGCTGCTCCGTCGGGATGTTGTCCCATTTATTGACGGCGAGAACCAACGCCCGGCCTTGTTCGATGACCGTGCCCAACAGGCTCGCGTCCTGTTCGGCGACATTGTCGTGCGCATCCATCACCACGACGGCCACGTGAGCGGTCTCTATCGCCTGCAAAGTCTTGATGACGCTGAATTTCTCGACGGCCTCTTCGACGCGCGAGCGGCGCCTGAGACCGGCGGTGTCGATCAGCGTATAGCGCTCGCCGTCGCGCTCGAACGGCACCAGCACGGCGTCGCGCGTAGTGCCGGGCTGATCGAACGCCACCATGCGATTCTCGCCGAGCAGCCGGTTGATCAAGGTGCTCTTGCCGACGTTCGGGCGGCCGATGACGGCCACTTTGATGCCGGTCGTTTCAGGACCGTCCTGCGGGTCCGGCGTCAATCCGGCCAGAGCTGTCTCGAGCAGCGAAATCACGCCCTGGTCATGCGCAGCCGCGATCGGATGCGGCTCGCTCAATCCCAGCTGGTGAAAATCGGCGACGGCGATATCGTGATCGAAGCCTTCGGTTTTATTGACCGCCAAGAACACGGGCTTGCCGCTGCGCCGCGCCAGCTGCGCCACGAATTGATCTTGAGGCGTAACCCCGGCGCGGCCGTCCACGAGCACGATGAGCCGATCCGCCTCAGCTATGGCACGTTCGGTCTGCGCGATCATCAAAGTTTCGATCCCATCGGCGTTTTCGACCAGCCCCCCCGTATCCACGACGATGCAAGGGACCTCGGTGCGCCGTGCGAACCCGTATTGCCGGTCGCGGGTGAGCCCCGGCAGATCGGCGACCAACGCATCGCGGGTGCCGGTCATGGCATTGAACAACGTCGATTTGCCTACATTCGGCCGACCAATCAATGCGACTACCGGCAGCACGTTGCCTACGGTGTCGGCGGAGCAGTCGCGGGATTCGCGGGGGTAGGCGCTGGGGCCGCAGCGGGGGCCTCAGGCGCCGCAACGCTGCTCGCGGGCGCCTCAGGCGCCGCAACGGCGGCCGCGGGCTTAGCCGCGGGAGCGGTGGGCGTCGCGCGGAATGCGGCCAACTTGCCGGCGTCCGTGAGCACGACGATGGTATCGCCGACCGCCACAGGTGAATTGGTGATCCGTTCCTTGGCGACTCGCTCCCTGGCAACGAGTTCACCGGTGGTCTTGTCCAGCCAATGCAAATAGCCCTGGAAATCGGCGACCGCGACCGCCGTACTCGTCAGCACCGGAGTGCTCAAGCGCCGAAGC
>DASYFQ010000002.1:0-8894 GCA_036498345.1 Steroidobacteraceae bacterium
CGCTCGTGCGAACCGGTCTCGGTCGATATTGCGGAAGTTTTCTCGGAACTGCGAACCTCCTCGAGCGACGACCCGCCCGATCAGGTCGCACACGCTCAGCAGCTTGCCGAACTCGAAAGGATTCTCGATCATTTGCCGACGCGCGTGGCGACTGCGCTTGTCCTGCACCGGGTCGCTGGTTATTCCGTCCAGGAGGTCGGCGATGAGCTGGGCGTATCTCGGGAAACGGCCAAGAAATATCTGGCGCGCGCCGTCGAACACTGCCGAAATCTGCGGGCTGCCGGGGGCGACACGACGCCATGAAGGTCGGACCCTCGAGCGGTAAACCTCACGCGGCAATTGTTGCCGAGGCGTCGGAATGGTTCATCGAATTCCGGGCCGGCGATGTAAACGGCGAGGCGCGCCTGAGGTTCATCGACTGGCTGCGCCGCTCACCCGAACACATCCAGGCATATCTCGAGGTCTCCGATGTCTGGGCCGGGCTTCCCACGTCGGACCCCGACGGCAAGATCGACGTCACATCCTTGATCGCGCGAGCTCGAAGCGAAATCGACGTCATTGAGCTCTCGCCGGCAGGCTCGCGTCCTCCCCATACGCCGTCCCCCGCCGCGCCGCCGATCGAGCCGCAGACGTGGTGGCAGAAGCAGCGGCGAGCCGCGCTCGCAACGGCTGCTCTCGCGCTGCTTGCTTTGGTCACGGTCCGATTCTGGGGCAGCGGTGATCTGGCCGTCTCCTACTCCACGGGCATCGGCGAGCAGCGCACCATTCCGCTCCCCGACGGGTCGACCGTCGAACTCAATGCGCGATCGAGCCTTCAGGTTCATCTCACCGACCGGCAGCGCGACGTGACCCTGCTGGAAGGCCAGGCATTGTTTCGTGTTGCAAAGGACGCGCAGCGGCCCTTTGTGGTGCGTGCCGGCGATGCTCAAGTGCGCGCAATTGGGACCGAATTCGACGTCTACAGGAAGCAGAGCGAGACGGTCGTGACCGTCGTCGAGGGCCGAGTTGAAACCTACGACGAATCAGGGAGCGCCGGCGAAGCAGGCATCGTTCTGTCCGCAGGCGAGAGGCTCACCGTCCTGCCTCACACCGTGATGAAGCCCACGCGGGCCGATCCGTTGGTCGCGACTGCCTGGTTGCATAAACGGCTCATATTCGAGGAGACGCCTCTGAGCGAGGTCGCCGAGGAATTCAACCGCTACAACAAGCGGCCGCTGACCATCGGGGACCGCGAGCTCAAGAAGCTCAAGATCAGCGGGGTGTATTCATCAACCGATCCGGCCTCGCTCATCAATTTTCTGCGCAGTCAGTCATCGATCCAGGTCGTTGAGACGGAGAACAACGTGCGCGTCGTTCGCCGCGAGGCTCACTGAACACATACCCATTTTTTATGTGACAACGCTCTACTGTCATCAGGACCGGCGGCTGTATCGGCCGGCGAAGAACAGAAGCCTCTCGAGAGGCGCGGGAGCGTTCATGCGAATTGCAATTGTCGCTGCGGCAGTGTGTGCCGCCATGGTCGGCCTGGCGACTGCCGACATCGCGAATGCCTCTATTCGAAAGCCCACCCACATCGCTGCGCAGCCTCTCGGGCCCGCGCTCATGCAACTCGCGCAAAGCCGCGGACTTCAGGTTCTGTACTTGTCCAACACCGTTCGCGATTTGCGCACGCTCGGCGCGGACGGAGATATCACGGCCGACGAGGCGTTCAACCAGCTGCTCACGGGAACGGGTCTGACCTACCGCTATCTGGACGAGAATACGGTGACCGTCGTTCCGTTGAACGCACCCTCCTTGCCGGCGGGCGCCGGTGTCTCGTTGCAAAAAACTTATGGCGATGCAATAGCCCTCCCGGAGGCGGCGACAGTTTCTTCGCCGCGATATGTGCTGGCACAGGCAGTGCCGGTCCCCGTGCAGCAACAGAGCGCGGCACAGTCGGACTCGCAATCTCTACAGGAGATAATCGTCACGGGATCGCGTATTGCCGCGCCGAACGAAGTGAGCACGAGCCCTATCCAGGTCATCACTTCGCAATCCATTCAGGTGTCCGGCAAGACGGACATCACCGATATCATCAGCCAGCTGCCCCAGATCTTCACCAACGATTTGGGCCAGGACCTCGGCAACGGTACGTCCGGTTTGACTACGGCCGGCGGCGTCGCCACTGCGGATTTGCGGGGCTTGGGGCCGAGCCGCACGCTGGTGCTCATTGACGGCCGCCGGCTCGGGGTGGGTTCTCCGAACACGGCGATCGCGGAGCCGGCGCCCGATCTCGATCAGATACCGGCCGGACTCGTGGAGCGAGTCGAGGTCGTCACCGGAGGCGCATCCGCGGCATATGGTTCGGACGCCATCGCCGGCGTCGTCAACTTCATCATGAAGCGCAACTTCGAAGGCTTCCAACTGGATGGTCAGCTCGGCGAGAACTGGCACAACAATGGCGACAGTTTCGTGCAGGGATTGGTGCAACAGTTCGGCTACACCCCGCCCACGGGCACGGCCAAAGACGGACGTAACCGCACCTTCGACATGCTCGCAGGCACGAACTTCGCGGATGGCAAAGGCAACGTTACCGTCTACTTCAGCTACCGGCACGCCGATCCGGTCGTGAGCAGTCAACGCGACTTTGGCGCCTGCCAGTTGTTCCCAACGTTCGATAACAACGCCAACGTCAACGGCATCACCTGCGGCGGTACGTCCAATTCGAACTGGTTCCAACCGACAACCGGGCCCAACGCCGGCAGCGTCTACAGCGTGTCGGGCACCAGTTTCGTGCCTCGCGGATCGGTTGCGACCTCGCCACCGGCGACGTTCAACGGGCAAAACTACATCTTCATGACCCGCGAAGACGATCGCTATAACGCCGCATTCATGGCCCACCAAGAGATCACCGAGTACTTCCAGCCGTACGCTGAGTTCTTTTTCATGGACGACAAGACGCATCAGCAAGTCGCGCCGGCGGCCTTGTTCAAGGACAGCAATCCGCTCGATCCGACCGGCGCCGGGGACTATTACATCAATTGCAGCAATCCGTTATTGAGCGCGCAACAGCAAGGGACCTTGTGCACACCGGCGCAGGTTGCGGCCGACACGGCGAGGCCGGGCTCCGCCACCGTCCAGGTGAGGATCGGCCGCCGCAACGTGGAGGGCGGCAACCGCTTCATCGATTTCGAGCATACCAACTACCGTGCGGTTTTCGGCACCAAGGGGGATTTCGGGGACGCATGGACTTACGACGTTTACGGTCAATACTTCTACACGACGTTTTCCGACTCGAATCAGAAATACTTGAGTTATGAAGGCATCGGCAACGCTCTGCTGGTGACCGGCACGGCGGCCAACCCGACATGCATCAACCCCAATGCTCGCGGATGTGTCCCGTACAATATCTTTCGGGATGGCGGAGTAACCCCGGCCGCGCTCAATTACCTGTATCAGTTGGGTACAGCAAAAGGAGCATCGACGCTGCGCACGCTGCACGCCGACGTGACCGGTAAATTGGGCAACTACGGGATCACCTCGCCGCTGGCGAGCGAGGGCGTCGGGGTGAACATCGGGTTCGAGCATCGCAACGATCACGAATTGCTGCAGCCCGACTCCGCCGAGGAGAGCGGCCTGCTGTCCGGTTTCGGCAGCGCCGTGGCGCCGATCGACAATAGTCTCTCGGTCAGAGAGGAATTCATCGAGCTGCGCGCACCGCTCGTGCAGGACAAGCCGGGCGCCAAGGAACTGTTGTTCGATACCGGTTACCGGCGTTCGGACTATACGACGGCCGGTGTGACCAACACCTACAAGTTCGAGGTGCAGTACGCGCCGATCGCGGACTATCGGTTCCGCGCCTCGTATGACCGGGCGGTTCGAGCGCCGAGTGTTGCCGAACTCTTCACTCCCCCGATCGTCGGTCTCACGACGGTGGGCCCCGACCCTTGTGCCCCGCCCATCACGTTCTCTTTCTTGCAGTGTGAGCGCACGGGGGTGACGCCCGCCCAGTACAACAGCGGCTCCATTCCCCAGGGGACGGCCGCTCAGTTGTCGCAGCAAACCAGCGGGAATGCGGCCCTCAAGCCCGAGCAAGCCGATACGTACACGTTGGGGATAAACTTCGCGCCCGGTCAAATTCCGCATCTCACCGGCAGCATCGACTACTATCACATTCAGGTAAAGGACGAGATCGGTGTGATTCCCTACCTCGTCGTGTTGGCGAATTGCGCCAATACCGGCGACCCGACCTATTGCAGCCAAATCGTGCGCCAGCCGGGCACCGGCAGCTTGAACGGCAACAGCAACGCGGGCGGCGGCTATGTCATTCAGAAAAATTATAACCTCGGCACCGCAGTCAATAGCGGCATCGATGCGCAGCTGAATTACCACCTCGATCTGCCGCCCGGCTTCGGCTCAGTATCGTTCGCGCTCAACGGGACCTACTTGCTGCACAACGAGACGACGCCGCTGCCGGGAGCGCACACCTACGACTGCGCCGCGCTTTTCGGCTTCACCTGTCAGACGGTCAATCCGCGCTGGCATCATCTTTTCCGTACGACTTGGCAGACGCCCTGGGATGTGTCCGCATCGCTCACCTGGCGCTTCATCGGTGCGGTGTCACAGGACAACAACACCTCGGATCCAACGCTGCATTTCTCGACGTTCGGCGCTTACGATTATTACAACGCTAGAATCCCGTCCTACAATTATCTGGACCTCGAGGCTACGTGGAACATCAACAAGATCCTGCAGATTCGCGCCGGCGCCAATAATGTGCTGGACAAGGATCCGCCGATCGTCAACACGGACATTGTGGCCGGCGGCGCGGCGAATACCTACAGTACCTACGATCTGTTCGGTCGTCAGCTGTTCTTGGCCTTCACGGCGAAATTCTGATCGGCGAGCGACATTCGCGAGCCGCTTCGTCGGCGACTGGGCAATAAGCTGGCGTATCACTCTTCTCGCAGCCGCCATGGGCAGATGTCCAGACGATCTACAGGTTAAGGTTTCCTTAACAGTGGTTCAGGTGTTGCGTTTGTCGTGTGTTCGCGGGCGGGGCAATCTGTGTCCCGTCCGATTCAATCAGTCGTTGGAGAATGCCATGACAAACGAAATTCTCGCAGTCCGGTTGGCGCAGGCGCTTCTCGCGATCACCGCCACTGCGGCTTCTGTTTTTGTCGTCCAGTTTGCGATGCTGGCAGGATAGTTCGCGACGCTGCCGCTAAAGCTCATATGGAATCTCTCAAGTTTTCGCCAGACGATGTCGATTTCGAGTTGCCACGTTCGTCTTTAATTGAGTCAACGATAGTTTTAGCGAGACGAACAATGATTTCTGCAACCAAATCGGCCTTCAAGGCAAGCGTGGCCGCCAACGGCACCTGGTTTGCGCGATCTGCGTCGGTGGCGTTGAGACTGCGGGCTGATACAAAAGCCATCATTCCCAAGCTAATGGGCCTCGCGCCATACGCGCTGATCGAGCTGGTTCTTCCGGGGGGGTCGGTGATGGCGCTTCTGTTGTGGCTGTACCGCCGGCGGAAAAAGCCCTCCGTTTCCGCGCCACACGAGATTCATTCGGGCCGTCCTGACGAGCCCATGATGTTGCGCACAACATAAGAGTGCGCCCTTCAGCGGGGTAAGTCAGCAGGGTAGGCCGCAAGCCGTCAGCGGCCTGCCGACATCGGCCTGTGGTACGGCTTCGTATACGCCGTTCGAGCGACCGACTAGTATTGTCGCCAATGCCCGTAGACAATGGCACCTGAAGTCCAAGCAAGATGAAATAACTTTGCCGGCGACGTCGCACGCCCTGCGATATCAGGGAGGTTCACATAGATTACACAGAGAGTAATTCCGGCCCATGATCGAGTCGAATTTAGACCCCTGGCCCATTCAGGCGCTGGAAGCGTCGCTGGGATTGCCGACAGGCCGCACGACTCCGCCCGCAGACGTGCCCCCGTTGTGGCATTGGTTGTATTTCTTGCCCACTGCGCCGCGTGCTTCGATTGGGCCCGACGGCCATGTGCGCAATCAGGAATGGGCTGATTCCACGTTGCGCCGCCGGCGCCTGTTCGCCGCCGCTCGTACGGAGTTTGTGCGGCCGCTGCGGATCGGGGTTCCGGCACAAATGGCGGAACGGGTGCTTGCACGACGCGATAAGCGCGGCAAAAGCGGCGATTTTCACGTCGTCACGGCGGAATATCAATATTTTCAGAACGGTGAGCTCTGCGTGCGGGAGGAGCGCGACATCGTTTATCTTCAAGGCCCGGCTCCTGCGCAACCGGCTCCGAAGGATGAGTTCGCGATCAAGACTGCTGCGACGGATTCATGGACGCTCACCTTGACTCCGGATCCGGTCATGCTCATGCGCTTCTCTGCGTTGACGTTCAATTCGCACCTCATCCATTTTGACCAACTGTATACGCAACGCGAAGAAGGTTATCCGGAACGCGTGGTGCATGGACCTTTGGTCGCCGTGATCTTGGCGCGCTTATTGGCGCTCAATCACGTGGATCGATTCGCTCGTTTCGAATTCCGCGCCCGCAGCCCGTTGTATGTGAATCATCCCATTCAGTTCATGGGTAAGCGCGAAAGTGACCGTATCGAATTGCGTGCGATCGGAGTGTCCGGGATGCTCGCGATGGAGGCGACGGCGTGGCTTGCCGGGCCGCCTGCGGACTCCGCTTAGTCGCGAAGGTCCCCTTATAGAGGCATGGTGTGTAGTAGTTAAAAGGGGCGCTTAAGTTATGGCCAGACTGGTTGTCGTTTCCAATCGTGTCGCCGTCCCCGACCAGAACGTACCCGCTGGCGGTTTGGCAACAGGCGTTCTCGCGGCTCTGAGCGGGCCGGATGGAGGGGTGTGGTTCGGTTGGAGCGGGAAAACCCACGAATCCCCGGCGGTCGAACCGAAGGAGCAGGAGAAAGACGGCATTCGATTCGTCACCATTGATCTGCCGGCCGCAAACTTTGACGCCTACTACGACGGCTTTTGCAACGGATCGCTTTGGCCGCTGCATCACTATTTCCCCGGCGCTTTTCGCTACGATCCGGCGGAGTTCGATGCGTACATGACGGTCAATCGCCATTTTGCCGATGCCCTCGTCAAGTTCGTCAAGGAAGGAGACGCCATTTGGATCCACGACTATCAGCTCATCCCACTCGGAGCCCTGCTGCGGGAGAGGGGAGTGAAGGGGAGGATCGGGTTCTTCCTGCACATTCCCTACCCGAACATCGCTGTTTTGCGCCTGTTGCCTACTTATGCCGAACTCGTTCGTGACATGTGTCAATACGATTTGGTCGGATTCCAGACGAGCGAGGATCTCGACGGGTTTCATTCTGCGGTCGAAGCCGTGTTCCGCAGCGACGCCTCGTTCGAGGGAGACAGTATAAAACTGAACGGCCGGGCGATCGGTGTCGGGGTATTTCCGATCGGGGTCGACGTCGAGGCTATTGCGCATCAAGCGGAGGAGGCGGCCAAGAATGACGAGCAGGTCAAGCGGCTCGTGCATAGTATGCTCGGAAGAAAGCTACTGCTGGGTGTGGATCGCCTGGATTACAGCAAAGGTTTGGTGGAGCGTTTCGCCTCGTATCAGGCATTGTTGAAATCCAGTCCCGACCTCCAAGGTAAAATCACCTTCGTGCAAATCGCGCCGCTGAGCCGGATCAACGTCACGGCCTACGGCGACATTCGTGATGCGCTGGAGCGTTCTGCGGGGCACATCAACGGACAGTTTGCCGATGCGGATTGGACACCCATACGCTATTTGAACAAGGATTTTTCGCATCAGACGCTCAGCGGATTTCTAAGGATAGCCAATGTGGGCGTGGTCACGCCGGTTCGCGATGGCATGAACCTGGTCGCCAAGGAATTTGTTGCGGCACAGAATGGCGACGATCCGGGAGTATTGGTGCTGTCCAGTTTGGCCGGTGCGGCCCAAGAACTGAGCGGCGCGCTGTTGGTCAACCCGTATGACAGCGCTGCGGTCGCGCTCGCTTTGCAGCAGGCGCTTGCGATGCCGCTGGCCGAGCGGCGCTCGCGACAGGAGAGCATGTTGAGTTCGCTGCGGGCCAATTCGATTTCAGACTGGCACGAATCCTTCGTTTCGCGCTTAACGGCGTAGATGCGGCTGCGGCTGTCGTTGGGCACGGCTTCGCGACAAAAGAGCCGGGTCAGCCCGGCTCTTTTGCAAGTCTCATCATTGAAGATGAATTTCCCGCTCAGGCTGCTTTGACCAGGCCCAGCTGTTGGAGCGCGGTGAGGCCATCATCCAGGCCGATTTCTTCCACTATCTTGCCTTCCTGCAGCCGAAGCACGGTCGTCCCCGTAAATCGCATCGTCCTTCCAGTCGCGGCGGGCAATGAGCCAACCAGGAAGTCGGTGAAGGCCGGGCCCGTATGCGTGCCCCCGCCTTCCCAACGGCCGACGACGTAGTCGCCCTCGGCGATGAGATCGGCAGCGCCCCAGAAGTTGAGATCGGGGAACGCCTTTCGGAAGCCCGTCATGAACGACTTGATGTCTTCCCCTCCCCGCCGTGGTGCGTGCAGCGAGTAGTGCATGAGCATGTGCGGAGCAGCGAGTTCATCGACAATATTGAGATTGCATGTCTTTCCCCAAAAATCGGTGAACCAGCGGCCTACGATTGCCTTGTTATCCTGTTCTTTGGTCATGGTGAATTCCTTCAGTGGTTGTGATCGAAATGCGTAGCGTGATCGGTTCTTCGATCTGAAGGATATGGATGCACGTGGACGAGAGCGCTCCGATTCTTGCGGCCGAACAAAATTGAAATGCGTTTCGGCAGGCGGGCCGCCAATTTGAAAGCAATCAGCGGAGTTGGCGGCGAGATAAATTGCGGCATCCTACTAAATCAGCTTTAGACCAAGAGACACGCCCGTGAATCAAGAGGAGACGCCATGCCAAG
>DASYFQ010000003.1:0-7416 GCA_036498345.1 Steroidobacteraceae bacterium
CGCTCGGCGCCCGAGGGAAACTGGTGCCAGGTATTCAAGAACACCGATTCATTGCGTTCCCCCGGCAGAAAACCCCACACCTCTTCGGCGGTGAAGCTCAAGATCGGTGCCAGCCAGCGCACCATCGCCTGCGCCACATGGTGCATGGCCGTTTGCGCCGATCGGCGCGGCGCGCTGCTCGCGCCCGTGGTGTAGAGCCGATCCTTGATGATGTCCAAATAAAAACCGCCCAGCTCGACCACGCAGAAATTGTGGATCTTCTGGTAGATGTCGTGAAACTCGTAGTTGCGATATGCGGTGACCACGTCGTTTTGTAGGGCAAAGGCCTTACCGATCGCCCATTGATCGATGGCCACCAGGTCATCGAACGCGATCGCATGTTGCGCCGGATCGAAGCCGTGCAGGTTGCCCAGGAGAAATCGCAGCGTATTGCGCATGCGGCGGTACGAATCCGCCATGCGCTTCAAGATTTCATCCGACACGCTCATCTCGTTGGCGTAATCGGTCGCGGCTACCCACAGACGCACCACGTCCGCGCCGAGAGTACTGGTCAACTTCTGCGGCACCAGCGTGTTGCCGATCGATTTCGACATCTTGCGGCCCTTCTCATCCACCGTGAAGCCGTGCGTCAGCACGCCGCGATACGGCGCGCGGCCGTGCATGGCCACCGAGGTGAGCAGCGAACTGTGGAACCAACCGCGATGCTGATCCGAGCCTTCGAGATACAAATCGCTTGGCGCGGCGATTTCCGGCCGCATCTGCGCCACGCAGTGATGCACCACCCCCGAATCGAACCAGACGTCCATCACGTCGGTGGCCTTGTCGTAACGGCCCGAGTCGGGTCCCAACAACGCCGCGGCATCCAGATCGAACCAGGCATCGATGCCGCCCTGCTCGACCAGCTTGGCGACCTCTTCGATCAATGCGGCGGTTCTTGGGTGAAGCTCGCCGGATTCCTTGTCCACGAATAAGGGAATGGGCACGCCCCACGTCCGCTGTCGCGAGACGCACCAATCCGGGCGGCCGGCGATCATGCTGCTGATGCGCTGCTCGCCCCAGGAGGGCATCCAATCGACATGCGAGATGGCTTCGAGCGCGCCCTTGCGCAAACCGGCCTGCTCCATGCTGATGAACCATTGCGGCGTCGCGCGAAAAATCACCGGCGTCTTGTGGCGCCAGCAATGCGGATAGGAATGATGATACGGCTCATCTTTCAACAGACGCCCGTTGTCGAGCAGCACCTTGATCACATGCGCGTTGGCATCGAAGACTTGCTCGCCCGCAAACAGCGGCGTCGAGGGGAGAAACCGGCCGTCGCCGCCCACCGGATTTTCGATTTCCAACCCATAGCGGCGGCCCACGATGTAGTCATCCAAGCCATGTCCGGGCGCGGTATGCACCGCGCCGGTGCCGGCCTCCAGCGTGACATGATCGCCCAGGACTACCGGGACCCGGCGATCGTAAAAGGGATGGAGCAGGAGCATGTGCTCGAGGGCGGCGCCTTTGACGGCCGCGATCAAGCTCCAGTCGGCGACTCCCAAGGACTGCGTGACGGCGTCGATCAATTCGCTCGCGAGTATCAGGCGTTCGGCTCCGCCGCCGAGATCGAACTCGATCAGCGCGTAATCGAATTGCGGATGCACCGCCACGGCGCGATTCGCGGGCAAGGTCCAGGGGGTCGTGGTCCAAATGGCCAACGATGTCGGTACTTCCGGGGCGGCCTCCGCCTTCTGTCCGATCGCTTCGATCCCGAAGCGCCGCGCCAAGTCGGCGGAATCGACCACCGGAAAGCGCACGTAAATGCTCGGCGAGGTTTTGTCCTCGTACTCGACCTCGGCCTCCGCCAGGGCCGAGCGGCAGTTCAAGCACCAGTGCACGGGCTTGTATCCCTTGTACACATGGCCATTCTTGATGATGAGCGCGAAGGCACGCAGCTGTTCGGCCTCAAACCGCGGCATCATCGTCAAGTAAGGATTATCCCAGTCGCCGAGCACGCCGAGCCGCTTGAAATCGCTGCGCTGTGCGTCGACCTGCTTGTGCGCATATTCGCGGCACGCGGCACGAAACGACTTGGCGTCGATTTTCGTTCCGACGCGCCCGTGCGTTTTCTCGACCTGCATCTCGATGGGCAGCCCATGGCAATCCCAACCCGGCACATAAGGCGCATCGTAGCCGTCCAAGGTGCGCGACTTGACGATGATGTCCTTGAGAATTTTATTCACCGCATGACCCAGGTGAATCGCGCCGTTCGCATACGGAGGGCCGTCGGTCAGCACGAATGCGGGCCGGCCCTTGGCGACTTCGCGCATTTTTTTGTACAGGCCGCTGCGTTCCCATGCCGCCAGCATTTCCGGCTCGCGGTGGGCAAGATCCGCCTTCATCGGGAAACCCGTGTTCGGCAAGTTAATCGTATGTTTGTAATCAGCCACTATCCACCTTCGACAAGATATCGCGCGCTTTGAGGCCATCGATCTTCATTTGCACCATCATCGCATCCAAGGATTCGAACTTGACCTCATCACGCAGCTTGGCCACGAACTCGACCTCGAGCGACCGGCCGTACAAGTCGCCGGAAAAATCGAACACATGCACCTCGAGCAATGGCTCGACCCCGTTGACCGTCGGCCGCGTGCCCAGGCTCGCGACACCGGGCAGCGCACGCGAATCGATCCCATGCACCCACACCGCCGATATGCCCCACACCGGCGGCTTGCGCCGCATCAGTCGGAGGTTCGCCGTCGGAAAGCCGAGCGCGCGGCCCAACTGCCGACCATGCACCACGCGGCCCGTCATCCGATACGGGCGCCCCAGCAAGCGTGCAGCGCCGGAGTAATCGGCAAATTCCAATCGTTCTCGCACCGCCGTGCTGCTCACCCGCACGCCGTCGACGATGAACGGTGCCAACTGCTCCACCCCGAATCCATGCGCCCGGCCTGCGGCCCGCAGGGTCTCGATGGTGCCGCCGGCTTTACTGCCATAGCGAAAGTCATCGCCCACCACCAAATGCTGCGTACCCAACCTCTCGACAATCAATTCGTCGACGAAGCACCGCGGGGTCATGGCGCGCATGCGTTCATCGAAACGCAAGGTCACCAAGCGCTCCACTCCTTGCGCCGCCAGCGCAAGAAATTTCTCCCGCCACCGTGTCAGCCGCGGCGGAGCACCATCGGGATCGATGAATTCCTTCGAACTCGGCTCGAAGACCAACACCGTGGCCGCAGCGCGCAATTCGGCGGCTCGCGCCTTGAGCACGCCGATCATTTGCCGATGACCCAGGTGCACCCCGTCGTAGTTGCCCACCGTCAGAACACAGCCTCGGTGGCGCCGCGAGATGTTATGCAGACCGCGAACTAGTTCCATGGCGAAAGGCCGTGATTATACTCAGGTTTCCCGCAATTCACTGGCCTCACTATAGCAAGCGGCATGGCGCCCTCCGGGGTATCGATTGACAAGCTCCGAGTCAATCGGCAAGCTACGCGGCTCTTTTGGGGTCCGATTTGGACCATGGTCTGGTAAGGAGTCTGCGCTTGGCGAATACAAAATCTGCTGAAAAGGCTGCCCGGCAGTCGACGGTGCATCGAGCCCGTAACGACGCGCTCACCTCGCAGCTGCGCAGCGCCATCCGCAAGGCCACCCTCGCGCTCAAGGCGGGCAAACAAGACGAGGCGGCCTCCGCCCTCGCCGCGGCGACCCCGGTGATCGACAGCATGGTCAACAAAGGGATCATTCACCGCAATAAAGCCGCGCGTCACAAGAGCCGTCTCACCAAGCAAGTTCGCGCGCTCGCGAAATAATCGCCAAGCTAGGGCCCTCGCGCCGCTCCGGTCCTCGTGCCGAATTAACCGCTGACGACGGTATCTGAATCAGTGTCGGCGCCAGCGCCGGCTTGGGACGCCGCTACGCGCGGATGCTCCTCGAGATAGCGCATCACCGCTTGCTTGAGTTCTTCCGTTCCGGCACCTGTGGCGCCGGAAATACGCAAAACCGGCCCCTTCCAGCGCAAGCGCCGGACGATCTCCTTGGCGCGCCGCTCCGCTTCGGCCGGCGGCAAAAGATCGATCTTATTGATGAGCAGCCAGCGCTCCTTGGTCGCGAGATCGGCGGCAAACTTTTTGAGCTCGGCGACGATGGTGCGAGCGTCCTTGACCGGATCGGCACCGGGGTCCGGCGGCGCGATATCGATGAGGTGCAGCAGCACGCGCGTGCGCTGCAGGTGCTTCAAGAACCGAATACCGAGACCCGCGCCGTCCGCCGCACCCTCGATCAAGCCCGGGATGTCCGCCATCACGAAACTGCGCGCGGGACCCGCGGTGACCACGCCTAAGTTCGGGTGCAAGGTGGTGAAGGGATAGTCCGCCACCTTGGGCCGAGCGGCCGATACCGCGCGGATCAAGGTCGACTTGCCGGCGTTCGGCAAACCGAGGAGGCCGACGTCTGCGATCAGCTTCAACTCGAGCATCAGCTCGCGCTTCTCGCCCGGCAGCCCCAGACCTGATTTGCGCGGGGTGCGGTTGGTGCTGGATTTGAAGCGCGTATTGCCCCACCCGCCCTTGCCGCCCTTGGCGACCAGCAAGATCTGGCCTTCGGCGGCGAGATCGCCCAACTGTTCGCCGGTATCTCGGTCGGAAATCACCGTGCCGACGGGCACGGACACGTAGATATCGTCGCCGCCATGCCCGGTGCAGTCATTGCCGCTGCCGCTCTCGCCGTTCTGACCCCGATAGGTGCGTGAAATGCGAAAATCCGCCAGGGTGTTCATCCCTTCGACGGCCTTCAAGTACACGCTGCCGCCGAGGCCGCCATCGCCGCCGTCGGGGCCGCCGAACGGCACGAACTTCTCGCGCCGGAAACTGACGCAGCCGCGGCCGCCGTTACCGGCCTGTACTTTCAGAGTAGCTTCGTCGACGAATTTCATGACGGGGTCAACTCAAAAGCGCCGCGCGGCGCACAAACAAAAAGGGGGCAGGTTGCCCTACCCCCTTCGATAATCTGGTCGCGAGCCGCTTGGGCTCGCGCGCAACGTTATTTGGTAACGACGTTGACGTAAGTGTGCTGCTCGGCACCCTTGACCCGAAACTCGACCACGCCGTGGGCCTTCGCGAACAGCGTGTGGTCCGTGCCAATACCGACGTTCACGCCGGGGCGATATACCGTTCCGCGCTGACGGATCAGGATGTTACCCGCGAGCACGTCCTCGCCGCCGAATTTCTTGACGCCCAAGCGCTTGGAATGGGAATCGCGGCCGTTACGAGTGCTGCCGCCCGCTTTTTTGTGTGCCATGAGGTATCTCCTGCGAAAACCGAATCTATTTTAAACTTAGGCGACGATCTGCGTGATTTTCACATCGGTATAGGGCTGCCGATGAGTCTTCTCGCGCTTGTAATGCTTGCGGCGGCGGAACTTGACAATACGAACCTTGTCACCTTTGCCGTGACTCTCGACCGTCGCGACAACCTTGGCCGAGCCCACGTAGGGCGCGCCGATGGTCACCGAGGATCCGGCGCCGACCAGCAGCACCTGATTGAATTCGACACTGGCGCCTTGGTCTGCGTCGAGCTTTTCGATACGCACCACAGCACCTTCTTGAACGCGGTACTGTTTACCGCCCGTGGCAATCACGGCATACATTTTGAGACTCCGAGAGCGGCTTGAATGGGGCCGCAAAAGAGCCGGGAATTGTACGGGTTGATCGCGCCGAGGTCAAACCGCCGCATACTGACGCGGGGGCTACGAGGCTCCACCCCCCGGGTAGCACCGCTTGTGCATCGCCCTAGCCAGGGCATTCTTAGGTACCATGTCACATTCGCTTGGGCGCTTCATGACACTAGAACAGATTCGTGGTTTGGTAACTGCTGATTTTGAGGCCGTCGACAAGGTCGTCAAACTGCGTTTGCACAGCCAAGTAGCGCTGGTCGACCAGGTAGCCAGTTATATTATATACGCGGGGGGCAAGCGCCTGCGCCCCCTTTTGGTGCTTTTGGCGGCCCGCGCCTGCGGCCATACCGGCGAGCGACATATCGACGCCGCCGCCATCATCGAGTTCATCCATACCGCCACCCTGCTGCATGACGATGTGGTGGATGGTTCATCGCTGCGCCGCGGGCGCGAAACCGCCAACGAAGTGTTCGGCAACGCTACGAGCGTGTTGGTGGGCGATTTCCTGTATTCGCGTGCCTTTCAAATGATGGTTGCGCTCGATCGCATGCGCGTCATGCAAATCCTCGCGGACGCGACCAACGCCATCGCGGAGGGCGAGGTCCTACAGCTGATGAACGCGCGCGATCCGCACACCACGGAGGCACGCTACATCGACGTGATTCGCCGCAAAACCGCGCGATTGTTCGAGGCCGGGGCGCAGATCGCCGCCGTCTTGAGCGACGCCCCGCCGGCGATCGAGGAATCGCTGGCACGCTATGGGCGACATATCGGGACGGCGTTTCAGCTGGTTGACGATGCGCTCGACTACCAGGCCGACGAAACCAGCCTGGGAAAACACCTCGGGGACGACCTGGCGGAGGGGAAACCCACACTCCCCCTGATTTATGCCATGCAGCGCGGTAACGACGACCAGCGAGCCATGATCCGTCACGCCATCGAGCATGGCGGCCTGGGTCAATTGGCTGAAATCACGCGCGCCGTTGCAAGCCTCGGGGGCCTTGCGTACACTGCGCGCCTCGCTCAATGCGAGGCGGACGAGGCGCTTGCTGCGCTAGCACCCCTTCCCGAAAGCGCTTTCAAAGAGGGCTTAAGCGAACTGGCTAAGTTCGCCGTGGCACGCAAGAACTGATTTTCGCAGCCGATTCGGGGTGTAGCTCAGCCTGGTAGAGCACTACGTTCGGGACGTAGGAGTCGCAGGTTCAAATCCTGTCACCCCGACCATTGATTTCAATAGTGTTTCTTCCAGTGGAAATTCGCCCCGGGGGAGGTTCGTACCTTGCGGGGGCGAGTCTGGGGGCAAATCGGGCGCTCCTCGGATGCGACTGCATCAACTCGGGGAGGTAAATAATGGCACCTCGATGGGATACCCCAGACCCAAGGAGAGGACCCATGCCCGGTCAACTTTCAACGGCAGCCATTGACGCATCGTCCGCGCCGGCGCGAGCGCCGGTGTTTGCATTCCCAGAGCCCCTCGCCTCGCTCATGAGGAATCGCAGCAGGCATCCTCTCGGTAGCCATTTCGGGATTACCAATTTCGGTGTGAATCTGACACGGCTCCCTCCGGGAAGCATCTCCGCACCGCGCCACTGCCACTCGCTTCAGGACGAGTTTGTGTACATCCTTGAGGGCACGCCGGTCTTGGTGACGGGCGCCGGCGAGATGCCGCTCAATCCCGGCATGTGCGCAGGTTTCAAGGCGGGAAGTGGCGATGCCCATCAGCTCCGGAATGATAGCGATGCCATGGTGGTGTACTTGGAG
>DASYFQ010000004.1:0-1793 GCA_036498345.1 Steroidobacteraceae bacterium
GAATCCTTTGGAGCGGGGATCGGCGCTGACGAGTCTGCGCCATCCCATTTTCGGCCGCAAGCAACCGATGCTTCGGGGAGCCGCGCCGGCGTTCTTCATGTCTACAGCGTGGACGCCGCGGCGCCCACGAGCGTCATTTCAAGACGTCTCGCAACTCGCGACACACCCGCGCCACATCGTCATCGCTCATCGCCGGAAATAAGGGCAGGGTCACCGTCTCGCGGCCGACGCGCGCGGCAACCGGCGTGTCCTCTTCGCGATACCCGAGATCCCGATAATATTTTAGGCTGGGAATACTGGGATAATGCACACCGATGCCGATGCCGCGCTCGGCCATGATTTTTTGGAATGCCGGCCGGGTCATACCGCGTGCCCGGAAATCGATGAGCACTTGAAACATGTGCCAGCTATGACCCGAATCGCCGCGCGCCGGCAACATCGCGCCTGCGTAGCCGTCGAGTTCCTCGAAATAGCGCGCGGCCAGCGCACGGCGCCGTGTGTTGAACCCGTCCAGGCGGCGCAGCTGATCGATGCCGACCTGCGCCGCGATGTCGGTTAGATTGCTTTTCGCTCCCGGGAACATCACATCGACCTCGCCGGCGGCATTGCGCTTGATGCCGTGGAATCGATACTGCTCGAACAATTCCGCCGCCATGGCGTCGCCGGTGGTAATGGCGCCGCCTTCGATGCTCGTCATGTTCTTGTTCGGGTGAAAACTGAACACCACGAGATCGCCGAAGCTGCCGATGGGCTTATCCGCGTAGCGCGACCCTATCGCATGCGCCGCATCTTCCACGACCCGCAGTCCATGCTCGGCGGCCAATCCGTACAGCGCCTCCATGTCCACCGGGAGGCCTGCGAAATGCACCGGCATGATGGCACGGGTCTTCGATGTGATGGCGGCGGGCACCTTGTCGAGATCGAGATTGCGCGTCGATAGATCGATGTCGACGAACACCGGTTTGGCGCGCAAGCGCGCCACCACGTTGGCGCTCGCCGCAAAGCTCATGGCCGGAACGATCACTTCATGCCCCGGACCCACGCCGGCGACTTCGAGCGCCATCTCGAGGCCGGCGGTGGCCGACGTCATCACCCGTACGTGGCGATTGCCGCCCAAATAGGCGGCGAGAGCGCTTTCGAAAGCCTGCACCTTGGGCCCGCTGGCCAATTGACCCGAACGAAACACGTCGGCGACGGCCGCAATGCTCTCGGCATCGATGGACGGGCGCGTGAAGGGAAGAAAAGGCTTCATGCAGAGCTCCTGGAAACCAAAATCACACCGGCGCAGATCAACGCGATGCCGAGCACCTTGGTGGGCCCCATGCTCTCGCCCAGCCAGGTCACCGACACCGCCGCCACCACGACGTAGCCCAACGACAACATCGGATAGGCGGTGCTCACCGGCGCCTTGGACAGCGCGGCCAACCACACGCACACGCTCGCGGCATAACACACCATGCCGGTCCAAAACGGCAGGCTCTTGAACAAGATCAGCAGACTGCTGCCGAGCGTGTCAGCGGTGAATTCCGAGAAATGCGCCAGCGGCCGGGTCGCCACCTTGAGCAGCAATTGCGCGGCGGCGTTCAGGCCCACCCCGCTCAGGATCAGCGCCCAGGTAATCCAGCTCATAGCCGGGCTACCAAGACTCGATTGAGGGTTTGTGCGACCAGGCGCATCGGCACGCCGCGGCTCTTGAGATCATCGAACATGGCTTTCTCCATCACCGCGAAGGCCTGAGTCGGCGACGACCAGCGGCGAAGAAATTCCGCCACGTCCGCGATCTCAGCACCGGG
>DASYFQ010000005.1:0-31820 GCA_036498345.1 Steroidobacteraceae bacterium
CGCGCGCCTGGGCACGTACCGGATCGGGTGCGGCGCCGGCGGCGCTGCCCGTGTTTCCGGCAGCCCCGCTTGCGGCGGCACCGAGGCTCAAGGCCAGACTCATGCATCGCATTGCTGTTTTTTTCATCGCGCCCCCATGTGGATCTTTTTTCAGTATACCTGCGAGATTGAGCCGCCATGAAACCCGGCACACAAATGCCCGTGTGGACGATCGGCGCTCCGGTGCTTGCCGTGGCGATTCTGGCGGCCGCCATCATCCTGCACGGGGTGATCCTGCTCACCTTGTTCGTCGTCTATTTGTTTACGACCGTCGTTCCCTAGCGCTGCCGCCGTCGCGAGCCTCAGCTGCGCGCGGCGACTTCGTCGATGTGCTTCAGGAGATCCGCCGGATCCTCGTAGACGCGGAACGCCCCGGCGCGCGCCAACTCCTCTTCTCCGTACCCGCCCGACAACAGCCCGACACCGAGTCCGCGCGCGCGCTGCGCGGCGATCATGTCCCAGATGCTGTCGCCGAGCACGAGCGAGTCGCGAATGTCGACGCCGAGTCGGTCGGCCGCCGTGAGGAACAGATCCGGATCGGGCTTGGCATACTTGACCTGATCGCGCGTGACCACCGGCACCTTCGCGGGATCGACACCGAGTGCCGCGAGATTCTGCCCGGCGGTCTCCATGCGCCCGCTGGTCGCGATCGCCCAGGGCGTGCCCTGCGCGCTCAGGTAGTCGAGCAGCTCGCGCGCGCCCGGCAGCGGCTGCACGCTGGCCGACAGCGAGCGGTAGGCTTCGGCGTGCCTTACGCGCAGACGCTCCAGGCGCTCCGGCGTATTGTCGAAGCCGGTCTCGCGCAGCAGGATGTTGGCGAACAGACCGCCGCTCATGCCGATCTTGCGATGAATGCGCCAAACCGACAGCGGAATGCCCTCCTGGTCCAGCGAAGATTTCCACGCCAGCACGTGCTGATACACGCTGTCGATCAGAGTACCGTCCAGATCGAAGAGAAACGCGGTCTTGTTGCGAATCATGGGCGCGGTTCGGACGGCCGCCGCATCGGCGCGGCGAGATAGCAGCCGAACTCTTTGACGAAATCCACCGAGACGCGCGCATGCACACGGCCCTGCCGATCGAGAAACTCGGCCTCCTCCTCGAGCGGCACCACCGCGCCGTGCCACACATTGGGATGCAGGTACAGGCCGGCGCCGCCCTCGCACCAGAAAGTGACGAATTTCTCCGGTGTGACATCATCGCCCGGCAGCGCGAGAGGCACGACGAAACTCTGTCCCTTGAGTGGAAAAAACAGCTGGCCTCCGTCCGGATGATAGTTCGCGCGCCAGATCAAGGCGCGTTCGCGCGGCCCGCCTGCCGTCTCGGCGGCGGCCTGCTCCGGCCAATTGCTCCAGCCGAATAGATAGCTGTCGCCCACCGCGTTGTTGCGCGCGTACAGTGTCTCGCCCTTCCAGCAGAACTCGAACATGCCCTCGGTGACCCCGCCTTGATCGCCGGTATTCGCATCGATGGGGCGCCAACCCTGTGCGGGCCAGGGCACGATCTCGATCGGAAACGATCTCGGATCATGCACCAATGTGCCGTAGCCCCGCAGACTCGCATCGGAAGCGACGACGATCGGCGTGACATGCGCCTGCCGCACGCCGGTGGTCGGCTCATGTACAAATTTCCATCCGGCAATATCCATAACGGCCTCATTCCCGCGGTGAACTGATGATTATGCAACCCGCATTACGGCTGTGGTGTGGAGTCCTGCCCCGTCGTGCCGGCACGGGTAAAATCGAAGCGCAACAACCGCATGCGCAAAGCCTGGTCGCCGCTCGGAGCGAACTTCCATTTCTTCGCGGCTTCCGTTGCGGCGTGGGCGAAGTACTTGCTTGATACGCCATTTTCCAAGGCCGCCGCGACGACGCCGCCCGAGCTGTCGACGCTCACACGAACCACAACCGTCATGAGGCCGCGAATGGAATCACGTGCGTGGCGCGATATGCCGGGCAGCTCTTCATGCAGCACCGCGGGGGGCGCGGCGCTGTTCGCGCGCGGAATCTCCATGGCGGCCGGCGCCGCGGCAACCGCTTGCGGCGCAGCCGCCGCGAATGCAGGTTGCCGGATGTTGGCATGGGCGCGAAACAGGCGATTCGCAGCCCATACCGCCCACAGGGTCATGATGCCCACCGTGACCGCCGTGACCAGCAAGCGCGTCAGCGACGATCGATGTGTGGATGGTGCCCCGACCAGCGGCTCGATTGCAGCGGACGGCGTGGCGGATTCAGGTGTCGCGGGTTTTGCCGGTTGCAGTTCTGCCGCGAGTTCGGCGCACGTGGGACGGTGCGCAGGGTCGCGGCTCAAACATCCTCGCAGCGCTTCAGCATATTCCGGCGGCAGATCCGCGGGCAGGGCAACGGCTTCGGAGCGCTCGCGGGACCAGGCCGGAGGGGTCTGGGTAAGAGCCTCCGCCAGGGTGATGCCGAGTCCCCACATGTCGCCCGCGATGCCCATCCTGCCGTGTTTGGATTCTGGAGGATCGTATAGAGACGGCTTGGCAATACTGGCTGCGGATTCGCCGGCGGGCCGGATCGTATCGCTCGCGAGCTTCAGTTGATCATCGACGACCAGAAAATTCGGCGGCTTGAGCCGGCCCTGCACCAAGTTCTTGCCGTGCAGATAAGCCAGCGCATCCAGGGTCGGAGGCAGCAAATTCCGCACCTCGTCGGGTGTCAGGGGGCGACCGGGAAGAATTTGAGCGAGATTCTGCTCGGCAAGATCCATTACGACGAACAGAAATTTGTGGCCGCCAAGTCGGCAGCGGCCCGAGTCGAACAGGCGGATCAAGTGAGGATGCGACAAGGCAGCGGCCCGCCGCCAGTGCGAGAGCTGCGCCTCCGCGAGCGCCGGGTGCGCCGGCAGGATCTTGATCGCGGCTTGCGCAAGATTCCGGTCCTTGCATTCGGTGAGAAATACCACGCTGTGGTTTGACCGGCCCAGGAAGCGGCGCAGCGGATACACTCCGTTGACGACCCGGCGCTCCCATTCCTTCGTCCAGTCTTCGCTCATCGTCATCCGAAGATATCACCAAGATGGGGTAATATGCGCGAGGGATAGTCGGGGAGAATTCATGAAAAACATCCTGATGGCCTGGTTGGTGCTCGCGTTGAGCTTGGCGGCCGGCACCGTCCGGGCCGACAAGCTGCGCATCATCAGCTGGGCCGATTACGTGCCCGCCGACCTGATCGCCGCATTCAAGAAAGAAACCGGCATCGATGTGGAATTGACGCTGTCGAACAACGAGGAAATGATCTCGAAGCTGCGTGCGACCGGCGGCGCGGGCTACGATCTCGCGCAGCCGTCCCAGGATCGCATCACGGCGGCGCAGCGCGAATTCGGGATCTACAAGCCCTTCGACCTCACCAAGATCAAGCTCGAGCAGTTTCAGCCCGAATTTCTCGACATCGTACGCAAGAACACCACCCTCGACGGCAAGGTGTACGGATTGCCGTATCTCTGGGGCACCGACGGCCTGGTGGTCGACAGCAAGCGCGCCAAGATTGCCGACTATCCCGATCTGTGCAGAGCCGATCTGAAAGGCAAGACCGCCGTCCGCCTGCGCCGCCCGACGCTCATGGCATTCGCGTTCGCCGCCGGCAAGGACCCGTTTGCGCTGTACGGCGACCCGAAGGCCTACGGCGCGCTCATGGACCAGGTGGGCGCCACGCTCATCGCCTGCAAGGCTAATTTCAAGTTCTTCTACGACAACAAGGATCAATTGCTCAACGGCATTCGATCCGGGGAGGTCGTGGCCGCCATGATGTGGGACACCGGCGGCTGGACGCTCAACCGCGCCAATCCCGACATTCAATTCATCGTGCCGCGCTCCGGCGCACTCGGCTGGCTCGATACCTTCGCGCTGCCGGCGCGCGGCCGCAATGACGCCGCCGCCTATGCCTGGATCAATTTCACGATGCGGCCGGAAAATGCCGCGCGCGTCATCAAGTCGGTTGGCAGCTTCTCGGCGGCCATGAATACGGCGCCGCTGATCGATCCGCGCCTCAAGGCGCAGTTCCAGGCCGCCTTTCCCAACAACGATCTGAAGAGCATCCATTGGTATCCGGCCATTCCGCCCGGTCTCGAGGAAATGGAAGGCCGCGTGCTCGACCGCGTGAAGGCCGCCAATTGAGCACGCCCGATCTCGAGGCGGACGCCGTGGTCAAGCGATTCGCGGACCACGTGGCCGTGGACTCGTTGTCTTTCTCGGTGCAGCGCGGCAGCTTTTTTTCGATTCTGGGTCCGTCGGGCTGCGGCAAGACGACCCTGCTGCGCATGATCGCGGGGTTCATTGCGCCGGATGGCGGCGACATCGCGATCGGCGGCAAGAGCATGCGCGATGTGGCGCCGAACCGCCGCCCGGTGAACATGGTGTTCCAGCAGCTGGCGCTGTTCCCGATGATGTCCGTCGGCGAAAACGTCGCATTCGGCTTGGCGCGGCGCGGCATGGGGCGGACCGAACGAATGAAGCGCAGCAATGCGATGTTGGAGCGCGTCGGTTTGGGCAACGCCGCCGACAAGCGCGTCGACGCGCTGTCGGGCGGCCAGCGGCAGCGCGTCGCCATCGCCCGCAGCCTGGTCTTGGAACCGACCTTGCTGCTGCTGGACGAACCCTTGGGCGCGCTCGATTTGAAGCTGCGCGAGCATATGAAAATCGAATTGAAGCAGCTGCAGGCGTCCTTCGGGACGACCTTCGTCTATATCACCCATGATCAATCCGAGGCGCTGGTGCTGTCGGATCACGTCGGCGTGATGAATCATGGGCGCTTCGAGCAGCTGGGCACGCCGCAGGACTTGTATTATCGGCCGCAAACTCCCTTCGTGGCGGGCTTCGTCGGCGCGAACAACCGCATCGTGGGACGCACCACGGGTGCGAACGGCGCGATCGCCGACATCGCGACCGCCGACGGTTGGGTGGTGCGCGCCCTCAAGAGCGGGGCAATCGCCGTGGGCGATGCGGTCGAAGTATTCGTGCGCCCGGAGGCGGCCATTCTGGCGCGCGGCGCGGCGGAGCTGCCGCCCGACCAGCCGCGCCACTCCGGCGAGGTGCAGAGCGTGCTGTTCGATGGCGCAAATTCGGCGGTGCTGCTGCAGGAGGCGCGCACGCGCCGCGAATTTCGCATCGCGTTGCCTCAAACCGGCCAGTTCGCGGACTTGAAGCCCCACGATCAAGTGGTCTTCAGCTTCGATCCCTCGCGCGCGGTGTGCTTCGCGGCACGTACCGGCGCGGCCGGGCAGGATGCTTAAGGGAATGGACTCGCGCTGGCATGCACGCTTGGTGCTCGGTTTGCTGCTGGCACCGGCCCTGCTCTGGCTCGGCGCTCTGATCGTATTGCCGCATGTCGACCTTGCCGTGCTGTCCTTCCGCGAACGGGTCGGACCGCGCCAGTACGTCGCCAGCCTCGCCCAGTACAAGACGTTCTTCGCCGAGCCGCTGTATTGGCATGTTTTCCTGCGCACGGCGGTCATGTCGGTATTCGCCACGCTCGTGACGCTGCTGTTGGCGTTCCCGATCGCCTGGATCATCGCCAAGCTGGCGCGCGGACGCGCCGGGTCGCTGCTGTTCATCATCTGCCTCATTCCATTTTGGGTCAGTGAGACGGTGCGCACGCTCGGCTGGATGATCTTGCTGAGGGAGTCCGGCGTTCTGCCGGCCTTGCTGGTGAAGCTCGGACTCACGGCGGTCCCGGTGGAGTTGCTGTATCGTGACGCGACCATCCTGGTCGGTTTGGTCTACACGTCGTTGCTCTTCATGGTGGTGCCGCTGGTGACCAGCCTGGAGAGCCTGGACAACTCCCTGATCGAGGCGGCATACGATCTGGGTTCCGGCGGCTGGGCCATTCTGCGCTACATCGTGATTCCGCACGCCGCGCCCGGCATCACGGCGGGCTGCATCGTGGTATTCATGCTGACGCTCGGCAATTACCTGACACCGACGCTGCTCGGCGGCAAGAACTCGCAGTGGTTCACCGAGCAGATCTATACGCAGTTCATCACGCGCTTCAACTGGGAACAGGGCGCCGCCTTCGGCTTCCTGTTGCTCGCACTGTCGACGGCCCTGGTGATTCTGGGCTTGCGCGCAAGCGGGCAGCGATTTGGCGACGTCATGCGCAGCACATGATTCCTTCCCTGCCGCGTCCCGCCTGGCTGCGCGCCGCCACGGCGGCCTACTTGATGGCATTTCTGGCGTTCTTGTTCCTGCCGTTGGCGGTGGTGGCCGTGTTCGCCTTCAACGACGCGCCCTACCCGGCTCCGCCCTGGCGGGGCTTCACGCTCGATTGGTTTCTCGGCAATTCCGGGCTGGGGCGCACCGGCCTTTTTGCCGACGGCGAGTTGCTCGGCAGCATCTGGACCAGCTGCGTCGTTGCGCTGTGCGTGACCGTGCTGGCGGCGCTGGTCGGGACGACCAATGCCTTCCTCATCGAGCGCGGACGCTTCTGGGGCAAGCAGGTGTTGTCGATCGTGATGCTGGCGCCGCTGGTGATTCCCGGAGTCATCCTCGGCATTTCCATCCTGGCGTTCGCAAGCCGCATCGCAGAGTTCGCGGATGATGCCTTCGGCCTGGAACTCGATTTTCTGCGGCCGGGACTGCCGCTGGTGGTGCTCGGCCAATTCTCCTACATTGCGACCATCGCGACGCTCACCATCAGCGCCCGGCTGCGGCGCTTCGACCGCACGCTCGAAGAGGCGGCGCTCAATCTCGGCGCCTCCAGGCCGGCGGTGTTTCGCACCATCGTGTTGCCATACCTGCGCCCTGCGCTGCTGGGTTCGGCCGCCATCTCATTCCTGATGTCATTCGCGGACTTCAACACCACTCTGATGTTGGTCGGCGCGGATACGCCGTTGACGGTCATGATGTACGGACGCATGCGCGAGGGCGCGACTCCGGTGCTGAACGCGGTCAGCCTATTTCTCATGCTTGCCTCGGCGGTTCTGGCGCTCACGCTGCTGCGCCGCTCGCCGCGCGGGCCGCCGGCGCCACCGGCACCGTGAAGCGCTGCGCGGCCAGCTCAGCGCTGCGCGGCCAGCTCAGTGCTGCGCCTCGTGGTCCTTCGCAAATCCTGCCGCGGCGAAATCCTGCGGGCAAACGCTGTGAATTCGGGTTCCGCCCCGCGGCATCCGTTTGATCTTCATGACGCCGCCGATCATGGCGCAGCGATAGTGCATGAGCTTGAGCCCCATCCCCGCACCCAGCGCCCGGGTCTCGGCGATCCCAACGCCGTCGTCCGTGATCGACAGCGAAACCAGGACGCGGTTGCTGCGCAGACTGACGGCGATCGATCGGGCATTGCCGTGCCTGACGGCATTGTTGATCGCCTCCTGCACGATCAAGTAAAGATGCGCGGCGGCGGATTCACCGATGCGCAGCTGCGATCGCATGCTGAGATGCAGCCGGACATCGATGTTGTAGCTGTCGCAGGACCAGGCGACCAGTGTCTGCAATGCGGGCAGCAATCCGCCGCGCTCGAGCGTCACCGGCGAAATACCGAGCGCCATTCTGCGGGAACTCTGGATGGCGTGGTTCACCAGCGCAATGATCTCATTGAGTTCCGGCGACGCCTCGAATGCGGCCGACGCAGCCCGCTTCGACAGACTGCGCAGCATGAGCGAAATGCCGGTGAGCTCTTGACCGAGGCCATCATGCAAATCCGCGCCTAAACGCCGCCGTTCGAGATTGGCGATTTCGATGATCTCCGATTCCAGCTGCTTGCGCTCGGAAACATCCTGGACGACGATGAGGATGCGCTTCTCGCCGCTCAGGTCGATTTCCTCGGTCAGCACCTCCGCAGCGAATTGGCCGCCGTCGCGCCGGCGGAACAGCATGTCGCGCGGACCGCCGCGGCCATGCAGCCCGAGCAGTTCCACCGCGGAGATCCCTGCCTCGCCGGTATTGGGCCCGAACATCCGCTCAAATGCAGGATTGGTGAATTCGATGCGCCCCACGGGGTCGACCAGAACGACGCCCTCGCGCATGGTCTCCAGAATCACCGCTTGGGTGCGCAGGCGCGCCTCGCTGTCGCGCAGCGCCAATTCCATGCGCTTGCGCGCGTCGATATCGATCGTTACGCCTGCAACACGCAACGGGCGGCCCGCGGCGTCGCGCGCCGCGGCACGTCCACGGCTCATGATCCAGCGCCAGTTTCCGGAGCGGGTACGCATCCGGTACTCGGATTCATAGATGTCGCTCCGACCTTCGAGCAGCGCCTGAAATCTCCGGTCGAAATCCAGCAGATCCTCGGGGTGAACGTTTGCCTCCCAACGGACCGAGTGGCCGGGGCCATTGCAGGGATCCAGATCGACGCTGGCGTACCAGTCGTTCCACCAATGCACGGCATCGGCCGCCACGTCATGATCCCAGAAACCGACGCTCGCTCCCCAAACGGCGTGCGCGAATCGCGACTCGCTGCGCGCCAGGGCATGTGCGGACTTGTGCCGCTCGTCCACGTCGAGACACAGCCCGACCGCGCGCAATGCACGCCCGGTCGAGTCGCGCTCGATGACGCGGCCACGCTCCTGAACCCACACCCAGGCGTCGTCGCGATTGCGGAGCCGATACTCGATATCATAGGGCGGCGTAGAGCCTTCCAGATGCCGGGTCAACGCCTCGTGGTAGGCCGACAGATCCTCGGGATGTATTCGCGACGACCACAGCTGCTCGTGCCCATACCCGGAGAACGCCACAAACTGCGCGTGCTCGCACCAATCGTTTATCCAAGTCAGCCGGTCGCCCGCGACGTCCCAGTCCCAAAGACCGATCTCGGTACCCCATAGAGCCAGTTCCGGGGCCGGTTCATTGTATCTTGCATCCACGAACGACCAGATCACGCGCAGACCCTCGGGCGAGTCCGATCGGCGCATGACCGCGCTCGCGACGAATCTGCTGCTGAAACTGCGAACCCGCGTCCGTAATTCCTTGCCCGTCCCCAGCGCGATGCCGTGCAAGCTTTCCAGCTCGTTATTCGCGCCGCTGTTGAGCCAGCTGAAGACCGAGGAACCCACCTGCACTTTTTCCTCTTGCGCGAGGAGGTGCAGCAGCGCAGAGTTGCAAAATTCCAAGGTTCCATCGGGCGTAGTGACCGCCACCGCATTCGCCACGAGATCGAATGGAAGCCAGGATGATCGCGCGGCGGTTTCGCGCGCCGTCTGTTCCTGATCGCTCATCCCATCCCTCCCTCCTGGCTATCCCAAGCTCGATCCCTTGGGCGAGTCTACCCGTATCGCGAATCCCCGAGGAACTGAACGGCCCAACCGGGGGTCGAAATATCGGGGCCGTCCTTCCCGGACGGCGGCACATCGGGGCAGGGGTATGCGGGCAATCCGGCGTTCTGCGCCTTTTCTCGCTTCGTTGCTGCTGATTGCGTGCGGGGGCGGCGCAGGCAACGGCAACGCCGGCTCGGGCGCTGCTCCGGCACGCGGCACCTTGCTGCAAAGCCCGCCGAAGCTCCTGTCGACGGTTACTTCGCCGAGTTTGCTGCTCGAACTGAACGCCGCGGCCAATCAGCAGCTGCTGTCTCTCAGCGGCGCGCCGGTCTGCGACATTCTGATGTACGACATTCAATACGAGACGGTCGGCGGTGCCAATGAAGCGACGACCGCGTCCGCCGCGCTGCTGGTTCCCACCGGCCTGGGCGAGAACTGTACCGGCAATCGCCCGATCGTCCTGTACGCGCACGGCACGACCACCGACCGCGCCTTCACCATGGCCAATATCCAGAACACGGAGACTCTTTTCCTGGCGGCGCTATTTGCGACCAAGGGGTACATCGTCGTGGCGCCGAACTACGCGGGTTATGACACGTCGGCGCTTTCCTACCACCCCTACCTCATCGCGGACCAGCAGTCCAAGGACATGATCGATGCGCTGGCTGCGGCGCGCACGGCATTGCCGTTGGCCTCCGCGACACTCACCAAGGACAGCGGTCAGTTGTTCATCACCGGCTATTCACAGGGAGGCTACGTGGCGATGGCAACCCATCGTGCCATGCAGGCTGCCGGAATGACGGTTACGGCAGCGGCGCCGATGTCAGGACCCTATGCGCTGGCCGCCTTCGTCGACGCCGTGTTCTACGGCGAGGTCAACGGTGATGCGCCGGTGTCCTCCACTCTCCTGCTCACCGCATATCAAAAGGCCTACGGCAATATCTACTCCAACCCGGTTGACGTTTTCGCGAACCCGTACGCGGGCGGCATCGACTCCTTGCTGCCGAGTACGACGCCGCGCAGTCAGCTGTACGCGCAAGGAAAGCTTCCCGAGTATGCTCTGTTCAGCCCAACGCCCCCCGACCCTGCATTCGCCGCCGATACGCCGGCGACGACCCCGGCGAATCTGGCCGAGATATTTGCGCTCGGCTTCGGTGTCGGCAATCTGATTCAGAACAGTTATCGCCTGAGCTATCTCGAGGACGCACAGTCCAATCCGGACGGCGGCTGGCCGAGCATCACCACCGGCGTCGCGGCCGCGAATTCCGGGCTTACTTGGCGGCGCGCGCTGCAGATGAACGATTTGCGCGACTGGGTTCCGACCGCGCCGGTACTCCTGTGCGGCGGCGATGCCGATCCCCTCGTCTTTTGGCTCAACACGGATCTGATGCAGCGATATTGGTCGTCGCACGCACCGGCGACGGCACCGATCAGCGTGCTCGATCTCGAATCCGCGGCATCGAATAATGACCCTTATGCGGCTCTGAAGAAGGACTATGCGATTGCCAAAGACGTCGTCGCCGCGAGCGCCGTCGCACAGGGGGCCACTGACGGGGGTGCACTCGCGGTCGCCGAAGCGTACCACGCGACACTGGTGGCGCCGTTTTGCTTCGCGGCGGTCAAAGCGTTTTTCGCCAATCCCTAGCGGGAACGCCGCCGAAGACTGCGGCTCGAATGCATTTAAGCGGCGGCCCCCAGAATTTCGACCAATTCGACTCGGTGGTCCCGCGTGGCGGACTCGAACTCGGAGCTGATTCTCGTCAACTCCTTGTCGTCGCGAGCGCTCACGACCTTGATGAGGCAGGCGCGATCGCGGCCCCGGCGTTTGGCGACGTAGAGCGCTTTGTCGACCAGGCTGATCGCACTATCGAGCGAGATATCGGTCGCCGAGCCTGCCATCGGGAAACTCGCGTAGCCGATTGAAATGGTGCAGTGGATCAGGTGCCCATTCCACACGACGGGCTCGCAGCGAACAGCTTGCAGCAGCCTTTCTGCGGTCAAATCCGCCTGCGCCGGCGTCATCGGCCCGAGCACGGCCAGGAACTCTTCGCCGCCCCACCGAACGAGCTTATCGTGCTCGCGCAGCGCTGCCGACAGGCGCTGACTTATCGCCGCCAGCACCGCATCGCCGGCCGGGTGCCCGTGCGTATCGTTGATGCGTTTGAAGTGATCGAGATCCGCCAGCAGTACGCATCCCCAGACCGGGCGGCCGCCGTCGACGGCGAGCACGCGCTCGTTGAAATAGCGGCGGTTCGACAGCCCCGTCAACGGGTCATGCTCGCTGCTGAAGCGCAGCCGATCGTTGGCTTTGCTGACGCGAGCGAACGCCCAGACGAGTGCGGCGCAGATGAGTGCGATGAACAACGCGGCCGCCAGGATCAATTGCTGTTGCAAGCGCTGTCCGCGCATTTCGGAGACCTTGAGCTCGTTGTCGCGCCGCAAGAGTTCGAGCTCGCGCGCCTTACGCTCGTCGTCGAATTGCGCCGACAGCTCCAGGAACGCGCGCTGCCGCGTGCTCGTCATGAACTTCTCGCCGATCTCGTCGTAGCGGTGATAGACCTGGATTGCCATCATCAGGTAGCCCGCATGCTCCAGGGCGTCCGCGTATTCTCGAAGCAATTCCTTCGCGTCCAGGAAGTCGCTGCCGGCGAGCGCCGTGCTGATCGCACCTTCCGCGAGCTTCTCACCGGCCTTGATGCTGCCGAGTCCGATGTACGCCAAGCCCTCATTGAAGAGAGCGACTTGCTCATCGTCGTGATGATTCGTGCGCGACATGATCGGCAAGGCCTGTTTGGTGTATTTGAGCGATTCGGTAAAATCGCGGCTCTTCAAGTAGGAGTCGCCGAGATTGAGCAGCGCGAGTTCAAGCCATTTGCTGCTGCCCGAGCGCTTCGCGTGCTCGAGCCCGGCCAGCGCCGCGCGCCGTTCCTCCGCCCGATCGCCGCGGCGGTCCGCGATGTCGCTTACCCGCTCTTCGGTTTCCACCAATCCTGCTTCGTCGCCCAAGCCGGTGGCGAGACTGCGCGCCGATTTCAGCAAGACCGTGGCCCGGTCGAAATTGCCGCTGTCGATGTAAATGCTGGCGAGCGCGAGCATCGCATGGAGGATTCGCGGGTCGTGATGCATCTTGTTCGCAACATCCAACGCCCGTTCCAAAAAAGGCAGCGCCGCGTCGTCCTGCCCGAGGACACGGAACACATGGCCCCGCAGCGACAGCACGCGATAACGCTCGGCATCGGAATCGATTGCAGTGATGTCGATGGCCTTGATCTCGATTTCAGCGGTGGCGAACTGGTTATGCTGACGCGCGGAATATGCCCGCACGAAGCGGCCCGCGCGAACGGCGGCCGGGACACCTTCGCCGGCGATGGCCGCCAGGCGCTGCATCACGGCGTCGACGTCGTCGTCTCGGGTGTTGTCCGCGTAGATCATTCCGCGGATCGCGAGCATCTCGACTTCCGACGTGGAAGAGTCCGCGGCCAACGGCGGGGCTGCGTCGAGGAGCTGTGCGGCGCGCTCGGGATCCGACCACTCCAGCATTTCGAGTTGATCGGCAAGAGTCGGCTCCGCGGCGGCGCCGGATGCGAGCCCGGCGGACAGCAAAATTGCCACGATTAAGGCGAGATTATTAGCTTTTCGCATAACGCGCGGCATTAAACCGCAGTGCAGCACCACATGGATTGCATTTTTGCCATGTTCACGGACAACATGCCGTGATGAAGGTCATCTCCCAGAAGTTACCTCAGGTTTAACCCTAGCGATAAGCGTAAGGACTGTGACGTGCGTCCTCGCGACAGCGGCGTCACCCCCCGGGGGAGCCCTTCAGTCGTCGATGGCCGCATAAACGAGATCGCGGAACAGCGTGCGGTAATAGTCCCGCTGCCCCGGCGCCTGGATCAGCAACAGAGCGAACATTTGCTCGGCCGGATCGACCCAAAAGGTGGTGCCGGCGAGGCCGCCCCAGAAGTACTGGCCGATCGAACCCGGCATTGGAGCGATCCCGGCGTGGAGCCGAACGGCAAAGCCGAGCCCGAACCCGTGGCCGGGGGGCAGCAAATCGGAGGCTCCGGTCATCGGCCCGAGGTGATCCGCCGTCATGAGTTCGACCGTCTTGCGGCTCAGCAACCGACGTCCGTCGTGCGTTCCGCCCTCGAGCAGCATCTGCAGAAAACGCGCGTAATCACTCGCCGTCGATACCAAGCCGCCGCCGCCCGACTCGAAATCCGGCGCGTCGCGGACCTCGAGCAACTGCACCGGCGCGCCGCTGTCAGGATCCCGGGCGAAGGCCTCGGCGAGTCGCGATTGATGGGGTTGCGGCACATGAAATGCGGTATCGACCATGCCGAGCGGCGCCAGAATATGCTGCTCCAAGAACACGCCGAGATCTTGGCCCGACAGCACCTCGACCAGACGCCCGACGACATCCGTCGAGCGGCCGTATTCCCACCGCGTGCCCGGCTGATGCAGCAGCGGCAACTTGCCGAGGGTAGCGACTTGATCGGCGCTGCTTTGCGAGCGGCGGTAGACCTTCGCGCTCATGTACATTTTATGCACCGGTCCGGCCCCGCGGAACTCGTAGGTAAGTCCCGAGGTATGGCGCAGAAGATCATGGATGGTGACGGCGCGCTCGACCGGCACCCGCTCGATCTCTGCACCGCGCTCCATCGCGACGTCGAGATCGGATAGCTCGGGCAGATATTTGGCGATGGGATCGCCGAGCAGGAACCGTCCCTCTTCCCACAACATCATTGCCGCCACAGACGTGATCGGCTTGGTCATCGAATAGATACGGAAGATCGCATCCTTCGGCATCGGTGCGCCGCTCGCGGCATCTCGTTGGCCGAAACTGTCGAAAAAACCGACCCGGCCGCGGCGGGCGATGAGCGCGACGGCGCCCGGCACGCGCCCGCGTTCGATCTCCTCGCGCAGCACGCTGCCCAAGCGGGCGAGGCGCATGGACGAGAGGCCGACTTCTTCAGGCGCGGCGAGCGCCAGCGGAGGCGATGTCACGGCGTCGACCCCTCCGCTTGCAGGAGTTCCAACCCTGCCGCATGGTTGCGTTGGAAGCCCTTCCACAACGTGATCACCGCGGTGCCGGGACTGTAGGCGTCGTACGCGAGGGGCGGCGTCGCGGCCGGCCAAACGCCGGCATTCGATTCGGTCATTGGAACGTCGAGATAGCCGGCGCGGCTCTCGTCGCCCTTGACGTAGCGATCCAGGAACGCCGTGATGAAATGCGCGTTGATGGCATTGATGCGCTCCTTGCGCCACACCGGGTCTTCGAACCAGTCCTGGTCCCAAAGACGTTGCCGCATGGCGGCGGGCGCAGGATTCAGGCCAATCGAATGCCCGCCCTGCTTGAAGGTCAGCAGGTACCGATGCGAAGCGCCGGCCATGTCGAAAATCGCGCGCGCCCCGCTCTGGTAGTCCACCGTTCTGTCGTTGTCGCCGGCGATGAGCAGCAGCGGAGCCGTGATCATGCGCAATCCCTCCGCGCCCCACGATGCCAGCGCGCCGCCGCCGGCGGGCGAAATGGATACGACCGCGCGCAAGCTCTTGACCGTGAGTGCACCGGCCAGGGCTCCGCCGCGCGCGTACGGCCGCATCAAATCGCCGGGCACGAGTTTTACGGCACCACCCTCGGGATCGAGCGCCGCGCCCGCCGCGGTCAGCACACCATAGCCCCCCATGGAGTAGCCGATCAGCGCCGTGCGCGCCGGATCGACGAGATGATCCGCGCCGAGCATGCTCTGCAAGGCGCTCGCCACGAAGGCGATGTCGAGGGGCCGGCGCATCAAGAGTTGCGGGAACCGCGTTCGATCCGTGATCGGAGGGTCATCGTGGCGGATGGCAGCCACGACGTAACCCTTCGATGCGAGGTTCTCGGTCAGCCAAGTCATCGCAGCGGGGTCGTTGCTGTAGCCATGCGAGACGATCACCAGCGGCAGGCCGGTTCCGGACGGCGGCGCGTCGCGCACGGCAATGCCGGGGACCGAAAAACTCGCCGGCGCGGCGGGAGGCTCCGACGGAAATCTCGCCGTATATACTGCGCGCCGCGCGCCCGGGCGTGGATGCGCCGGATACCACAGCTCTACGGTCAGGGCGCGATCCGCCAACGGCGCGGATCCGCTCGCCGCATCGAAAGCCAGCACATCGATTTGTCCATGCTGGACCAAATGCAAAGTTTTGACCCCTACCGCGTAGTCCCCGACTTGCGCGAGTTCCGGCGCATCGACGCCATAGCGGCTTGGCGGCTCACCCGCCGCAACCGGCCCCGCGCAAAAGACGATCGCCAGCAGTACGATGCCGCGCATTAGGGCACCCGGAGGAGCGCCGGAAGCTCGGCCAACGAATCGAGGAGCGCGTCGCAATCCAATGTGCGCGGGTCCCGGCCCTCGTTATATCCGTACGATACGCAGACGATCGGGATGCCGGCGGCGCGCGCCGCTTGCACGTCGTTGATCGAGTCGCCAACCATCAAGGACGCGGACGGCGGCACATTGAGCGTTGCGCACGCGAACAGCAGCGGCTGCGGATCCGGCTTACGCTGCACGCAGGTGTCGCCGCCGACCACGACATCGATCCAATCCGCGAGTCCCAAACGCTTCAGCAGCGCCGCGGCAAAGCGATGCTGCTTGTTGGTGACCACCGCGGTACGCAGTCCGGCGTCGTGCAATATCCGCAGTGATTCCGCGGCACCGGTATACGATTGCGAGCTGCCCTCATTCGAGTCCTCGACCTGGCCGTAGTGGTGAAAGAAGCGCTCGACCATGGCGGCCTCGGTCGCAGCGTCGATGGCGCGGCCCTGCGAGGCTGCGGCGCGCTCGATCAGAATGGGCGCGCCGCGCCCGACCATGCGGCGTACGTCGTCCTCGGCCACGGCCTCGAAATCGTACTCGTCCATCGTCCGATTGAGCGCCGACGCGATATCGGCCGCGGTATCCGCCAGCGTGCCGTCCAGGTCGAACAGTACTGCCGCAAGACGCTGCCCGCGCCAGTGCGCACCCTGGAGGTTATGCATCGAGCGTGATACTGACCGGGCAATGATCGCTGCCCATCACGGTGGGATGGATTTCGGCGTTCTTCACCGCGTCGCGTAATTGGCGCGAGACGAGAATGTAGTCGATTCTCCACCCGACGTTGCGTGCCCGGGAATTGGCGAAATGACTCCACCACGAGTAGTGACCGTTGCCTTGAGTGAACAGCCGAAAGGTGTCGACGAAGCCAGCCTCCACGAAATTTTTGAATCCCTCGCGTTCTTCATCGGTGAAGCCCTTCTTGCCGCGATTCGGCTTGGGGTTGGCCAGATCGAGCTCGGTATGCGCCACATTGAGGTCACCGCAAAAGATGACCGGCTTGGTCTTTTCCAGCTGCTTGCAATAAGCGAGAAAGGCCGGGTCCCAATGTTTGTGTCGAAGCGGCAGGCGGCTGAGGTCGTCCTTGGCGTTCGGCGTGTAAACCGTCACGACATGGAACTTATCGAATTCCGCCGTCATGACCCGGCCTTCTTCGGCGCTGTCGCGCTCCAGTTCATCGGCGAACGAGAACCGTTTGGCAAACTCCAGGGGAAAACCATTGATGACGGACAGCGGCTCCTGCTTGGAAAAAATCGCCGTACCCGAATAGCCCTTCTTCACGGCGGAATTCCAGTACTCCCGATAATCGGGCAAATCGATCTCGAACTGTCCGCGCTCCGCCTTGGTCTCCTGCAAACAGACGATATCGGGCCGATGCGCCTCGAGAAACGGTTGAAACAGCCCTTTCTTGATCACGGCGCGGATACCGTTGACATTCCAGGAAAAAATCTTCATCGCAACTCTCTCATGATTGCCGGCGGGTCGCTTGCGCATTATGCATGCCGGCAGCGCAAATGAGAGCGCCTGGGAGCATCGTTGCCGGTACCGATCAGCGCTGCGCGGTCGCCGCGGCGGCGGATTCTGATGCCGCCCAACCGGCGCCCAGGGCCTTGTACACCGCAACCAGGGATGTGGCGGTATCGGTGCGGCTTTGGGACAGCAGCAGCTCCGCGCTCAACGCCGTGCGCTCCGCATCGAGAACTTCGAGAAAATCGATCAATCCGCCTTCGAATCGCTTGTGCGCCAAATCCGCCGCCTTGTCGCTCGCGGCAGCCGCCACTTGCAGCGCCTCGCGCCGGGTCTGCGAACGGCCATAGACGATCAGCGTACCCTCCGTGTCTTCGAGCGCATTCAACACCGCCCCTTCGTAGGCGGCGATGGCCGCGTCGGTCTGAGCCTTCGCCGAGCCGATCCGCGCCTGCACCCGGCCGAGATCGAACGCCGCCCAGGATATGCTCGGTCCGATCGAGAAAAACCGAGCGTCAGCCGTTCCGAATTGGCCGAAGGTGGGAGCCTCGTAGCCCACCTGCCCGACTATCGTGACCTTGGGGAACAAGTCGCCCATCGCGACCCCGATGCGCGCCGTGGCGGCGGCGAGCCGCCGTTCCGCGACACGGACATCAGGCCGGCGCCGCAGCAGCTGTTCCGGCGTGCCGATGGCGTTCAAGGCAGGCAGAGCGGGCATCGGCGCCAGCGGCGACAGGCGTTCGCCGAGCGCCGTCGGCTGCCGGCCGGTGAGCACGCTCAATCGATACGTGGTCGTCGCAATCGACGCCTGCAAGCTCGGGATGGAGGCCAATGTCGTTTGCCATTGGGCCTCGGCGCGCGAGGTGTCAAGCTCGTTGCCTCTGCCCGCCTCCAGCCGGGTCCGGGTGAGCTTGGTCGTGCTCAATTGATTGTCGGCGTTGCGCAGCGTCAGCGCCAACTGGTCTTGCAGCCCGCGCAAAATGAAATAGTCGCGCGCCACCTCGGCGATGACGCTGACCCGCGCGTCCCGCAAGGTCGCGGCACTTGCGCCGACGTCGGCGCGTGCCGCTTCGACATTGCGCCTGACGCGCCCGAACAGATCGAGTTCCCACAAGCCGTCGAAGCCGGCCTGCGCGGCGTCGAATTCGCGGTCATGCTGATCGAGGAAAGGCAACTGTTGCTTGGACTCGAGCAGGTGGCTATAGCTGCCGGCAAACGTCGCCGTCGGATATTGATCGAATCCGGCGAGCCGCCTGGCGGCGCGTGCGGCCTGCAAGTTCGCCGCCGCCACGCCCAAGTCCTTGTTGTGCGCAAGCGCATCGTCGACCAGGCTGTCGAGCAATGGGTCCGCAAAGCCCGTCCAGTATCGCTCGACGGGGTCCTCGTTCCCGAGGCCCGGCTCGCCCGCGTTGGCGAAATGCGCATCGACCGGCGTCTCCGGCCGGCTGTAGTTGGGACCCACGGCGCAGCCCGCGAGGATCGCCGCTGCCGCGGCGCCGCCGATGAGACCGCGCCACCTACGCACGGCCGGGTTCCTCTTCGGCGGCCGAGACAGGCGGCACATCGGTGCCCACATTCCGGCGTTTCTCCAGCCATCCCTCGATGGTCACGAAAAACACCGGGGTCAAGAACAGACCGAAGAACGTCACTCCCAACATGCCGGAGAACACGGCGATGCCGATTGCCTGGCGCATTTCGCTGCCGGCGCCGCTTGCGGTCACCAGCGGGATCACGCCCATGATGAACGCGAACGAGGTCATCAGGATGGGACGCAGACGCAGCCGGCATGCCTCGATCGCCGCTTCGATCGGCGCCAACCCGTGCTCGACGCGCTCGCGCGCGAACTCGACGATCAGGATGGCGTTCTTGCAGGCGAGTCCCACGAGCACGATGAAGCCGATCTGAGTGAGCACATTGTTATCCGAGCCTTTCAACCACACGCCCGACATGGCGAACAGCAAGCACATGGGCACGATGAGAATCACGGCGAGGGGCAGCGCCCAACTCTCGTACTGAGCGGAAAGAATCAAGAACACCAGCATGACGCAGATGGGGAATACGAGGAGCGCCGTATTTCCCGCCGACTTCTGCTGGAAGGTCAAATCGGTCCATTCGTAGCCGAAGCCGGTGGGCAGCGTGTCCCGCAGCACCCGTTCCATGGCGGCGGAGGCCTGGCCGGAGGACGTGCCGGGAGAGCCCTGTCCGTTGATGTCCGACGCCAGATAGACGTTGTAATGCGACACGCGATCCGGCCCCGCTTCGAAGTGAACATCGGCCACCGCTCCCATCGGCACCATGTCGCCCTTCAAATTGCGCATTTTCAAGTTGGCAATGTCCTCGGGCTGAGCGCGGAACTGCGCCTCCGCTTGAGCATACACACGATAAGTGCGTCCGAAGCGATTGAAATCGTTGATATAAATAGAACCCAGATACGCCTGAAGCGTATCGAACACATTGGACAGCGGCACCCCTTGGTTCTTGGCCTTGACTCGGTCCACGTCCGCATAGAGCTGCGGCACGCTGTTCTGAAACGTCGAGTACGTGGCATAGGGATTGAGTTCGTGCTGTTGCCGCGCCTTGTTCAAAACTTCCGCCGTGACGCGTGCGAGTTCGTCATAGCCATGCGCGGCGCGATCCTGCAAGAATAGTTTGAACCCGCCCGTGGTGCCCAAGCCCTGAACGGGCGGCGGCGGGACCGCAAAGATCACCGCGTCCTGAATGGCGCTGAATTTCCGGTTGAGCGCTCCGGCGATGGCGCCGGCCGACAAGTTCTTGGTGGTGCGCTCCGCGAAGGGCTTGAGCGGAAAGAACAGCACCGCCGCATTGCTCAAATTGACGAAGCCCTGCACCGACAGACCGGAAAATCCGATGGCATGATCGACACCGGGAGTTTCCTTCGCCATCTGCGACATCTGCCGCACCACCTTCTCAGTGCGATCGAGCGAGGCCGCGTCCGGCAACTGCACGATGCCGATCAGGTATTGCTTGTCCTGGGCGGGAATGAAGCCGCCCGGCACCACGCGGAACATGGCCCAAGTAGCGCCCAACAGGCAGACGAAAATGCCGAGCGCCACCGTACGGATGGCGGTAAGCCTTCGCACCCCGTGGCCGTAGCGCTCCGAGGCGCGTTCGAAGGTGCGATTGAACAGCGCGAAGAACCGGCCCAAGAGGCGATTGATGCCGCGTTGGAACGCGTCCGGCGGCGCGCCCCTCGGCTTCAGCAGCAGCGCCGCCAGCGCCGGCGACAAGGTCAGCGAGTTGAACGTGGAAATGATGGTGCTGGCTGCAATGGTGATGCCGAACTGGCGGTAGAACTGGCCGGTGAGTCCGCTCACGAAGGCGACCGGTATGAAGACCGCGCATAACACCAGGGCGATGGAAATAATGGGCCGGGTCACCTCGCCCATGGCCGCATGGGCCGCCGCGTGCGGATTCAAGCCCTGCTCGATCTTGCGTTCGATGTTTTCCACCACGACGATGGCATCGTCGACGACGATGCCCGTGGCGAGCACCAGGCCGAACAGGGTCAGCGAATTGATGGTGAATCCCGCAAGCAGCAGGGCCGCCAGCGTGCCGATGATGGCCACCGGCACGGCGACCAGCGGGATGACGCTCGCCCGCCAGGTCTGCAGGAATACCACGACCACCAGCACCACCAGCAGCACCGCCTCGAACAGGGTGTGCACCACCGCCTCGATGGAGCTGCGCACGAATACCGTGGGGTCGTAGTCGATTTCGTAGGTGACGCCCTCCGGGAAATTCTTCGCGAGTTCCTTCATGGTGGCGCGCACGCCGTCCGATAGCTGCAATGCGTTCGCGCCCGGCAATTGAAATACCGGAATCGCTACCGCCGGTCCGCCGTCCAGCATGCTGCGCAACGCATAATTGTCGGGACCGAGTTCGAGCCGCGCGATATCGCGCAAATACGTCGTCTCGCCGTTCGCCCCGCTCTTCACGACGATGTTGCCGAATTCCTGTTCGGTCTGCAGGCGCCCCTGGGCATTGACGATGTACTCGAACTGAGTGCCGGGAAGCGCCGGCTGGCCGCCGATCTGGCCCGCCGCCACCTGCACGTTCTGTTCGCGCACCGCAGCCAGCACTTCATCGACGTCCATGGAACGCGCCGCGATCTTGCCGGGGTCGAGCCACAGCCGCATGGCATAGTCGCCCGAGCCGAACACGCGCACGTCGCCCATGCCCGGCAAGCGTGCCAACACGTCCTTGATCTGAATGACTGCGTAATTGCGCAGGTACAGCGAGTCATAGCGGCCGTCGATGGACCGCAGGAACACCACCATCGTCAGATCCGGCGAGCGCTTCTGAGTCACCAAACCGATCTGACGCACGACATCGGGCAGCCGCGACTCGGCCTGCGCCACACGGTTCTGCGTCTGCACTTGTGCAATGTCGAGGTCCGTACCCAGCTTGAACGTCACGGTGATGGAGAAGGTGCCGTCGGGAGTCGCGGTGGAATTCGTGTAGATCGCGTTCTCGACGCCGTTGATCTGCTGCTCGAGCGGCGTAATGACGGTCTCCGCGATCGTCTTGGGCGAGGCGCCGGGATATTGACCGCTGACCACGACGGTGGGCGGCACGATCTCCGGATATTCGCTGATCGGAAGCACCGGCATCGCGAGCAGCCCCGCCACCGTGATCAGGATTGCGAGCACCGTGGCGAATATCGGCCTCTCGATGAAGAACGACGAGATGTTCATCGCGGCGCGGCCTCAGCCGGACGCCGGCGCGGCGGAGCCCGCTCCGTCCGCGCCCATCGTGACTCGTTGCGGCGTCACGGTAACGCCGGGATGCGCGCGCTGCGCGCCGTTCACGACGATCACATCTCCCGGCTTCAGACCCTCGCGCACGATGCGCAATCCCTCGATCACGCGTCCGAGCGTCACCTTGCGGTACTCGATCTGATTGTTCGCGCCGAGCAGCAGCACGTATTTTTGGTTCTGATCGGTATTGACGGCGCGGTCCTCGATCAAGATGGCCGAATACTCGCCGCTCACCAACAATTGCACCCGTGCAAACAAGCCCGGAGTGAATTGTCCGTTCTTGTTCCCGAGCACCGCCCGGGCACGGATGGTGCCGGTCTGCGGATTGAGCTGATTGTCGACGAAATCGAGGGCGCCGGAGTGCGGGAACCCCTCTTCGTTGGCGAGGCCGACCTGCACGGGATTTTGCGCGGCGTTCGAACTCGGGCCCACACCCGAATGTGCCGTTCGCGTGTAGCGCAAGTAGCTTTGCTCATCCGCGTCGAAATACAGGTAGATGGGATCCATCGACACCACGGACGAGAGCAGCGTGCCGCCATTGATCCCGCCCGTCACCAAGTTACCGCGCGTCACTTCCGCGCGGCTGACCCGCCCGGCAATCGGGCTCGTGACCCGCGTGAAACTCAAGTTGAGCGACGCCGTTTCGCGGGCCGCCTCGGCGCCCGCCACGTTGGCTTCGCCCTGTGCCACCGTGCTCTTGCGCTCGTCCAATTCCTCTTCGGAAACGGCGCCGCTGTCTTTCAGGCGCTGCACACGCACCAATTCGATGCGCGCGAGGTCGAGCGCGGTCTTGTAGCGCTTGACGTCGGCCGCTGCGCGATCGTATTCCGCCTGGTAGGGCCGCGGATCGATGATGAACAACAGATCGCCGTTCTTGACTTGGCTGCCTTCCGTGAACGCCACCTTGTCGATGTAGCCCGAAACCCGCGGCCGGATTTCCACGGTCTCCACGGCCTGCAGCCGTCCCGTGAATTCATCCCAATCCTTGACCCGCTTCTCCAGCACCTGCGCGACGCTGACTTGCGGCGGCGGCGGCGCGGATTGGGGGCTCCCGGACTTCCCGCATCCGGCCATCGACAACGGAACGCAGGCGAAGATCACCCATGCGTTTATGGAGAAAATTCTCGTCACCTTGAGTCTCCCTGATCCGACGACGACGCCTTCCCTGTGGGATTTCACCACAAGACGCTCATGGATGGCGCTTACATTAGGTTAAATCGATCAGGTATTGACAATCATTCGCATTCAGGAGAGGGGTCCCCCTGACACGCCCGGCGGCGGGTGCACTAGCCGACGGCTGCGCGCGGCTCCCTTCCTGGGGCGGGCTTCAGCCACTTTTCCAGCATGCCCGCGAGAACTGAACGGTCCACGGGCTTGGCCAGGAAATCGTTCATACCGCAGGCGAGCGCGCGGGCGCGGTCTTCGGGAAACGCATTCGCGGTCATGGCGATCACCGGAACCTCATGATCGAGCACGGCTGAGCTGCAATCGCGAATGACGCGGGTCGCTTCGAATCCGTCCATTTCCGGCATCTGGCAGTCCATGAGGACGAGGTCGTAGGCGAATTTGCCGAGCATGTCGATGGCCTCGCGCCCATGTTTGGCCACGTCGACTCGAGCCCCCAGTTTACTCAGCATGTACACGGCGACCCGTTGATTGACGAAATTATCTTCGACCAGCAGCACGTGTCTCGCGCTGAGGGGCGCCGCGCCGAGCGCGGGTGGTGCGCCGGCCGCCGCGGCGACCACGGCCACCAGCGTCGGCACCACCGCCGGCGACATCTGCGCTCGCGACATCTCCCCTCGCGATATCTCCGCGGGCGAACTCTCCGCCGGCAAATCCGCCGCGTTGGTATCTGCCCCCGTCCGCGCTGCGGCGATGAGCGGCAATGTGATCCAGAACGTCGACCCCGCGCCTGGACGGCTCTGGGCGCCGATAGTGCCGCCCATGAGTTCCACCAGCGTCTTGCTGATGGCAAGCCCGAGTCCGGTGCCGCCGTAGCGCCGCGTCGTCGAGGAATCGGCTTGCGTGAAGCGTCGAAACAGGCGATCCAGCTGCTCCGCGGTGATACCGATGCCGCTGTCCTCCACGCTGATCTTGACCTGAGCTCCGTCCAGCGGCGACACCTCGATGCGAACCGTGCCGCGTTCGGTGAATTTGACGGCGTTGCCCGCCAGATTCAGTAGGATTTGCCGCAGACGCGCCGGATCTCCTTTGATGACCCGCGGCAGCGTCGCATCGTATGACAAACTCATGACCAGTCCCTGCTTGACGACCGTCGCATGCAGAATCGATCGCACTTCCTCGCATACCGCGCGCAGATCGAAGTCGATTTGCTCCACGGTCATTCGGCCCGCTTCGATCTTGGAGTAGTCGAGCACGTCGTTGATGACGGCGAGCAATGCGTCGCCGGAGCGCTGCACGGTCTGGGCGAATTCCCGCTGCTCGGAATCGAGCTGCGTATCGAGCAGCAGGTTGGCGAAGCCCAGCACGCCATTCATCGGGGTGCGAATCTCGTGACTCATCATGGCGAGAAAATCGCTCTTGGCCTTCGACGCCGCCTCGGCGCGTTGCGCCTGAATCTCCGCCTGCTGTTTCGCGTCGGAAAGGCGTGCTTGAATGATGCGATCCTGGCGCCTCGCCCGCGAGGCCGTACGGCTGAGGCGATACACCACGAAGCCGGCGAGCACCGACAGCATGGCGACGGCGGCGAAGGCGCCGATGCCGGCACGCCGAATCGCACCGATGCGCGCGTCGAAATCGCGCACCCACATGTCCACGCCGGTAATTCCCACGAAGCGCCCCTGCGAATCGTAGAACGGTGCGTACGCGCTCATGTAGCTGCGCGTCGGGTCCTTCACCGGCTCGGCCTCGACGGTGATCTCGTGCTGCTCGAGAGCGCGGCGCAGCGCCGGATCGACGGTATCGTACGGCGTCATGATGGAATCGGGCGCCTGGCTGTCCCCGTCGATGCGATATAGGTAGTCCGTCCCCGCGACGAGATAAATCCGGTTCCCCTCGAGGATGGCGGTGTAGACATAGATGATGTCGGAAGTGGCTTTGTGAAATTTGACGAGCGGGGCGAGCAGCGCCAAGTGATCCGGGCTGCCGGCTTGCGCTTGCGACTTGAGCAGCCGGTGCCGGTCACCGTCGACCAGCGTCGCCGCAACACGCGCCAATTGCACGAGTTCGGTGCGCACGGCGTCGAGCTGTGCCTCCCGCGCCGAATGCCACAAATAGAATAGTCCGAGGGAGGAGATCACCATGATGGCGCATCCCGCCAGCATCCCGTGCAGCAGCGGACCGTCGACGCGTCCAAATAGGCGTTTCAAAATGTGCATGGTCCAAGACCGATATCGGCTCCTCCGGGCGAAGCTGTAGCGTACGAGGTCCGCTCATGCCTCCAATAGCGAGTAGCCGGAGAACTGCGACATCCGTCCATATATAGATGGCCCTGAGGAGCGCCCGCCGACCGCCAACCCCTTGCGCGGCCGCGCCGCGCCGCGCCGTAAAACTTGCAATTCCCCCTCCTTAGGGGATTCAATCGCGCCGCAGGGGATCACCTCGCCACGCCTTAGGGAAGGGGCTCAATAAGTCCGGAGGGCATCATGTTAAGAAGAGGTCTCATCGTCTTCGTCATCGTGCTGATCGTGCTCGCCATTATCGGCCTCCTGCTGCCTCGCAACATTCATGTGGAGCGCTCGGTGAACATCGAGCGGCCCGCGAGTCTGGTCTACGCGACGGTCAATTCATTTCAATTGTTCCCCCAATGGTCGCCGTGGCAGGACTTGGATCCGCACATGCATCAAACCACCGAAGGGGCACGCGACGGCGTCGGTGCAAAGCTGGTTTGGTCCGGCAACGACAAAGTGGGTTCCGGCTCCGACCTGATCACCGCCTCGACGCCCAATCAATCGGTCGCGACCGATATCGATTTCGGGAAAATGGGCGTGGCGAAGTCCACCATCCTCCTGGCCCCGGAAGGCTCCGCGACTCGGGTCACGTGGACGCTCGACATCGACATGGGTGCGAGCCCGATCGGCCATTACTTTGGACTCATGATGGACCGCATGATCGGCAAGGACTACGAGAAGGGATTGAGCAAATTGAAAACTCTGGTCGAAGGCATGCCGAATGTCGACATCGCCGGCTTCGACGCGGAATCGGTGAACCTGACCGCCATGCCCATATTGGTGGTGAGCGAGACGTCGCCGCTCGATACGGCTTCGATTTCCAAGGCATACGCCGACGGCTACGCGCAAATCGGCAAGTTCATGGCCAAGAACAAGCTACGCCAAAGCGGCGCCCCGCTCGGCATCGACGGCGAAATGACCGCGACCAATTTTTCCTTCCAGGCGGGAATGCCGATCGATCGCGCCGACGTGAGCCCCAGCGGCAATGTCCAGCTCACTCAAAGCTACGGGGGCAAGGCCTTGAAGACCACCCACGTGGGGCCTTACGACACATTGGCGAAGACCTACGGCGCCTTCCGCGCCTACATGGCTGCGCACGATTACACCGCTGCCGGAGCGCCGATCTCGTGGTACCTGGACGACCCCGGTACTACGCCGGCGGCGGCATTGCGGACGGAAATTTATTGGCCCATCCGTTAGGCGCGTGTGCCGGTGAACGTTGCCTTGCCCAGCAAATACTTGGCGGCGCCGCTGATACGGTCTGCCTCGACGGTGGCGCTGAATTTGAAGCTCATGCGCATCGGCTTCGTGATCTTGGCTGACCAGCTGAGTTTGTTGCCGTCCACCTTGCCGTCGCTGATCGCGGCCTGATATTCGTCACTGGATAGCATTCCCGTCAGCGCCGTCCCGTCGGTCTTGAGATCGAGCACCCCCGATTTGTCGCCCATCGGAGTCTTGATGGTTATATTCCACTTGCCTTGAACCATGTTCCCTTACCTCCGGCGTGCTTTGAGGGCCGGCTTCGCGGCCGGCCCGGCGATGATGGACTGAAGTTTTTCAACCGCGAATTCGATGAATGCTGATACCGCGGTCGGAATCTGCTGGCTGGTCGGGACTATCACACTGAGGTCGCCACCCTCGCGGCGATAATCCGGCAGCACACGAACCAAGCGTCCGGTGTGGATGTGCGCGGCGACCAGCACCTCGGGCATCAATGCAATCCCGAGCCCGGCCACGCAACCCTTGATCAGTATCCGCGCGCTGTTGGCGCGAAATCGACCGCTGACTTTGACCTCCTCGCGCCCGCCCGGTCCGTGTAAGGTCCAGGCGACCAGACCCGGTCGCCCGGAGATAGTCAGGCAATCGTGCCCGCTCAGTTCCTCCAAGGTCTTCGGATTGCCGCGCGATTTCGTGTAGGCGGGACTCGCCACCATCATGAAGGATTGCGGCAACAGCCGCCGGAATACGGGCTGCTGATCCAAAGCCGCGCCGCCGCGAAACGCGACGTCGATGGATTCGCCGATCAGATCCGCGCGGGCATCATTCAGCACGAAGTCCAAACGCACCTTGGGGTGCAGCTTCAGGAACTGCATCACCCACTCGATCTCGAAGAAGTCCAGAAAGTCGGCGGGCGCGGCAATGCGCACCGTACCGCCGGCGGTCTGACTGATGCCGGCCAACTCCTTTCCCGCATCCAATACGCCATCGACCGCCGGCGCGCAGCGTTCGAAGAAGGCCGAACCCGCCGCGGTCAAGGTCAGCTTTCGGGTCGAGCGCTGCATCAAGCGGGTGTCGAGGCCCGCTTCCAGCTGGCGAACTCGTCGGCTCAAGGTGTTCGGGGGGACTCCCAGTCGTCGCGCGGCTTCGGCAAAGCTTCTGGCGCGAACCACCTGCACGAACATACGCACTTCGTTTAGGTCCAGCACGATGATTCCTTACAATATTGGCGTAGTCTATTCCTATTAAGCCATCTTGTCGGTGAATTGAGCCTGACATAGTCTGGGCATGAACATCAGTCACCACCACCACCCCCGAGAGTCTCATGGCAAAAGTACTGGTTCTTTATTATTCGTCCTACGGTCATGTGGAAACCATGGCGAAAGCGATCGCCGAAGGTGCCCGAGCGGCCGGCGCCAGCGTCGACATCAAGCGCGTGCCCGAAACTACGCCCCTTGAAACGGCCAAGGCGGCGCACTTCAAACTGGATCAGAGCGCGCCCATTGCAACCATCGACGAACTGGCGAACTACGATGCCATCGTGGTCGGCAGCCCCACGCGCTTCGGCCGCATTTCTTCGCAAATGGCGAGCTTCCTCGACCAGGCGGGCGGTTTGTGGATGCGCGGCGCTCTGCACGGCAAGGTTGGAGGCGCGTTCTCCTCGACCGCAACCCAGCACGGCGGTCAGGAAGTGACGTTGTTTTCGATCATCACCAATTTACTTCATTTCGGCATGACCATCGTCGGTTTGCCGTACAGTCATCAGGGGCAGATGACTCTGGACGAAATCGTCGGCGGCAGCCCCTACGGCGCAACGACGGTCGCCGGCAGTGCCGGCCAGCGCCAGCCCAGCGCTCTGGATCTCGCGGGCGCGCGGCATCAAGGTGAGCTGATCGCCCAGACCGCGAAGAAACTATTTCCCGGCTGATGCGTCGCTGCGGAGAATGACGCCGCGCCGGTTCCTGCGATTGCCCCTGCGCTAAGATGCAACTGCACTGATCGATCGTCGCGTTGCAAGGGGAGCCAAGGCATGAATCGTCGCGACCTATTGTCGGCGGCCACCGGCTTGACCGTGGCCGTCAGCACCGTGGACGCGGCGGCGGCGACCCGGATCGATGTGCCGGCCAATCGGCCGCGGAACATCTTGTTGATCGTCGCAGATGATCAGGGCTATGACCTGTCGTGCTGCGGCGGAAGGGTGAAGACCCCGGTTCTCGACAATCTGGCCGCGAATGGCACCTTGTTTACCCAGGGCTATGCGACGGTTTCCTCCTGCAGCTCCAGTCGCGCGACGCTGTATACCGGCCTTTATTCGCATACCAACGGCATGTATGGACTCTCCCACGACGTGCACAATTTTTCATTGCTCGACGAAGTGAAAACATTGCCCTGGATGCTCAAGCAGGCTGGATTCAGGACGGCGTTGGTCGGCAAGAAACACGTCAAGCCGGACGCCTTGCTGCCGTACGATGCCTGGCTGGCGCCCGAGCAGCCCGGGATTCGAGACGTCGCCTTCATGGCCCATGAAGCCGGACGGTGGATCAAGGCGCGGAGCGACGCGCCATTTTTTCTCACCGTGGGCTACAGCGATCCGCATCGCGATTCGGTGAACTTCGGCAATACCCGGGATTGGCCCGAGGTGAAACGTCAGATCTATTCGCCGGCGGACGTCTTGATCCCCGCGCATTTACCCGACCTGCCGGGAGTGCGCCAAGACTTGGCGCAATATTACGAATCGGTCAGCCGCCTCGACAGCGGCGTCGGCCTGTTGCTGCGCGAATTACGCGAATCAGGCCGCGAAGGCGATACGTTGGTCATCTATCTCAGCGACAACGGCCGGCCCTTTCCGGGGGCCAAGGACAATCTGTACGAGCCCGGCCTGCATTTGCCGCTGATCATGCGCTCGCCGGACCAGCGCAAACGCGGCGTGCGCAACGGCGCGTTGGTGAGCTGGATCGATGTGGCACCCACCGTCCTCGATTGGGCAGGGGTGACGCCGCCCGGGAACTATCTCTATGCTCCCCTGCCGGGACGCTCGTTGCTGCCGATCTTGGAGGAAACCAGTCCTGCGGGATTTGATCGGGTGTTTGCCACGCACTCGTTTCACGAGATCAATCAGTATTACCCCATGCGATCGATGCGCACGCGGCAGTACAGCTACTACCTCAATCTCGAACCCTCGCTCGCCGTACCGGTGGCGAGCGACGTGCAGTTGTCGCCCTCATGGAAGGCGATCACCGGAACACCGGGCGCCAAACTTGGAAAGCGTACCCTGGAAGCCTTCGTGCATCGTCCGTCTGAAGAATTGTACGAGCTCGACGCGGATCCCGACGAAGTGGTGAATCTCGCGGGAAATCCCGCACACGCGGCCATCCTTGCCGACCTGCGGACCCAGCTCCGAGATTGGCGCGCCGCCACTCACGATCCGTGGCTGCCGGGCGTCACCGACCCGTTCGGACATGCGCACTGACGCCGAATGTCGGATCACACGCAGCCCTGCGCCTGCCGCGGGCAGGCCCCGCTGCGCGGGCAGATGACGCTCGCGGGCGAATCGACCGCCTCGGCGATCCATGCGATGTTGAGCACCTGCGAGGCGGCGCGGATGCCGGCGGCAGCCCGCTCCGGTATCACGCCGTCGCCGCCGCCGCGCCGGCAGGCTTCCGCCACCGCCGCGACCATCTCTTCGCCGTCGAAGCCCTGGGCGTCGAGCGCCGGCAGCAGGTCCACGCCCACGGAGAGCACGTGCATTTCATCCAGCGCGTCGCGAGTCAGCAGCGAATGGCAGCAATACAGCCGCGCGCGCTTGCCATCCTGCATCACCGAAATCTGCGACTTTGGTTTCTGCATCGGCGGCGCCGCCGGAGTCGCCTGCAATAGGCGAAATACCGCCCATCGTGGGCAAGGGTCCGACACAAGACTCATATTGCCCCAGGGCAACGGGATGCCGTTGCCTCGATACACCGCGCGCAAGTAGCCCGGCGGGTACGCGTCGAAGAAATGCCAATGGCGGTACGGCGACACAGCCGTCATCCTGCGCATGACCAGGGCCGGCGTGACCCCGAGTTTGCGGCCGGCGGCGATGCAATGCGCCTCGCGAATCAGAAAACGGCGAAACGGAACGCGAGGGCACAGCAGCGCACCGGCAAAAAAACTGCATTCGAAATCGCGCCAGGCATAGAGCACGTCCTGCGCGCCCATGCCGGCCGCTGAGCCGGACAATTCACCGTCCCCGGAATGAATGGCGCTGTGCGGCGAAATGGCGCCGTCGCCGTTGTGCAGAATCTTGTGGCCGATGAAGAATGCCAGTTCGTACTTCAGCCGCTCCTCTTGGTTGCGCAGGCGCTTGTTGATGAGCACCCTCCCGGGTGCTTCGAATTGAGATCGCACCAGAGCCCCGCTCGGCTTGCGGGCATCGCCATCGAACCATTGCACGTCCAGCGCGTGCCGTTTGCAGATGGCCATCACGGCATCCAGGGTGAGCGGCATCTGGCGCTTGCCGCACTCCTCGGCCGCACGCTCGATATCGGGAAAATTGTTGTGCCGGGTTTCCTGCCAGACGCGAATCAGTAATTGCGCGAATTGCCGGCCGGTGGTACCGGTTTGCGAGAGCAGCTCCGGCAACGCGTTCTGCAGCAGCTCGTGCGAGAACAGAAATGCCGGCTCCAAGGGCATGGCCTCGAGACCTCCTCGTTCGCGCGGCGGCGGAGCGGCCTCGACCTCGGTGTTTTCATCGAGAAACCAACGCGCGTCCTTGCTGAAAATGCCCGCGAGCATGTCCAACATGTCGGCCGAGGGCATCCGTTTGCCGGTCTCCACCATGCTGAGATAGGACACCGACGGCGCGCCCGCCGCGTCGATCTGTACGCAGCGGGCCGAGAGCTCGTCGAGGGTGAGGCCATTGCGCTTGCGCAAGGACCGGAGCTTCGTCCCTAAAAAATGGCCTTGTCGGATTAATCCCATTTCAGGTGCTTCGCGCAATCATTAACGCAGGTCGATGCGACCCCGCCCTTGTGTGCTTGCTGCGCGAGCAGGAAATCGCGGGATGTCATAATCAGCGATGTGAAATTCACAGTGTGAAATTTCCAATGTGTAAATCCGCCTCTCCCATACTTTAAGCTCTCGGTATCCCGAGACGCAAGCTCGCCTTTGAGCATCAAGGAGAATTGATTTGAGCGATCAAACGAACGACCGCTGGACCGGCATCCAGCGCCCCTACAGCAATGCCGACGTGGCGCGTCTGCGCGGCAGCGTGCAGATCGAATATTCCCTGGCGCGAATGGGTGCGGAAAAATTCTGGCGCCAACTGCACAGCGAGGCCGTGATCGCGGGCTTGGGTTGCATGACCG
>DASYFQ010000006.1:0-1506 GCA_036498345.1 Steroidobacteraceae bacterium
GTCTCGATGCTGTCTGCGCCCGGCGTGTCACGCACAAACGCCTCCACTACCGCTTCGAGCCGTCCTCGTGCCGATAACAGCGTGGCGGTGAAGCGACACGATTGCGTGATGCCGAGCCTGCGCCACCACAGCAGCGTCTCGCGCAGCAAGGCCAGCTCCGGTTCCGCGAACCTCGCGGCGTCACCCCCGCGGCCCTTAACGGCGGCCAGTAGCTGCCGCTGCCGCAACGCCAGCGTCTCACGCGCGCGCATCGAGCACGCCCCGCAGCCGCAGCAACTCGTTGGCTAGGCCGTCCAGCCCCATTGCGGGGATCGCCTCCTTTAGTATCTCGAACACCACCGCATTCACGCGGGCCGCCCGCCCTAGCACGTGGTCGAGCAGCGCCAAGGTCGAGTCGGCGACTGTGCGCGAGTGGATGTCCATCTTATAGCCGTTGTGCATTGTACCGCCGGCGACATGAATCTCGCACACCGCCGCCAGGTCCAGCCCGTCGAGCAGCCGTATCGGATCGGCGGCAAAGTTGTGATGGTCGCATTCGAGATTATAAACGTCCAGCAACAACCCGCAGCCGGTGCGCCGCTGCAATGCGTTGATGAAGCTTGCCGTGTCCATCTCGTCGTGTTCGCCTTCAGCAAAGGCGCGCGCCACGTGCTCGATCAGGAATAGCGCGCCGTAGCGGTCCTGCAACGTGCAAATCCGGCCGGCGATCATCTCCAGCGCCTCATGCGTCCACGGCGGCTCAACCATCGTTCCCAGCGGCTCGCCATCAACGCGGGAGAACGACAGGTGCTCGCTGTGCCAAGCGATCGGCAGCGGATAGCCGAACATCTGGTCCAGGAGGCCGACATAACCGACGTTCCACGCGTCATGACTTGCGATCGACAAGCCGACGCCATGCACGCTCAGCATCCGGCGCGCCGCGATGCCGGACAATGCCGCGAGCGCAGGCGCCTCGATGCGAGGTGGCTGGTCGCGCGGGAAGCTCGCCCAGCGATCGGGCGTCACCTCAACCACATCGACTAGAGGAACGACGCGGTCGATCAGCGCCGCGTCATTCCCGTCAATGGTGGCCCCGAGCCGGATAGATCCTGCCGACATCGGCGCCACTGCCGTTCAGCCGCCCGCCACGCCCGCCACGCCCGGCAGCCCGCGAAGGGCATCGAGCTCCGGTGCGGGATCGCCGCCTAGGAGGTTCAGGTCGATGCCCCGAATCCCACAGGTCAGGCAGCCGGAGACCCGGAAAACCGCGTCCATTGCTGCGACCACCTGCTCACGCGTGACGTCATGTTTAAACTGCACCTGTAGCTTACGGACGGACTTCCGATTCTCGCTCATTGTTACTCCTCCTCCTGCTGTGTGTACCGGCAATGAGTGCCCGGCGGCCCCTCATAGGCACGGGCGTTCCCGACCACAATCGGGAGCGGCACCATTAATATCTTGGCAATCCGCGAAAATGTGTGAGCCGGCTCACACATCGCCGGCGATTCTATTACGGCGGTATCAGAC
>DASYFQ010000007.1:0-17749 GCA_036498345.1 Steroidobacteraceae bacterium
CCCGAGCGACGGACCCCACGCGAATTTACCGGTCTGAAAGAAACGTAAACTCGCCACGGGCTGCAGCAACGCGCAGGCTCCCATCATGATGGGGAAGGCGGCGAGGGGATGCATTCCGAGAAGCGCCAGCGTGATCATGCACGGCGCATACATTCCGATGCCGGCGCTCATGAGCGCGCCGAGTATGAAATTGATGCCGACGGCGAGCCCGAACTTCCAGCCGCCGAGGCTCATCGCGGTGCCGCCGCCCGGAAGCGCGCCCAAATTGATGGCGGTGAACACGGTGCCGGCTATGCCCAAGGCAACTCCCATGAGCGCTTGTATCGCGCGGCGCGGCAAGCGCGCCACCACGCCGGCGCCGAGCCATGCGCCCGCCGCCGCACTGCCGACCGCTGCGACCAACAAGAGAGGGTCAACCACGATGGCCGTCACGAATATCAGCGCTTCGGCGATGGCCGAAGGCGCATGACCGGCATTCAATGTGCCGGGTATCAGTTCGTCGGGGACGATGCGCCGCAATTTGTATATCGCGGTGGTCGGCGCAAACGAGCCGATCCCCAGGGTGTCGAAGAAATCGGTGACAAACCCGATGAGGAGTTCGACGGGCGTCGGCCAACGCACCGTACTGCTGCGCCGCGCGGCGCGGAATGCACCAATTATGAAGGCGACGCCCGCCAAGCCGATGGCGACATAAAATGCAAGTTGCGCGGCATTCATGCGGGCAATATACCGAATGGCGGAGCGGAAATACCCGGCAACGCCCAACAGTATTCAGTTTGCGGCGGTTGACGTACACTGGATCGCAAGAAGGCGCCAGCCTCACTAAAGATCGCGAGGGAATTGGGAAATGCGTGTGCGCGAATTATCCACCTTCATGCACGCCTGCGCCGAGAATATAGACAACAGTGCGAAGAGAGGCTAAACGAAATGAGAGCAAGCATTTTACGGGCGGTCCCGATCGCGGTTTGCGCGTGGTTCGCAGCTACCGCAATGGGAGCCGACGCGGCGGCTGCGGCCGCGGCCGATTTCCCGACTCCGCTGCCGCCCGATACCATTCCGAAGTACGCAACGCTGCCCGCGAAATATCCGACGACGTGGAGCTTTCTCAATTACGCCGGCGACCGCATCGAGTTGCGCAACGTCGGCAGCGACAGCCGGGAAGTCAGGGGCCAATTACAGGCGCACGATTCCGCCACCCTCCTGGTTCCCGATAAGCGTCCGGAACTGTATGTGGCGGATACGGTGTGGTCGCGCGGTTCTCGCGGCACGCGCACGGATTTCATCACCATCTATGACACGCAGACGCTGAATCCGATCGGCGAGATCGTGTTGCCGGGGACCAAGCGCGCGCTGATCACCGCCATGGAAGGATTGATCGCATTCACCGATGATCAGCGGATGGCGCAGGTATTCAACTTCACGCCCGCCTCATCGGTGACCATCGTCGACTTGGTGAAGCGGCAAGTGCTCGGCGAGGTGGAAATACCGGGCTGCTCCCTCGTTTACCCGTCCGGCACCCGTGGATTTTCGACCCTTTGTTCGAGCGGTACGATGTTGACCGTGCGGCTGGATGCCAACGGCGCGGTGGCCGGCCGCAGCGAGTCCAAGGCCTTCAATCCTCTCGATACCGATCCGCTGTTCACCGCATCGACCCTCGTCGGCGGTGTGCGCTACTTCCCGAGCTTGCATGGCCGCGTTCAGCCCATCGACATGCGAGGGGACGAGGTCAAAGTCCTGCCGGATTGGCGCTTGCTCTCGGCTGCCGACGAGCCCGGTCATTGGCGGCCCAGCGGCTGGCAAATAGTGGCCAGCGACGAGCAAAAGCTGCTGTACGTGCTGATGCAGGCGAATGCGCATGAAGGCACTCACAAGGACCCGGCCGGCGAAGTGTGGGTGTACAACACGGCCACCAAGGCGCGCATCAAACGCCTGCGGCTCGTGCGGCCCGGTTCCTCGATTTCGCTGACTCACGGCGCCGAACCGCTGTTGCTGGTACAGGCCGGCGAGCGGCTCGACGTGTACGAACCGGGTGGTGCCTTGATACGCAGCATGGATTTGCCGGGACTGCATACCCGCATGCAAATCGAGCCCATTCGGTGATGACCGGCGCGGCATCCATGCTCGGGGTCTTGCAGTCGCTGGTCATTCAGTTCGCAGCGTTCGAGACCGTGCTCTTGCTGGCGTCGGGACTGCATAAAATGCTTCGGCGCGAGCGTTCCCAGGCGGCGGTTCGTGAACTTGCGGGAGTGCCGCATCGCTTGGCTCCATTCGCGGTCGTGGCGGTTGCAGCGGCCGAGTTGCTCGCGGGCCTGTTGCTGTGGATGCCGTCGTATCGAGTGGCTGGCGGCACGCTTGCCGTGCTGATCTGGGGCGGCTATCTGGCATTGATTCTGCGAGCCATCGGGCGGGGCAGACGCGATGTGGATTGCGGGTGCAGCTTTGGCCCCACGCAGCGTCCGTTGGGTGCTTACCATGTTGCCAGGAACGGCGTGCTGACCGGCGTGGCGGTGCTGGTGACGGCGGCGTTCGCTGCCGGCGCTTCCGGTCCGGTCCTCGCCTCGCAGATCCTCGCGGCGTCAGTCCTATTCGCATTGTATGGCGCGCTCGATCAGGTAATGGCCCTGATGCCTCCGCGCAGCGGAGAATTGCTATGAGTTTCCTGGTTGCCTCGCAGATAGCGCTGTGGATCGGACTGCTCGTCCTCGCCGTGGTGTGCATGGCATTGGCGCGCCAGATCGGCGTACTTCACCAGCGCATTGCGCCGGCAGGCGCGTTGTCGCTGCGCCAGCCGCTGAAACTCGGGGATCCGACGCCCGAGATGGCGCTGTCGGGCTTGGATGGATCGCCGGTAAAAATCGGCGGCATACGCGGCGGACGAAGCCAGTTGCTGCTGTTCCTGTCGCCTGACTGCGCGATTTGCGAAACCTTATTGCCGGCGTTGCGTTCGGCTCAAGGCGCCGAGCGGAACTGGTTGGACATCGTCTTGGCCAGCGACGGCGAAGCTCACAAACATGAGGCGTTCGTGCGCGAGAAAGGCCTGACGAGGTTTCCGTACGTGCTGTCGGAGCACTTGGGCCGCAGCTACGGTGTTTCCAAGCTTCCTTACGCGGTATTGATCGATGAAGCCGGTAAATTATCGTCGACCGGCCTCGTCAATACGCGCGAGCATTTGGAAAGTCTCTTCGTCGCCAAGGAAACCGGCGTCAGCAGCATTCAGCAATTCCTCAGTCAGCGTGGACCGAGGCAGGCATCTTCGGGAGAATAAGAGTGGCTCAATTCGATCATTTGGCGGAAAAAGTGTTGCGTGGCTTCGCAAGTCGAACGTCACGCCGCAGCATGTTCAGCGTGCTTGGCGGGTTCCTTGCCGGCGCGGCCACCTTGCCTTTGTTACCGGTGGCGCGCGCGGGGGAAGCCGACTCCGGTCCGGGCTCCGACCCCAATTCCGGTCAGACTCCGCCGCTGAGCAGCGGCAATCCTCAAGATCCCGGCGATCCGACGAAATGCGACTATTGGCGTTATTGCGCAGTCGACGGCTCGCTCTGCTCTTGCTATGGCGGAAGCGTCAATTCCTGCCCGCCGGGGACGGAAATGTCGCCGATCACTTGGATCGGCACCTGCCGGAATCCGGCGGACGAACGCAATTACATCATTTCATACAATGATTGCTGCGGCGGTGTGGCGTGGGGGCGGTGTGCCTGCCAGAACAACCAAGGCGACCGTCCGGTGGTGCGCCCACAGAACAACAACGAGGTCACCTGGTGCTTCGGCACCAAGAGCCAATCCTATACGTGCACCGTGGCAATCATTCTGGGCGTGGCTATTGATCAGAAGTAGCGCGTTCACCGAGCGGCACGGGCGCACGACGGCTGCGTCGGCCATTGCGCGGGGCGCCGTTGTGCGAGGAGCCATTGCACGAGGCGCCGTTGTGCGAGGCGCCGCTGGGTGGAGCGCCATTGCGCGGGGTGCCGTTGCGCGGGGCGCCGTTGTGCTGGGGTTCGCCGCACTCGGCGTTGCTCTGCCGGGCGCGGTTCCGTGCTTCGCCGAAGAACCGGTCGCCTCCCCCTCGGCCGCAATGCCCGGCGGTGCGGGTTCGGCAGGTGCGGCTGTGTTCGCCGAACGCTGTGCCGTGTGTCACGGCCCCCAGGCGGCGGGCATCCCCAGCTACTTTCCTTCCTTGCACGAGCAGGTCGTGGCGTTTGCGAAAACACCCCAGGGCCGCGATTACCTGGTGATGGTGGTGACCACCGGCCTCATGGGCAAATTCAAGTTGGGCGGCGTCGACTACAACGGAGCCATGCCGGCGCAGTCGGGTTTGAGCGAGGCTGAAGTCGCCGCCGTGCTGACTTATCTGGCGAGCGGTCTCGGCAAGCAGGGGTCGGACGTGGTTGCGCTGTCGCCCACCGAGGTGGCGGATGCGCGTGCGCGCCACCCCGACAAATCGGCGCAGAGTACCCGAGCGCTTCGACCGGCCACGGATCTATGACCGCGGCGATGCGTGTAATCGGACTCGCGGCGGCGCTGCTCTTGGCCGCGTGTCTTTCGATGCTGGGTAGGAGCTCCGGGAATGCAGGCGCGCAAGCGCTCTCGCCGAACACGCAGAGCTCGCCGGCGGGCGTCGACAACGCGCAGCGAGCCTGGCAACACTGGACGCTCAACTGCCAGGGTTGCCATCGGCCCGATGGTACGGGATCGGCGGGAACGACGCCGAGCCTTGCGGGCACCGTAGGCCGGTTCCTTTCCGTACCGGGCGGGCGCGAATATCTCGGGCGCGTGCCCGGAGTCGCGACCTCGGCGCTGTCGAACGCGGATTTGTCCGAATTGATGAATTGGATGCTGTGGCGCTTCGATAAAGAACATGTACCGGCGAATTTTCAGCCCTTCACGGCGGCGGAGCTCGGGCAGTTGCGCAGCGCGCCGCTGCGGCTCGAGGCGTCGCAGATGCGCGCAGATTTGCTCAAAAAAGCGGATGAGTCCGCGACGCCGTGACAGGGGCCGGTTCGCGCGATGACGTAGTACTCACGACCTGCCCGCGGGATTGCTACGATACCTGCGGCATGTTGGTGCATAGGCGCGACGGAGCGGTCACGGCGGTCCGCGGCAATCCGGCTCACGCCGTCAGCCGCGGTACCCTGTGCGGAAAGTGCTCCACCGCCTACAACCGCGAATGGCGCGACCCGCAGCGGCGGCTGAGCCAGCCCTTGCGGCGCGTCGGCGCCAAGGGAGCGGGGCAGTTCGAGCCCATCTCCTGGGACACCGCGTTCCGGGAGATCGCGCACCGACTGCAACGGGTCATCGCGTCGAAGGGCGCACGCAGCATTCTCAATGCGCACTACACGGGCACGATTTCGCTGCTCGCCGGGATTGCGCCCATGCGATTTTTTCATCGCTTGGGTGCGACCGAGGTCACACCGGATACGATTTGCAACATGGCAGGGCACGTTGCCTTGCGTTACTTGTACGGCTCCTCGGTGGATGGGTTCGATCCGCGTGCGGCCGAGGAAGCGGCATGCATCGTGGTCTGGGGCGCAAATCCTCACGCCTCTGCGCCCCACGCGCACGAGCACTGGTTGCCCGAGGCGCGCGGCAAAGTCGTCGTGGTCGATCCCGTTCGCACGCCGACGGCGGCGCAGGCGGATATTCATCTGCAACCCTTTCCCGGCAGCGATGCCGCCTTGGCATTCGCGCTGCTGCACGTCATTCGGCGCGAGCGTCTGGTCGACACGGCGTTCATCGCGGCGCATGTGCTGGGTTGGGAAGAGCTCGAACCGGCACTCAGTGCGTGCAATCCGGCGTGGGGCGCCGCCGTCACCGGAGTGCCCGCTGCGCTCATCGAGGAAGTCGCCGTTCTTTATGGACGCGGCCCTTCCTTGTTGTGGCTGGGCCAGGGACTTCAGCGCCAGGCGACCGGCGGCAACGTGATGCGCGCCTGTGGGCTGTTGCCGGCCGTCACCGGCAACCTAGGCAAGCCCGGAGCGGGGTTTCTGTATCTCAACGGCAACTTGCGGCAACGCCGTATGGATGAGGACTACTTGAGCGGTGCTCACTTGAGCTCGGCGGGCGGCGCACCGTCGATCAGTCACATGGATTTGGCGGCGACGCTGGAGGACCCTTCGCGTTCGCAGGCGCTCATCGTGTGGAACATGAACCCTCTGGCATCCTGCCCGCAACAGACCCGCTTGCGGCGCGCGTTGCAGCGCGAGGATTTGTTGACGATAGCATTGGATCTATTTGCCACCGATACCGTCGGCATGGCGGATTACGTGCTGCCGGCGGCGAGTTTTCTGGAGTTCGACGATCTCATCGCGTCGTACTTCCAATTGACTCTCTCCGCGCAGGTCAAGGTGATGGAGCCCATGGGCAGTGCCCTGCCGAATCAGGAAATTTTTCGACGGCTGGCGCTCGCCATGGATTATTCCGAGCCCGAATTGCAGGAGAGCGATGCGGCGATACTGGCGACTCTCATGGAGCGCAGCGGCCTCGGGCTCAGCTTCGCATCGCTGGCGCAACGCGGGTCGATTTGGGTCCCGGAGACGCCCGCCGTGCAATTCGCCGACGGCGTGTTTGCGACGCCGAGCGGCCGCATCGAGATCGCGTCCGCGAGCGCCGCGGCGGACGGACATCCGCGGCTGCCGCAACCCTGGAGCGACCCGCGACCCGCGGCCGGCCAGTTGCGCCTCCTCTCGCCGGCACATGCGTGGCTGATGAATACCAGCTTCGGCAACGTACATCAGATCGAAAAGCGTATCGGCGCCGCGACGATTGCCTTGCACCCCGCCGACGCTGCGGAGCGGCACCTGGCGGAAGGAGACGCGGCTCTGGTGCACAATCACTGCGGCCGGCTGAGCTTGCAGGTCGTGATGTCGGACGAGCTGCCGCGCGGAGTGGCCCTGACCCACAAGGGCCGCTGGCTGTGCGCGGATGCGGCCGCCGCGAACGTCAACGTGCTGAATCCGGGAGAGAAGAGCGACATGGGCGAGAGCACCGCCGTGCACAGCGTGGAGGTGTCGGTGTCGCCGCTATGACCGCCGACGCGATCGTCGCGGGCGGCAACGTCCCCGCCGCCGTCAAACTGAAGCGCTCGCTTCGATACTGGGATTTGGTCCTCTACGGGTTGGCCTATATCGCGCCGTTCGCGCCTTTGAGCACGCTGGGCTTCGTGTGGAATGAATCAAACGGATTGATCGTGCTCGCCTATGTGCTGGGCGCGGTGTGCATGTATTTCACGGCGCAAAGCTACGCAACGATGACGGAGACTTTGCCGACCGCCGGGTCGGTCTACGGCTTCGCGCGCCATTCATTGGGAGTCTTCCCCGGTTTCATCGCCGGGTGGATGATCTTGTTGGATTACTTGTTGATCCCGGCGTTCGTCTACGTGCTGATCGCCGTGGCGTTGGGGTCCCTGCTGCCCGGCATCGATCGCGGCATCTGGATCGTATTGATGGTGGCAATGACCACCGGCGTCAACTGGTTCGGCATCACGGTCACCTCGCGCGCCAACTTCATCGCGGTCGCGCTGCAGGTCATTATTCTGGTCGGATTCCTGATACTGGGCGTGTTTGCCCTGTATACCGGCAAGGGCAATGGCGCACTGACCTTCAGGCCGGTGTTCGACGGCGCCGCCTTCGATGCCGGCAAGGTATTCAGCGCGACCTCGATTTGCATCATGTCCTTCCTCGGTTTCGACGCCGTGTCGACGCTGGCCGAAGAGGTGGAGGGCGGCGATCGGCGAGTCGTCGGCAGGGCGATCATCGCGGTGCTGGTTTTGTCTGCGATGTTCTTCGTGGCCGTCACCTGGGTACTCGGCAATCTGTTGCCTGGAATTGCGATCAAGGACCCCGCGGCTGCCGTGTATGAATTGGCCGCGTGGGCCACGGGCCCATGGACTGCCGTGGTGCTGGCGTGGGCCTACGCCGGCATCGTCGGATTGTCGAATGCGCTGCCCATGCAGGTCGGCGTGGCGAGGGTGGTATTCGCCATGGGCCGCGATCGGCAGTTGCCGCGAGCCCTCGCGCGAGTCCATCCGCGCTACCACACGCCCTACGTGGGCATGTTGGTCACGGCAGCTTTGTCGCTCGCCGTGGCCGTGTACATGAAAAACCGGCTCGACGACCTGGCTTCCATCGTGAACTTCGGCGCCTTGAGCGGGTTCCTGTTCCTGCACATTTCGGTCTTGACGTATTTCGGCATCAAGCGGCGCTCCGTCGCCTGGATCAGGCATTGGTTGGTCCCGATTTGCGGGATCATCGTGGTGCTCGCCGTGTTCTCAGGTATGAGCGCGCTCGCCGTCAAAGTGGGCTCGGCATGGTTGGCGGTCGGCTTGGTCTATGGGCTGGTGCTGAAGGCGAAGCACCGCGGGGAGTTGCACGTTCCGCTGTAGCGCGAGGTCGAGCAGTAGGGGCGTGAGGTCAAGGAGCGGCCGCCGCTAATGTCCTTGCGGAATGTTGCAGACCAAGGCCGCAGCCGCATCGATGGCCGCCGCTTGGTGCGGCTGTAGTTCTTGCCCGCCCATGTGCATCAACTCATCCAGATAGGGATCGACCACCGGCGTTCTGATGCCGGCGAATTCCTCGATGACGGCCAAGCCACAGAACGGCACATAGGCATTGGAGTAGCCGCCCTCGTGCGTGGCCACCAACCGGCCGGCGCAGAGGGCGCCGGCGGCGCCGACGATTCGCCCGGCCATGGCGCGGTAGGTTTCGCTGGTGCAAAGCATGCGGCCCAGAGGGTCCATGGCGCTGGCATCGAGTCCCGACGCGACGACGATCAATTGCGGACGAAAGCGTTGCAGGGCCGGCAATACCACGCGGTCGAAGGCTGCGAGATACGCGCCATGTCCGGAACCGGGAGGCAGGGGAATGTTGAGGTTGGTGCCGGCGGCGGGACCCGAGCCGCTGACCCCGATCTGCCCGGCATCGACGGGATAGCAGCGATCCTGATGAATTGACACGGTGAGCACGGACGCATCGGCAATGAACGCACCCTCGGTGCCGTTGCCGTGATGCACGTCCCAGTCGACCACCGCGACGCGCTGCACGCCGTGCACTCGTTGGGCGTGGCGCACCAGCAGAACTACATTGCCGAATACGCAGTAACCGCGGCCCTGATCCGCCTCTGCATGATGACCCGGCGGCCTGACCAAGGCATAGGCATTCTTGATGCGTCCTGCCAATACCGCATCGGCGGCCTCGATGCAGCCGCCGGCGGCGAGCAGGGCGATTTCATAGCTGCCGGTGCCGATGCTGGCGCTGTCGCCGATGGGTCCGCCGCTCGCGGCAGACAGATCGCGCACCGTTTCGATGTAGCGCTCGGTATGAAAATAGCGCAGCTCGGCGTACTCGGCAGGGCGCGGCTTGACCCGCGCCAGTTGCTCGCCGAGTCCGCTGACCTCCAACAGCGCCAGCAAGCGGCGTTTGGATTCGGGAGTCTCCGGATGCTGATCCGGCTGCACGAAGGGGTTGGAACCCGAGAATCCAGCGCCGCTGCCGGGGTCATGCCAAAAATAGCGTTCATGAGCGACTAAGCCGGTTTGCAGCATGGTCGTATCCCCGCGGTTCGTTGGGCCGGAGCCCGGGGTCTGTGGTGCACGGGTGCTCACGGGTGCTCTCGATTAGGAAGTTGATCTCGGCGTTTGGATGGGTGCGCGCAGGCGGGAATCGCGCCCGTAGTAGTCGGGATAATCGGCGGTCAGACCCTTGAAGCGCCGGTGTACCCAAAGATACTGCTCGGGTACGCGCCGAATGTGCGCCTCCAATAAACGATTGAAGCGCTCGACGTCGCAAATTGGGTCGGTGCCGGGAAAATCCTCGAGCGCAGGTCCGATCACGACGCGGTACCCGGCGTTACCCGGCAGCCGCTCCGGGAAATAGGTCAACACGGCGGCGCCTGAGATGCGGGCCAGACGCGACGTAGCGGTGGTGGTGGCGGCGGGGATACCGAAGAAATCCACCATCGCCGCCCCCTTGTTGCGGTAGCTCTGATCCGGCGCGTACCACACGGCCTCATTCTTCTTGAGCGCGCGGACCATGGTGCGTATGTCATCGTGCGCGATCGGTTTGCCGTGGCGCGAGAAGCTGGTGAACATGATGTGCGAGAGGACCGCGTTTTTCATCGGACGATACACCACGTTGAGCGGCACGACGGTGCCCAAGATGCGGGTGGCGATTTCGATGGTGGTGAAATGCCCGCCGATCATGATGGCGCCGCGGCCTTTGGCGAGCGCCGCATGCAGGTTCTCGAGGCCCTGGATCTCGGCGAGCTTATGTACGCGCCGGTCGCTGCTCCACCAGGTATCGGCGGTCTCGCATAGACCCATACCCAAGCTTTGGCAGTGACGGTCGACCAACTCGGCCTGGTCGCGAGCCGATAGCGTGGGCAGGCACAGTGCGATGTTGCGGCGTGCGATGCGCACATAGGCCAGCGGCAGGCGCCGGATGAGCTTGCCCAGGGCCGAGCCGATATGCCGTTGCACGGGAAACGGCAGCAGCTCGATTGAGCGCAGCACGCTCAATCCCGCCCAGGTCGCCCAGTACTTGGGCAGAATAAGCTCTAAGTGCATTGCCAGTGTGCGCGCACGCCCGCTGCTGTTCCAAGGCTTGCGTAGCATTTGGCCAATGTATTCATGAGTTCAGCGACTAATCCTGCGAGACAGCTTGGTACGGCATCTCTCTGAGCGCGTACATGGGTCGCACGAGTGCAATGGGGATTGCACGCGCGAACTTTGTACCGTAGAGGAGCAGGTCGAAAGAATAGCTGCGTTGCGCTGCCGTTACCAGGCATGGCGCCCGGCGTTGCGCCGGCCGCGGGCAATGCTGCGACGCAACATGAGTCCCCGGGCAAAGGCGCACCCCACTGGGCGCAGAGGCCCGCTTTCGGAAATATTCGTATTTATCAGCAAATTGCTGTAGCATCCGGCACGGCTCGTGAATTTCTACTTGGTCCGTTTCTGGTCACCGCGCCGCTCCGGCGTCACCTTGACCACAACCCACAAAGCAGGTTTCTTCGATCCAGGTGGCAGGCACTCTGCACATTGCATCGCAGTACGCATGCGTGACCGGCCGATAGCTTCTTTTGTAGTAGGTATTCTTCACATGACGAAAATGTATGTTGGCAATCTCCCGTTCTCAATGGACGAGTCCGCGGTGCGCGCGCTGTTCGAAAAGCATGGCGCCGTACAGTCGGTTGCGCTGATCAATGATCGCGACACCGGTCGGCCCCGCGGCTTCGGCTTCGTTGAAATGGCCAGCGCAGACGCTGCGCGTGCCATGCAGGCCTTGAATGGCCACGATGTCGACGGGCGAGCGCTGAAGGTGAATGAGGCACAGGAGCGCACCGGTGGCGGCGGCGGTGGCGGCGGTGGTGGTGGTGGATCGCGCGGCCCGAAGCGCTGGTAAGGCGTTTTAGTATCGAGCGAGAACTGGGGCCGCAGCGATGCGGCCCCAGTCGTTTTTAAGATGTGGTTGCGCGATCAGGGTTTACGCCCAAGTCGGCTTTGCCTATAATCGCGCCCCTCGGCGGGGGGCCTTAATTTGTCGGGCCCGCGATCGAGACTATGCGCCCCCTGCGGGGCTTCGTTGAAGAGGGGGCCGATGGTCCCCTTTTTTGTTTGGGGTGGGTTCAGCGTAATGCGTGACGCCTTGATGCGCCTTTTAGAGCCGCCGATCGAGGCGCTCGATTATGAACTGGTCGACGTCGAATTTGCGCGCGGGGGCCAAGGCGGTGTTTTGCGGTTATTCATCGATCGCCGCGCTGAGAACTCCAGCATAGGCGTCACGGTCGATGATTGCGCGCGCGTGAGTCACGCGGTGAGTCAGGTGCTCGAGCTCCAGGATCCGATCAAGGGGCATTACACACTGGAAGTCTCTTCGCCGGGGTTCGATCGGATCTTGCGGACTCGTGCGCACTTCGAGCGATTTGTCGGCGAACGAATCTTCGCCGAGTTGAAGTTGCCCATCGATGGAAGGCGGCGGTATGTCGGCGAGTTGAAGTCGGTCGCGGGCGACGCGATTGTAGTGGAAGTGGACGGCAAGGCACACAGCCTGCCCCTGGAACGAATTCAGAAAGCGAGATTGCGGCCGGAGTGACGAGGAGTCTAAAAGGACCATGAATAAAGAAATCTTGATGGCGGTTGACGCGGTCTCCAACGAGAAGGGCGTCGACAAGGAAATAATCTTCGAGGCACTCGAAGCCGCGCTCGCGTCGGCGACTCGCAAGAAGCACGGCGAAGAACTGGATGTGCGCGTTTCGATCAACCGCAAGACCGGCGCTTATGACACCTTTCGCCGCTGGAAGGTGTTCGCCGACGATTCCACCGAACTCGAAGTGCCGGAGCGCGAGCTGCGCTTGGACGATGCACGCGACATCGACAAGGACGTGGAACCGGGCGGTTACGTGGAAGAGCCTATGGAATCGGTGCCCTTCGGCCGCATCCTCGCGCAGACTGCCAAGCAAGTCATCGTGCAGAAGGTGCGCGAGGCCGAACGTGCGCAGGTCGTCGATGCCTACAAGGATCGGGCGGGCACCCTGGTCAGCGGCATCGTCAAGCGCGTCGACCGCAACGGCGTCTACGTGGATCTCGGTGCGAATGCCGAAGGATTCATCGCGCGCGAAGAGATGATTCCGCGCGAACCCGTGCGATCCCAGGACCGGATCAAGGCGTACTTGAAGGAAGTGCGCACGGAGCCGCGCGGTCCGCAGCTGTTTTTGTCGCGCACCGCCCCTGAATTCCTGATCGAACTGTTCAAGCTCGAGGTGCCGGAAGTGGGTCAAGGCCTGATCAACATTCTCGCGGCAGCCCGCGATGCGGGCGTGCGCGCCAAGATCGCGGTCCGCAGCAACGATCCGCGGGTCGATCCGGTGGGCGCGTGCGTCGGCATGCGCGGTTCGCGCGTGCAGGCGGTTTCCAACGAGATCGCCGGCGAGCGGGTCGACATCATTCCCTTCGACGACAACAATGCGCAGTTCGTCATCAACGCCATGGCGCCCGCGGAAGTCACCTCGATCGTGGTGGACGAGGATTCGCACTCGATGGACATCGCGGTGTCCGAAGACAAGCTTTCTCAGGCCATCGGCAGAGGCGGTCAAAACATCCGCTTGGCCAGCGAACTCACGGGCTGGGAATTGAACGTCATGAGCGAATCGCAGGCCGAGGCGAAGAGCGAAACCGAGTCGCTGGCATTGCGCGAGACGTTCATGAAGCAGCTCGATGTCGACGCCGACGTCGCAAGCATCCTGGTGCAGGAGGGCTTTTCGACCATCGAAGAGATCGCCTACGTGCCGGCGAGCGAATTGAACGGCATCGAAGAGTTCGACGAGGAAATCGTCAAGGAGCTGCGCACGCGCGCGCGCGACGTGCTGCTGACGCAGGCAATCGCCAGCGAAGAGTCGATGGATGGCGCGGAACCGGCCGCCGACCTGATCGAAATCACGGGCGAATCTCTGGCCAAGACCCTGGCGCGCAAGGGAGTCCGCACGCGCGACGACCTGGCCGATCTAGCAGTCGACGAACTAGTCGAGATGGGCGGTATCGACGAGAAGAAGGCCGCTGAACTCATCATGGATGCCCGCAAGCATTGGTTCGCGGAAGAAGCTAAGGTTTAGGAGCAAGTATGGCAGATGTTACCGTCGCGCAATTCGCCGAGGTACTGAAGGTCCCGGTCGATCGGCTGCTACAGCAGCTCGATCAGGCGGGGATCAAAGTCGACAGCGCAGAGGATATGATCAGCGAGGATGCGAAGCATGAGCTGCTGACGCATCTGCGGCGAAGCCACGGTCATGACGACGTACAGGCAGATGCGGCTCCGCGCAAGATTACCTTACGGCGCAAATCGCAATCGGAGCTGAAACTTGCGAGCCCTCAAGGGCGCGCACGCACCGTGAACGTCGAAGTGCGCAGCAAACGCACCTACGTCAAGCGCGAAGTCCTCGAGGACCAGGCGCGTCACCAGCAGGAAGAGATCGACCGGCAACGCGAGACCGAAGAGCAGGCCAAGGCCGCGCTCGAACGGGCGGAGCAGGAGCGGCTCGAGAAGGAACGCCTCGATCGCGAGCGCCTCGAGGAAGAGAGCCGGCGCCGCACCGACGAGGAAGTGCGCAAGCGAACCGCGGAGGAGGAAGCACGCCGTGTTGCCGAAGTGCAGGCACGGGAAGTGGCCGAGCGCGAACGCAAGGCAGCCGCCGCCAAGCCCGGTAAGGCTGCGCGCACGACGGTGGTCGACGACAAGGCCACGCGCTACGGCCGCCAAGAGCTGCACATCGTCGGCGATGTGAGTTCGCGGCACAAGAAGAAGAAATCGCGCGACGGCAGACGCCGTTCGATGGGCGGCGACTCCGATACAAAGCATGGTTTCGAAATGCCGACCGAGCGCGTGGTGCGCGAAGTGGCGATCGGCGAGGCCATGACGGTGGGCGAGCTCGCGCAAAAGATGGCGGTCAAGGCCACCGAAGTCATCAAAGTGATGATGAACATGGGCGTGATGGCGACGATCAACCAAATGATCGAACAGGACACCGCGGTATTGGTGGTCGAGGAAATGGGCCACACGGCGGTGTTGCGCAAGGAAAACATCATCGAGGACGATCTGCAGGGCGAAACCGACTCTTCGCTCGAGGTGTTGCCGCGCCCGCCGGTCGTGACCGTGATGGGACATGTCGATCATGGCAAGACGTCGTTGCTCGACTACATACGCCGCACCAAAGTGGCGGCGGGCGAGGCGGGCGGCATCACGCAGCACATCGGCGCGTATCACGTGGAAACGGCCAAGGGAATGTTGACCTTTCTCGATACTCCCGGCCACGCGGCGTTCACCTCCATGCGAGCGCGCGGCGCGCAGGTCACCGACATCGTGATTTTGGTCGTGGGCGCCGACGACGGCGTCATGCCGCAAACCATCGAGGCAATCCAGCACGCCCAAGCGGCCAAGGTGCCGATCGTGGTGGCGCTCAATAAAATGGACAAGCCGGAAGCGGACGCGGAAAAGGTCAAGCAGGAACTCACGAAATACGGCGTAATTCCCGAGGAATGGGGCGGCGAGAATATTTTCGTGCCGGTATCGGCGCGAACCGGGCAGGGCGTGGACCAGCTGATCGACAGCATTCTCTTGCAGGCTGAAGTGCTCGAGTTGAAAGCGCCCACCACGGGGCTTGCAGCGGGTTACGTGATCGAGTCGAGTCTCGAGAAGGGCCGCGGTGCGGTCGCGACGGTGCTGGTGCTGCGCGGCACCCTGAAGCTCGGCGATCCCTTGCTCATAGGCCAAGAATTCGGCCGGGTGCGGGCGTTGTTCAATGAGGCAGGACAGGCCGTCGATTCGGCAGGGCCCTCGATTCCCGTGGTGGTATTGGGTCTGTCGGGCGCGCCGAACGCGGGCGACGAATTGCTGGTGGTCGAGAGCGAGCGCAAGGCTCGCGAAGTCGCCATGCATCGCCAGTCCAAATCGCGCGACGTCAAGCTCGCGCAGAAGAGCGCGAACATGCAGGACGTGTTCTCGACCATGGGCGAGAGCAAGGCTGATCTCGTGCAGCTCTTGGTCAAGGCGGATGTGCAGGGCAGCGTCGAGGCATTGCGTGATGCCTTGAACGCACTGTCTACCGGCGAAGTCGCCGTGAACATCGTTGCCTCCGGCGTGGGCGGCCTGACCGAATCCGATGTCACGCTGGCCGCCGCCTCCAAGGCGCGCATCATTGCGTTCAATGTGCGCGGCGACGCCGCGGCCCGCACCGCCATCAAGGATCACGGTGTCGATGTTCGCTACTACAGCATCATTTACGAAGCCATCGACGACATCAGGGCGGTGCTCACGGGGATGCTCGCGCCCGAGGTCAAGGAGCAGATCGTCGGGCTTGCAGCGGTCCGCAGCGTCTTCCGCTCGAGCAAGTTCGGCACCGTCGCCGGTTGCATGGTGATCGACGGCTACGTGCGCCGCAACTTTCCGATTCGCGTACTGCGCAACAACGTCGTCATCTTCGAGGGTGCTTTGGAATCCCTGAAGCGCTTCAAGGACGATGTCAACGAAGTGCGCGCGGGAACCGAGTGCGGCATCGGCGTGAAGAACTACAATGACGTTCAGGAAGGCGACCAGATCGAGTGCTACTCCCGTGTCGAAGTCGCACGCACTTTGTGACTCGGCCGGACGGCCGAGTTGGTCGGCGCGTAGCGCCTAGGCATGGCTAAGGACAATCCGCGTGCACGGCGGCTGGGTGAGCAGATCCAGCGCGAGCTGGGCGATCTGTTGCGGCGCGACGTGAAGGACGAGCGCATCGGCAACGTGACGATCACCGCGGTCAGCGTCACGGGTGATCTGCGCACGGCGCGTGTGTACTACCTGGTCTTCGGCAAGGACGGCCCGGATCCGAAGGTGCAGCGGGGTTTGGAGAGCGCCGCCGGGTTCTTGCGCAACGCATTGTCGCGCTCGTTGATGATTCGCTATACGCCGACGTTGACGTTCGAACTCGACACCTCGATCGAACACGGCGTGCGTCTGACCCAGTTGATCGACTCGGTCAACAAATCCGAAGGCCGTGCCCGTGGGCCCGCCGCGGAAGGCGAGTCTGGCGGCGGCGGGGACGCAGACGCGGATGGGAGCGCGGCCGCCGATGAGGGTCACGTGATCGATGAGGGCGACCCTTCGCCCGGCAAGCGGTAATGCCGGCCGACATCCACGGAATTCTATTGTTCGACAAGGCCGTGGGATTGAGCTCGGCGGGCGCGGTCGCGCGCGTCAAGCGCCTGTTCGATGCGCGCAAGGCGGGACACACCGGATCTCTCGATCCGCTGGCGTCGGGGCTGCTGCCCATCTGTTTTGGCGAAGCCACGAAGTTCGGCGCGCAACTCCTGGACGCCGACAAAACCTACCGCGTGACGGTGCGCCTGGGCGAGCGCACGCCCAGTGCCGACCGGGAGACGGAAGTCGTCGAGCGGCGTGAGTTGCCGCCGTTCCGGGCGGAAGAGTTGCAGCGTGCGCTGGATTCGTTCCCACGTGAATACAGCCAGGTGCCGCCGATGCATTCCGCGCTCAAGCAGGACGGCAAGCCGCTGTACGAATATGCCCGCGCCGGCATCACCCGCGAACGCGCGGCGCGCGCCATTCTCATCCACGAGATGCGCCTGCTCGATTGGCAGCCGCCCGATCTCTCATTCGACGTGCGCTGTTCGAAGGGTACCTATATCCGAGTCCTGGCGGAGGATTTGGCGGCGCAGTTGGGGACTATTGCCCATTTGTCGGCGCTGCGCAGACTCGGCGTGGCGCCATTTGATGCAGAACCGCAATGGTCCTTCGAGGCATTGGAATCCCTGAGCCCGGGGCAACGCCGGGAGGTGTTGCTGCCGGTGGATGCGGCGCTGACGGCCTGGCGGCGGTTGGATCTTTCGCTAAGCGGGGTGAGCGCGTTTCGGCAGGGACAAACGATCCCTGTTCCGGTGCAAGACCCCGGAATCGCGCCGGGGACCGTGCGTATCTACGCGGCAGGCTTGGGATTTCTGGGTTTGGCCGAGGTCGAGGCTACCGGCCGCTTGGTTCCGCTGCGGCTGATTTCGTCTGCCTAATTTCAACAGCGTTGAATCCCGAGCTTGAGGGCGAGTGCCGCGACGCGTACAATGCGCGCCTTCTTAAAAGGTCTAAGTTATTGATTGAGGTTTGATTTCAATGCCACTTACTCGCGAAGAAAAGACGGGCGTCGTCGGTAAATTCCAGCGCAGCGCGCAGGACACCGGTTCCCCCGAAGTTCAAATTGCCTTGTTGTCCGAGCGCATCAACGG
>DASYFQ010000008.1:0-4325 GCA_036498345.1 Steroidobacteraceae bacterium
TCATGTGGACGGAGCCGGACAAATGACCGATGCCCTGTTGAATGTGGAACTGGTGAAGTCCTTTGCCGCGGAGGCCATTGTTCAGGAGCGGGTCGGCCGTGCGCTGTCGCGTACGGAAGTAGAGTGGGTGAGCTTTTATCGACGGTACGCCGTCAATGGCGTCACCGTATCGACGATCTTCGCCGCGTTCCTGGCAGCCACGACATTGTATGCCGTGCATGAGGTTGAGGGAGCGCGATTGACCGTGGGCGACTTTGTCCTGATCACCGCCTACATGTTGCAGGTCATTCGACCCGTCGAGGCGCTCGGGTATGCGGCGCAGGGCTTTTCACAGGGTGCGGCCATGTTGGAGAAAATGCTCGCGCTGTTTCATGAGAAATCCGAGCCGGCGCAGCCGGGAAAGCCCGGCCGCCTCGAGGGTCCGGGGCATTTGGAATTTGAGAATGTGACTCTGTCCTACGGGCCTTCCCACGCGGCGCTCCAAGGGGTGAGCTTCAAGGTTCCGGCGGGCAAGACCGTGGGCATCGTCGGCGCAAGCGGATCGGGCAAGTCGACGCTCGTGCGACTGCTGGTGCGTCTTCTCGAGCCCGATACCGGCCGAATCTTGCTCGATGGCGTGCCGATTTCCACGCTCTCGCTGGCGACCTTGCGTCAATCGATCGCGGTCGTCCCACAAGATACGGTGCTTTTCAACGAGTCGGTCGGCGACAACATCGCCTTTGGCAAGCGAGATTGCACGCAAGCAGAGATCGAGCAGGCGGCAAGTCGGGCTCACCTTGACGAGCTGATCGCGGGCTTGCCCGATGCCTATGACACGAATGTCGGGGAGAGAGGGCTCAAGCTTTCGGGGGGAGAGCGGCAGCGGCTGGCGATCGCGAGGGCGGCGATCAAGCGACCGCGAATCTATATCTTCGATGAAGCGACGTCGTCGCTCGATTCGCTGACCGAACTCGAGATCGTGCGAAACTTGCAGGAAGTATCGAGGTCGATCACGACGCTGGTGATAACCCATAGGCTGTCGACTGTGGTGCACGCGGATGAGATCATCGTGTTGGAGCGGGGAGCGGTAATCGAGCGGGGCACGCACGCATCCTTGCTGCGACAGCATGGCCGGTACGCCGCATTTTGGGCTGCGCAGCAACCCGGGTCCGCGGCCGCCTAGCGATGATCGGGGCAGCCGGCTGCGCTCACGATTGTCTGACGTTGGTCGCCAAAATCGTCGTAATGGCAAAAATAGGACGAACGAGAAGGGCAGCGCTGACGCGAGAGGCGCGATAAGTGCCAATCGCGGTGGGCGGTGCATTGATCGGCGGGGCGAGGTTCTTTATCTTACCGCTATGGCGTGGACGATTCGGCGCGGGACGGCGCGCGAGAACGGGGGGCGAGCGAGATGTACGACTTATACATAGGTAACAAGAATTATTCGTCATGGTCGCTGCGGCCGTGGGTGCTGATGCGCGAGCTCGAGATCGAGTTTCGGGAACATCTGATGCCCTTCGGGCAGGAATCGGTTTGGCGCGACTATCGCAAGCTTGCTCCGAACGGCAAGGTCCCGTGCTTGATCGACGGCGACACCGTAGTTTGGGATTCGCTGGCCATCATTGAATACTTGGCCGAGCGGCATGCGGCCGTTTGGCCGCGCGCGGCGGGCGCACGGGCGTGGGCGCGCAGCGCGGCGGCGGAGATGCACTCCGGATTCGGCGAATTGCGCAGCCGCTGTTCGATGAGTTGCGGCCTCCGCGTACGGCTCAGCGAAGTTCCGGCAGCGCTCGGGAACGAACTCGCTCGGCTCGGCACGCTGTGGAACGACGGATTGCGCCGTTTCGGCGGTCCGTTCCTCGCGGGTGACGCATTCACCGCCGTCGACGCCTTCTATGCGCCGGTCGCGTTTAGAATCCAGACCTATGGCCTCGCCCTCGATCCTGGGGCAGCGGCATACGCGGTCCATCTCTTGGGCACGCGTGCCATGCGGGAGTGGTATGCCGCCGCGCTCGAGGAAACGCTGCGGGACCCGCCTCACGATGACGAGATATCTCAGGCGGGTCAGGTGCTGCAAGACTTGCGGGCACAGTGAAATACCTCGCCGCTGATGAATCTAGGCCGGCGCTGAATCGGAGCCGGCGATGAAAAGATCAACCTTGATGAGCGCGGTCTCATGGCCGGCCATGGTCCTGTGGGCCGGTTACGCCATCGCGCAGGTTCCGCCGGGCGTGTGCGGGTCCGAGCCGCAGGCTGCGTTTTGCAGCGCCGTCCGCGGTGCCCGTTCGGAGGGGTGGCCGGCGCAGAGCCGCTCCGAAGTCATGGCGCAGCATGGGATGGTGGTGACCAGCCAGCCGCTCGCGGCGCAGGCGGGATTGCAAGTGCTCATGCGCGGCGGCAACGCGATCGACGCCGCCGTGGCCACGGCCGCGGTGCTCAATTTGGTGGAACCCATGTTGGTGGGGGTGGGCGGCGACGTCTTTGCCGTCATATACATCGCCAAGGAAAAGAAGATTTACGTGCTGAATGCGAGTGGAACGGCTCCTTCGGGGGCGACGGTGGCACGCTTCAACTCGCTCGGCTATCACTGGAATCCGAAGAATTGGGGGCCGACATCAGGGATGCCGCTCTCCGGGATCTTGCCGGTGACCGTGCCCGGCGCCGTCTGGGGCTGGCAGGCGGCGCTCAAACGCTTCGGCAAGCTCACGTTCAAAGAGGTCCTCGAACCTGCGGCACAGTATGCAGAGAAGGGCTTTCCGGTTTCCGAACGCATCGCGCACGACTGGCAATTGCCCAACGCACTGCCGCTCGAGAAATGCTGTACGGAACAGGACCCTGAGTCGGTCAAGACATGGTACGTGAACGGTCAGCCCCCTCAGGCCGGGCACATTTTCAAGAATGCGAATCTCGCGCGGACGTTTCGCCTCTTGGAGGCGAAGGGTGCGGACGGGTTCTACAAGGGTGAGATCGCCGCCGCCATCGTCGCCAAGTCGTGGGCGCTCGGCGGGACCATGACGCTCAAGGATCTGGCCAATTACCAGGGCAAGTGGGTGGAGCCTGCCCACATCCAGTACCATGGATTCGACATTCTCGAGCTGCCGCCGCCCTCGCAGGCATGGGCAGCAGAAGAAGAGCTCAATATTCTTCAGGCGTGCCTGCCGCAGTGGGCGCCGGGCGAGAGTCTCGCCTCGCTGGGACCCGCGAATCCCAAATACTGGCACCTCATGGTCGAGGCGAAGAAGCTCGCGTATGCGGATCTCTATCGCTACAACGCCGACCCGGATTTCGTTTCCGTGCCGCTCGCGAAGCTCCTGTCCGAAGCGTATGCGGCATCACTGTGCGGCAAGATCGATCCGCGGCACGCATCCACGCCGGGACCCCAGGGAGATTTCTCACTGCCCGGCGATACCATCGTGCTGTCCACGGCCGACGGCGAGGGCAATATGGTGTCTTGGGTGAACAGCAATTTCAGCCTCTTCGGTTCCGGAATTACGGTGCCGGGTTACGGCTTCGTGCTGCATAATCGCGGCGCTCTGTTTACACTCGATCCGCACAGTCCCAACGTCATCAAGCCGCACAAGCGGCCCTTCAACACCCTGGCCGCGGGATTCGTGATGCGCGGCGCCGAGCCGGTGATGACCGTTACGCTGATGGGCGGCGACATGCAGGCGCAGGGTCATGCGCAATTGCTGGTCAACATTCTCGACCTGGGTGCCAACGTGCAGGCCGCGGCCGACATGGCGCGATTCAGGCATGCCCAGATATCGAATGTGCTGAGTCTCGAGACGCCGCTGTATGATTTGGTCGGCCCGCAGCTGGCGGCCATGGGCCATGCGGTGAAATCGGTGACCGGAGAGGACGTCGGCGGTGTGCAATCCATCATGTTCGTGCCCGAGCCGGGTTCCGCGACGCCCGTCGCCGGGTACTATCGTGCCGGATCGGATTTCAGAAAGGACGGCGAAGCCGTCGGTTGGTGAGGATAGTTCCAACGGGCAGAGATGAAAGGCTTAGAAACTCCGGGTGAGAGTGAGATCTGTCGCCGCTATGCCGAAGTCTACTGATCATTCGCTGTCGGGCGCGCACCCCGGGGCCTCCGCGGCGGACTATCGCTTGCTCGCCGCAGACGAACCTCCGCCCTTCATCGAGATCGGACTTCAGGGACGATCGAATTTCGTCATCGTGGTGGATCATGCCAGCCGGCGCATCCCGCGGCGCTTGAATGATCTTGGGCTTCCCGAGTCCGAATTGCAGCGTCATATCGCCTGGGATATCGGCGCTCTGTGCGTGGCGCGGCAGGTGGCTGCGGCGCTCGATGCGCCGCTGGTAGCGCAAAATTATTCGCGGCT
>DASYFQ010000009.1:0-11409 GCA_036498345.1 Steroidobacteraceae bacterium
GACGATCATCAATCTCGCGAAGGCATTGCGGATTTACGTCGTTGCCGAAGGAGTCGAGACCGAAGAACAGGCCAGCCGGCTGTACGCGCTCGGCTGCGACGAAGCGCAGGGGTATCTGTTCAATCGACCCCTGCCGGCCGAAGACATCTCCAAGCTTCTGTCACGGCTGCATTGAGCCTCCGTCTCCGGCTCTTGGGGGATCTGGCCCAGGTTATTTACATTTGATATGTCATGAGATATATTTTCAGTATTAGGAGGAATCATGTTTCCATCTCCAGGTCATTCTTGCGCCGGGCGCGAGGGCCATCGGCACTTCGGCGGCAGAGGCGGTTTTTTCGGCGGCTCCTTCGGAGGCGGTTTCCGGGGAGGTGGCCCGGGCATGCGCGCGGCCAAGATGCTTGCGTCGGGAGACTTGCAGCTGATCATCCTCCGGCTGTTGAGCGAGAAGCCCTGCCATGGCTACGAGATCATCAAGGCTGTCGAAGAGCATTCCAGCGGCGTCTACACGCCCAGCCCCGGGATGGTGTACCCGGCGCTCACGTATCTGGAAGAGATGGGCTACGCCGTCGCTGCTGCCGAGGGCACGAAAAAACTCTTCACCATTACCGGGGAAGGCACCGAGTATCTCAGCAAACATCGCGTCGCCGCCGACGACATTTGGAATCAACTGGCGATCTTTGGCCGCAAGCTCGCGAACTTCCGAAAACAATATGCCGAGGACGAGGATGTCGCGGACCATTTCGGCAGCGGCTCGAGCGCAGCCCATGGCGAGTGGCAGCAGATGAAAGCCGAATTCCGCGGACTGCGCGATGAGCTGAAAGCCGCCATCTACCAAAAACTCAACGCCTCGATGGAGGAGAAGCGGCGGGTTCTGGAAATTCTGCGGCGCACGATCGACGAAATCCGCGGCAAATAGCCCCGAGGCCGCCTGGACATGGGACCGCGCAGACGGTCCCGACCCCATAGGAGAAGATGTGAGCATGTCGACGTCAACCAATGCGAAAGCAGGCGGCGACGCCTTTTCGGGCTATCAGAAATTCGTAACGGCGGTTCTGGCCTTCCTGCAATTCACCATCGTGCTCGATTTCATGCTGCTTGCGCCCTTGGGTGCGCTGGTCATACCCGCCTTGAAGATCACGCCGTCGCAATTCGGATGGTTGGTTTCGGTTTACGCTTTCAGCGCCGGCCTCTCGGGACTTCTCACCGCGGGGTTTGCCGACCGCTTCGACCGGAAGAAACTGTTGCTGTTCTTCTACTCCGGCTTTCTGGCCGGTACCCTGCTCTGCGGCCTGGCCTCCACCTATCACTTACTGCTAGTCGCGAGGATGATCACCGGTCTGTTCGCCGGCGTCGTGGGCTCGGTCTCGTTCGCGATCGTGACCGACCTCTTTCCGATGGGCATGCGCGGGCGCGTGATGGGAGTGATTCAGACGGCCTTCGCGGCCAGCAGCGTGCTGGGAATGCCGCTGGCCTTGCTGCTCGCCACCCGCTGGGGATGGAATGCGTCCTTCTTCTTGGTCGCTGCCGTCAGCGCCTTGGTCGGCGGACTGATCTGGGCCTACCTGCGTCCGGTCGATGAACACTTGAAGCATCATCCGGATCGAAGCCCGCTGCATCACCTCATCCAGACCGTGTCGAATCGCCTTTATCTACAGGGATTCGCCACGACGGGATTGCTGACCGTGGGCGGCTTCATGTTGATGCCCTTCATGAGCGTATTCATGGTGCACAACCTCGGACTGCCGATCGACAAGCTGCCGCTGGTTTACATGGTCACGGGCGCGTTTTCCATCCTGGCAGGCCCGCTCATCGGACGCGCCAGCGACGCTTACGGGACACTCAGGGTGTTCGGCTTCGGCTGCGCGGTGACGATCGTGATGGTGGTGATCTACACGCACCTGCACTCCATTCCGCTCTGGGTACTCATCGGGGTCATCGTGTTGCTGCAGGTCGGAATCTTCTCGCGGATGATCTCGTCCTCCGCACTCATGTCTGCCCTGCCTAGGCCCGCCGATCGCGGCTCGTACATGTCCATCAGCTCCTCACTGCAGCAGATGTCCGGCGGCATCGCGGCCGCAGTCGCCGGCCTCATCGTGGTGCAGACCCCCGCAGGGGGTTTGGTGCATTTCGATACCCTGGGCTATGTTCTGGTTTGCACCACATTGCTGTCGTTCGCGATGATGTGGTTGATCGACAGCAAGGTCGGCGGCACGCCCAGCGGCCCCATCCCGGCGAGGAAAGTGGCTGGAGCCCTCGAGTAGCCGGCCGCGATCTCCCCAACCCGACGCATTTGATTGACCGGGCCCAGGGTCACGGCTAGCCTAGACAGCCGTTTCGCTAGGAATTTGCTGGTGCACCGCAACAACTTCGGAACCTCAAAATTATCCCGGCGATTCAATAGCCTAATGACTGGGCTCGCGCCTTATGCGGCAGCGGCGAGCGCCGCATTGATTCTTTGGCATGCCGCGCGAGACACCCCCACGTCGGTGGCTTTTGTCCCCGCGCCGCTGGTGTACCCCCATGCGCCGGCCACGAGTCGGCAGCCGACCGCGCCCGCCACCCCGTTGGTCCCAGCCGGCCCCCCGGCGATTGCGCAACAGGCCAGCGTCGGCGCGACCATCGAAGTGGTTGTCGGCAGAAACGACACTCTGGACGCCATTTTTCGCCGCATGGCGCTGGACACTTCGGATCTGGCGGCAATCCGTCAATTGCCGGGCATTCGCCAGAGCCTGGATTTCCTCAAACCAGGCGACGCCATCAAGCTCACCCACGCCGACGGAGAGATCAAGGCACTCACCCGCAAGGTGAGCGAAACCCGAACCCTCCAAGTGGTGCGTGAAGATGCCGGCTTCGCCGCGAAGATGATCGATAACCCTGTGGAGACGCGGACTCGCACCGCCACCGCCGCCATCGATTCCTCGCTGTTTCAGGCGGCCGAAGCGGCCGATATCTCCGATGTCGTGGCGCTGAAGCTCGCCAATGTTTTTGCCTGGGATATCGACTTCGTGCTCGACATCCGCGAGGGCGACCGCTTCACCGTCGTCTACGAACAGATCTATCAAGACGGGAAATACCTTCATGACGGCGAGGTGCTGGCGGCCGAGTTCGTCAATAACGGCAAGGTGTACCGCGCGCTGCGCTTCGTGACGGACGCGGGCACCGCCAGCTACTACACGCCGGACGGGTTAGCCATGCGCAAGGCTTTTCTAAGGGCACCGGTCGAATTCACCCGAGTCAGCTCGGTATTCAATCCGCATCGCATGCATCCCATCTTGAACCGCATTCGAGGACATATGGGCACCGACTATGCGGCTCCGATGGGCACGCCCGTGCACGCGGCCGGCGATGGACGGGTGAGCTTTGTGGGGCAACGCGGCGGCTATGGCAATGCCGTGGTATTGGCCCATAGCAATAGCGTGTCGACCCTATATGGTCATATGTCGCGCTTCATCAGACAGATTCGCGTAGGCACACACGTTCAGCAGGGCGACGTCATCGGCTATGTCGGGATGACCGGACTCGCGACCGGTCCCCACCTGCATTACGAGTATCTCGTGAACGGCGTGCACAAGGATCCGCAGACCGTGCACTTGTCGGGCGCCGAACCCCTGCATGCGCAGGCGCTGCAAAAATTCCGCCAGCTGACCGCGCCGCTGCTCGCTGATTTGTCGTCGCCGCAAGCCGCCCCCGCCACTGTCACCGCTTCCGCTGCTGGTACGGGTATCGGTGCCGGTGACGGCATCGGTGCGCCCATCGCCGGCCCGCTCGCCAATGAAGCGCCGGCGAACAGCGTGTTCAATGTCTCCTCGGTTCTCGACGATTCGCGTTTCAGCCTGGGCGTCGATCGATCGCGCGTCACGGTCAACTGACCCCCTGAAAGGCAAGGCTTGGTTTGGGACAATGAACGACACCGACCTTCAAACGCCACAGCTCTACATCAATCGCGAACTCTCGTTTCTGGAGTTCAACCAGCGCGTTTTGGAGCAAGCCAAGGACACCCGCATACCCGTGCTCGAACGGGTGAAGTTTCTGTGCATCTCATGCGCGAACCTCGATGAATTCTTCGAGATCCGCGTCGCCAGCCTCAAAGAGCTGCTGGACGCCGGCGCGGTGCAAGGCGGCCCTGACGGATTACCCGTGCCCGAGCAACTGAAGGCGATCCGCACGCGCGCGGTGCGTCTGGTCGATGAGCAGTATCAGTTGCTGAACGATGTGCTCATGCCGGAACTCGCCCAGAACGGAGTAGTGTTCGTCTCCCCCGAGATGTGGACCGCGGCTCAGGCCGCGTGGCTTGCCGACTATTTCAGCCGGGAAGTGGAGCCCGTGCTCAGCCCGCTCGCCCTGGACCCGGCGCGGCCCTTCCCCAAGATCCTCAACAAGAGCCTGAATTTCGCGGTCGTGGTCGAAGGCGAAGACGGATTCGGCCGCAATAGCGGCCTCGCGGTCGTGCAGGCTCCACGTTCCTTGCCGCGCCTGATCAGGTTGCCCGACGAGCTCGGCAGCCGGAACTTCGTGTTCTTGGGCACCATCGTCGAGGCCTTCGTTTCCAGGCTGTTCGCCGGCATGAATATGCGCGGTTGCTATCAGTTTCGAGTCACCCGCAACAGCGACCTGTTCGTCGAGCAGGAAGAAGTCGACGACCTGCTGCGCGCCGTCGAAGGCGAACTCGCCTCGCGCCGCTTCGGCGATGCGGTGCGCCTCGAAACCGCGCACGATTGCCCGGACGAAATTCTCACCTACCTGCTTGGTCAATTCGGGCTCACCGGCGACGACCTTTACAAGGTGTCGGGACAGGTGAACCTGAATCGCTTGATGGCGGTGTACGATCTGGTGGACCGCACCGAGCTCAAGTACTTGCCGTTCGCGCCGAGCATCCCCGAGCGTCTGCGCACCGGCAGCGACATCTTCACCACGTTGCGCGCCGGCGACGTACTCCTGCATCACCCGTTTCAAGGTTTCGGTCCCGTCGCCGATTTCATCAAACAGGCGGCAAGCGATCCGCAGGTGCTCGCCATCAAGCAGACTCTGTATCGCGCCGGCAGCGATTCCACCATCGTCGGCGCGCTCGTCGAAGCCGCGCAGGCCGGCAAGGACGTCACCGTCATCATCGAGCTGCGGGCGCGTTTCGATGAGGAGGCAAACATCGAGCTCGCCACCCAACTGCAGGAAGCGGGCGCCCACGTCATGTACGGCGTCTTCGGCTACAAAACCCACGCCAAGCTCGTGATGGTGGTGCGGCGCGAGGAAAAGGGTCTGCGGCGCTACTGCCACATGGGGACCGGCAACTATCACGCCAAGACCGCGCGGCTCTACACCGACTACGGCCTGATGACGGCCGACGAGTCGATCGGCGAAGATATTCACGAGATTTTCTTGCAGTTGACGGGACTCACGCGCGTGCCGCGCCTGCGCAAGCTGTTGCATGCGCCCTTCAGCCTCCATCAAGCGCTGCTGGCCAAGATCGACCGGGAAGGCTCCCATGCGCGTGCTGGAAAGCCCGCCCGCATCATTGCGAAGCTCAACGCACTCACCGAGCCGACCATCATCCAAGCGCTGTACCGGGCTTCGCGCGCCGGTGTGAACATCGACCTCATCGTACGCGGACTGTGCTGTTTGCGGCCCGGCGTGCCCGGCGTCTCCGAACGCATCCGGGTGCGCTCCATCGTCGGGCGCTTTCTGGAACACTCCCGCGTCTACTACTTCGAGAATGCCGGAGCGCGGGAAATCTACTGCGGCAGCGCCGATTGGATGGACAGGAATCTGTTCCGCCGCATCGAGGTCGCGTTCCCGGTGGAAGCCCCCGATCTGCAATCACGTATCGCCGACGAGTTGAAGCTGTACCTGGCGGATGACACTCAGGCTTGGGTGCTGGATTCCAGCGGAAACTACGCTCGCGCGGAGGGGACCGACCATGCCTGCGCACAAACTCGCCTCTTGAGTCTGTACGACGAACGGGTTCCGCTCACTGACGCCTGACGATTGCGCGGCGGCTCAAACGTCGCCCAGCGGCTCAAATGACATTCAGTCGAAAGCCGGCGTCCTTCAAATATCCGCGCTCTTGCTCGAGATCCTCGAGAGTGAGCGGATGATCCTTCATCCAGCCCTGCGGCAATTTCATATTCACGGTACGGCCCTTGACGCTCAGCAGCACCTCCGGCAGGGGCTGCGGACTGCGCCCCCGATGCAACAACACCGCCAGCCGCAGCAGCACGATCAGAAACTCCGCGAGCCGGTCCCACGGCGGCAGCAAATCCTCCAGGGACTCGAATGACAGTTGGCGCCGGTGCCCGCCGACCAAGGCGGACAACAGCAGCTGCTCCTCGCGCGGAAATCCCGGCATGTCGGCATGCTGGAGCAGGTATGCGCTGTGCCGCTGATACTTGGAGTGCGCAATGTCCAAGCCGGTTTCGTGCAGGCGTGCGGCCCAGCGCAGCACGGACTCCGCAAGCGGGTCCTCCAAACCCCATTCAGATTCGATTTGCTCGAGCAGAGCTACCGCTGTCGCCTCGACTCGATCCGCCTGCACGCCATCGACGTGGTAGCGCATTTCCATGGCGCGCACGCTGCGCACGCGCGCGTCTTCGTCGGTGAAGCGGCCCATCAGGTCGTACAGCAATCCTTCGCGCATGGCGCCTTCGGCCACTCGAACACGGTCGATACCAAAGTTCTCGACGATTTCCAGCAGAATCGCGAGGCCCGCGGGAAACACCGGCGCCCGCTCGGCATCCACGTCCTCGAGGTCGAGCTCATCCACATGGCCCGCGGCGATCACGCGCTCGGCGAGCGCGCGCATGTTGTCGAGCGTGATGCGCGGTGAGTCGGGGTTGAGCCGGCGCAACACGTCTCCGATCACCCGCACCGTCCCGGAGCTGCCGAACGCCTGCAGCCAACCGAGCTTGCGGTAAGCCTCTTGTACGGGCTCGAGTTCGAGCCTGACGGCCGTGCGCGCACGTTCGAAGCGCTTTTCGGAAATCTTGCCGTCGTCGAAGCAAATCGCGCTCAAACCCACGCAACCCACGGACAGGCTTTCGAGCAGCAAGGGATTGAACCCTTCTCCGATCACCACTTCGGTCGAGCCCCCGCCGATGTCGATCACCAAGCGCTTGTCCGGGCTCATCGGACTCGTGTGCACGACCCCGGAATAGATCAGCCGCGCTTCTTCCAGCCCGGAGATGATTTCGATGGGGTGACCAAGTGCGGCGCGGGCCCGCTCCAAGAACCAGCGTTTGCGCCTGGCGCGCCGCAGGGCATTCGTACCCACCACGCGCACGCTGTCGGCGTGCATGGCGCGCAGACGTTGCCCAAAGCGCTCGAGGCAGCGCAAAGCGCGTTCCGTCGCCGAGTCGTCCAGCCGTCCGCTGTCGCCGAGACCTGCGGCCAGGCGCACCATTTCCCGGAGGCGGTCCAGAATGACCAGTTGGCCGTGCGAATGACGCGCCACGACCATGTGAAAGCTGTTGGAGCCCAAATCGACGGCGGCGAGCACGTCGGGTACGACACGGCCGCCGCTCATCTATGCGATCAACATTCTAAGCCGAGAATGAAGACCCGCAACCGCAGGTTGTTTTTGCGTTTGGGTTACGAATGACGAACTGGGCGCCCTGCAGATCCTCTTTGTAATCGATTTCCGCGCCCATGAGGTATTGCGCGCTCATCGGGTCGACCAAGAGCTGCACGCCTTGGTTTTCGATGCAGAAATCGCCATCTTCGATCTTCTCATCGAAGGTGAATCCGTACTGGAAGCCGGAACATCCGCCGCCGGAGACGAATACCCGCAATTTGAGGCTGGGATTCGCTTCCTCGCGAATCAACTCGCCCACCTTGCCCGCCGCTGCGTCGGTGAAAACCAGCACATTGGGCGGGGGAGGAGCCAAATCGGCCTGGGTCATCGTGTCTGATGTCGCACTCATAGTCGCATTCTACCCCGCTGGCCGCCGGCCAATCAAAGTTCCGGACTCTCTTTGGGACCGGGTTCACTCATCCTGGTTCCCCGGGGGCTCCAAGCGGACCGGAGATTCCACACGGCCCGGGACCGCCCTATGGATCAACTTACCATTGATTTGGGCGCCCACCGCAATTTCAATGACGGTGTAGTGAACATTGCCCAAAACGCGCGCCTTGGCGCCGAGTTCGACCCGATTGCTCGCATCGATGTCGCCTTTGACGATGCCGTTCAAAATGACATTGGGCGCGATAACCGAGCCTTCCACGCAGCCGTGCTCGCTCACGGACAGGAAGGTGTCCTGATTCGAGTCGCCCTTGACGTTGCCGTTGATATAGCCGTCGAGATGCAGACCGCCGGTGAAATCAACATCGCCGTTTATTCGAGACTTGGCGCCGATCAACGTGTCGATATTCGCGTTCCTACTCTGTTTCTGTTTGAACATCTGCCTCCCCCTTGGCCGGAGGATTGCCGCCGGCTTCGGTTTCCATCGACATTCCCTGCGCCTTCCAAACGAAGGCCTGTCGAAAACTGTGGCTCGAGTCTCGGTTTTTGCCGCTGCGAATCTCCACTCCGACGCGGGTCGGCTCGAACCCCTGCGGCAATTGTATGGGTTCGTCGTAGTCCTGAAAGTAACGGAAGGAGTATGCCAGGCTGACCCGTCGATTAGGCGCGACTTGGGCGAAACTCAAGGTGGAGGGTTTGCCCCGCGACAGCCCATCGACCGTGATCGTGGCGCTGCCCGCCACCACGCTGTCCGGCTTCCCGGTCTGCATCAAGACGAATTTCAGACGGTATTGACCGGGAATGGTCTCCGGCACGATTTGCATCTGCTGCACCTTCACGTGAATGATCGAATCCGGTTGCACCAGCCCCCGGTAAAACGACAGGTCCTGGTTCAGGCGCCCAATTTGACTCTGCATGTCGCCGAGGTTGCGCTCGATCTGCTTGTAGCCCTCGCGGTCGACGCGCCGCGCCACCTCGGCGGCCTCCAGCTGGATGCGCTGCTGTTCATTTTCCTTTTCGAGGTTGCGAATGCGCGAACTCGCCGATAATGCGCCGCGCACGGAATCGACCACCCGAAAGCCGGCGTCGTATCGGCCGAGTTCGAACGCCGCGTACAGGACGCCCAATGCCAACAGCACGGCGAGGCCCATCAGCACCGCCCGACGCTTTGGCGTATAGGATCTGACCACTAATTTGCCGAACGAATCCACCATGCTCCTCTAGGCGCTTCGCGCCGCCTGTAAACGGGGTCGAAGCGACTCCGACCACCAAGGGGAAAGAGACATTACACGCGCAGGGCCCGCTAAGACAGGGTTTAGACAGGTACCCTGCCGCGTTGCGCCATACAGCGACAGGCGACCACGCGGTATCATCCAAGCAGAAGCGAAAAGGAACACTCATGCTCTGGCTCAAGGGATTTCATGTCATCGCGGTGGTCACGTGGTTCGCCGGACTCTTCTACTTGCCTCGCCTGTATGTCTATCACGCGGACGCCGAGGACCCGATCAGCATTCAGCGCTTCAGAGTCATGGAACGCCGCCTGTTCGCGCTCATGAGCATCGGCGCGGTCGCAAGCGTTGGATTGGGCACGGCGATGCTGGTTGCGGCGCCCATTTACCTGACGATGGGGTGGTTGCGGATCAAGCTTGTTCTGGTGCTATTGGTGATCGCCTACCACCTGCTCTGCTACCAGCTGATGGGTGATTTTGCGGAAAATCGCAACAAGCACAGTGCCCGGTGGTACCGCTTGTTCAATGAGATCCCCTCGCTGCTGCTGATCGCCATCGTGCTGCTGGCTGTCGTCAAGCCTTTTTAGGATTACCAGGCGCTTCGGGCCGAACCTACGGGGTCGGGGCGACCCCGTCCTTCAGGGTTTGGAGGTCGGGCCACCATTGGGGATAAGGCGGCAGGCCCGCGGGGAACATCAAGGGGGCTAGGTCGTGAAGCGCGCGCACGTAGACACGCCGCTTGAAGTAGACGACTTCGCGCACCGGGGTCCAATAGTCGGCCCAGCGCCAGCGATCGAATTCGGGCGTGGTGGTGGCATCGAATCGTAGCCTCGATTCGTCGGCCACGAGCTTCAACAGAAACCAGCGCTGTTTTTGTCCGATGCAGCGGTCGCGGACATATTGCCGCGGCAGGCGATACCGCAACCAGCCCCGGGTCGAGCCCAACACCTCCACATCATCGCGCTCCAGGCCGATTTCTTCTTTGAGCTCACGAAACAACGCTTCTTCCACGCGCTCGCCGCGGTTGACGCCCCCTTGGGGAAATTGCCAGCCGCGGCCGCCGACGCGGCCGCCCAAGAACACTTCTCCGGACCCGCGCGTCAGCACGATGCCCACGTTGGCGCGAAAGCCGTCCTTATCGATGTAGTCGAGGGCGGGTTGGATGGTCATTGGGCCAATTGTTCCATATCACCGGCCGCTTGTGGTCGCCGCTCAAGGGCCCTATGGTACGCGGCACATGAAACCCAGCAGACTGCTGCCATTATTATCGTTGTTCGCGCTGATGAGCTTAGGATTGGCCGTTTCAGTCGGCAGCACGTCCTTGCGCTTCGATGCCGTGTTGACGGCGTTGCTGAACGGCCACGATTCCGTCGTACGCGAGGTCATTTTGGGCCTGCGCCTGCCTCGCGCCCTCAATGCCTTCAGCACCGGCGGGCTGCTGGCACTGGCCGGCGTGCTCATGCAGGTATTGCTGCGCAATCCTCTGGCCGACCCCTATGTGCTCGGCATATCCGGCGGAGCGGCGGTGGCGGCTCTGGCCGCGATGTTATTGGGCTTGGGCGGTCTGATCGTCGACTGGGCCGCGGGAGCCGGCGCGTTGGGCGCAACCCTGTTGGTGTTCGCGCTCGCCCACGCGCGCGGCGGATGGACTCCGCAACGATTGTTGCTCAACGGCGTGGTGGTCGCCTCCGGCTGTGCAGCGATCGTCAGTCTGATGCTCGCCTTGGGCGATGAAACCCGATTGCGCGGCATGCTGTTCTGGCTGATGGGCGATTTATCGTTCGCGCCCTTTTCACCCGCGGCGCTGTGCATGTTGCTGGCCGTCGGCGGCCTTGCCATCGCCGGCGCGCGCAGCTTGAACGTGTTGGCACGCGGCGAAATCGAATCTCAATCCCTGGGAGTTGCACTGTCGCCGGCACGGATTGCGCTGTTCTGCGCGACCGCGGCGCTCACTGCCACGGCGGTGACCACGGCCGGAGGCATAGGTTTCATTGGCCTCGTCACGCCGCATCTGGTGCGGCTGGCCGCGGGCAGCAACCATCGTATCGTCGTGCCGGCGTCGATCCTGTTGGGCGGCACGCTGCTGACCTTGGCCGATACGCTGGCGCGCATCGCCGCGTCACCGCGGCAACTGCCGGTCGGTGCGCTGACCGCGCTGATCGGCGTGCCTCTGTTCTTGATTCTCATGCGTCGTGAGCGGCATATCACGTCATAGCGGGCCACCAAATTCGG
>DASYFQ010000010.1:0-17660 GCA_036498345.1 Steroidobacteraceae bacterium
ATGCCCATGGTTCAGAGCGCGCCGCAGAGCGCGCCAGCCACGCCGGCCACCGCGGCCGGCGAACACAAACCGCGCATCGATGAGCACACGGTCACATCGCCGATGGTGGGCACGTATTACTCCGCCGCATCCCCCGGGGCCAAGTCGTTCGTCGACCTCGGCACCGAAATCAAAGTCGGCCAGATACTGTGCATCATCGAAGCCATGAAGATGATGAATCAAATCGAGTCGGACAAGGCCGGACGGGTCACCGCGATACTCGCGAAGAACGGCGAGCCCGTCGAGTTTGGCCAACCGCTGTTCATCATCGAATAGTTGCGATGATCGAAAAAGTCGTCATCGCTAATCGCGGCGAGATCGCCCTTCGCATCCTGCGCGCCTGCCGCGAGCTCGGTATCAAGACCGTCGCCGTGCATTCGACCGCAGACTTCAACACCAAGCACGTGCTGCTCGCGGACGAAACCGTCTGTATCGGCCCGCCGCAGTCGGCCCTGTCCTATTTGAACATGCCCGCCATCATCAGCGCGGCCGAGGTCACCGACTCGGTCGCGATTCATCCGGGCTACGGCTTTCTGTCGGAGAATGCGGACTTCGCCGAACGCGTCGAAAAGAGCGGCTTCATCTTCGTGGGACCCCGCGCCGAAACCATCCGCTTGATGGGCGACAAAGTGTCGGCGATCAAGGTAATGAAGGCCTCGGGCGTGCCCTGCGTGCCCGGCTCGGACGGGCCGCTGGGCAATGACGTCGACGAAAATTTCCGCATCGCCAAGGACATCGGCTACCCCGTCATCATCAAAGCTTCCGGCGGCGGCGGCGGCCGCGGCATGCGCGTGGTGCACACGGACGCCTCGCTCCTGAATGCCATCAGCGTCACCCAGACGGAGGCCCTCGCCGCCTTCGGCAATGCCGAAGTGTACATGGAGAAATTCCTCGAGAAGCCGCGGCATATCGAGTTTCAGGTGCTCGCCGACAATTACGGCAACGTGGTGCACTTGGGCGAGCGCGACTGTTCCATGCAGCGACGCCATCAGAAAGTCATCGAAGAAGCGCCCGCACCGGGCTTGACGGCCAAGCAGCGCAAGACCATGGGCGAGCGCTGCGCCAGAGCGTGCCGGGAGGTCGGCTATCGCAATGCGGGCACGCTCGAGTTCCTGTACCAGGACAACGAATTCTTTTTCATCGAAATGAACACGCGCGTGCAAGTCGAGCATCCGGTGACCGAGCTCGTGACCGGCATCGACATCGTCAAAGCACAGCTGCTCATCGCCGCGGGCGAACCACTGCCCTACAGCCAGAACGACATCCAGATCCGCGGCCACGCGGTGGAATGCCGCATCAACGCCGAGGACCCCAAAACTTTCGTGCCGTCGCCGGGTCCCGTCCGCCTGTGGCATTCGCCGGGCGGTCCGGGCATTCGGGTCGACAGCCACGTGTACACCGGTTACAACGTACCGCCGTTCTACGATTCCATGATCGGCAAGGTCATCGCCTACGGCGACACGCGGGACACCGCCATCGCGCGCATGCGCAACGCGCTTGCCGAGATGGTCGTGGAAGGCATCAAGACCAATATTCCCCTGCACCAAGAGATATTCAATCATTCCGCTTTCCGTCAGGGCGGCACCGATATCCATTATCTAGAGCGACGTTTGGGACTTAAGTAGACCAACGCGGGTTGCGGCGATGACGTTTTATGAAATCGAATTCCCGCTCGCGGATTTGAGTTCGGAGACGGTCGAATCTGCGCTTCTCGAGCTTGGGGCGAGTTCGATCACCTTCGTCGATCGCGGCGATGAGCCCGTGCTCGAGCCCAAGCCCGGCGAAATCAGACTGTGGAGCGACACGCTGGTGCGGGCTCTGTTCCAGGAATCGTCCGACGGCGCGTCCTTGGACGCGGCTCTTCATCTCGATCGGCTCGCCTCCGTCTTGGGACCGCACATCACCCGGACCGCGCGTGTGCGGGGCGTCGAGAATCAGGATTGGGAGCGAGTGTGGCTGGCCGATTGGAAATCGATGCGCTTCGGACGGCGTCTCTGGGTATGCCCCACGTCGGCCGAGCTCCCGGACGACCCGGATGCCGTGGTCCTGCGCCTCGATCCAGGGCTCGCCTTCGGCACCGGCACGCATCCGACCACGGCGCTCTGCCTGCAGATCTTGGATTCGTTGCCGATCGGCGGCCGCAGCGTGATCGATTATGGGTGCGGCTCCGGCATCTTGGGAATTGCCGCGCTGAAACTGGGCGCGGCCCACGTGCAGGCGGTCGATCTGGATCCTCAGGCGCTGCTCGCTACGCGCGACAACGCGACGCGCAACGGTGTTTCCTCGAGCATCGACGTGCTGGGCATCGAAGGCGGCTTGCGACCGGCGTATTGTGTCATGGCCAATATTCTCGCGGGTCCGTTGATCGAATTGGCGCCTACGCTGACGCAGGCCTGCGAGCCGGGAGGGTATTTGCTCCTATCGGGACTGCTGAAGACCCAGGCCTACACGGTAAAGGCCGCCTACGGCGCTGCTTTTGATATGGTGCAAATCGTTGAACGCGACGACTGGTGCTGCATCTACGCTCGGAAGAGAGGCGCTTAAGCGGTGTACACGCAATGCCTAAAATGCGAGACCGTCTTCAAATTGTCGGCGGAAGTGCTGCGCGCCGCGAGCGGCCAGGTGCGATGCGGACGGTGCGGCGAGGTTTTCAACGCCTTGGCGCGCCTTGCCGAAGATTCAGCCGCCTTCACGGCCAGCGAAACGTCGCTCGAGATGGAGACGCGGGCCGACAGCATTCTGGAATCGACACCCGCACAGCAAGCGGTCCAAGCAGCGGCAGAGGATTACGAGGAATTCAGTCCGCCCGGGGTCGAGATCGCGCAGCTCGAATTTCTGGACACCGAGGACGGCGAGCGTTCAATGGAGTTCACGCTTCCGCCGGGGGAACTGGATCGCATTTTTGTCGAATCCAAAAAACGGGCACCGCCGGCTTCGCCTCCGCCGGATGCCGATGTTGATGTTGATGTTGATGTTGATGTTGGCGCTAAAGTTGATGCCGAGGTTGAGGTTGAGGTTGAGGTTGAGGTTGAGGTTGAGGCTGATGCTGATACTGAAGCTGATGCCGAGGCTGTGGGTGCGGCCGAACTCGCGCCCCACCCGGAGAGCGTAATTGGCAGCTCCCTGCGCGATACCCCGCGCGATACCTCGCGCGATACCTCGCGCGAGCCTGACCGCGTCGGCGGCTTCGAAGTGCCCGAAGATGTGCGCCGCGATATGCTGGCGGGATACGAGCCGCGCATACAGCCGGAGCGCGGGGCCAGACACTCCGGGCACCCCAGCGCACGGCGCCCGCTCATCCTGTGGCTGGGCGCCGCCATCGTCTCGGCGCTGCTGCTGATGACCCAAGTCGTGCATCAGAATCGAGAATGGTTCGTCGCCCACGCCCACGGCCCTTTCGGCGCCGGCGTGCGCGTGCTGTACGGGGCGATGGGCGCCCCGTTGCCCGCGCCCGCGAATCTGTCTGCCTACCAGCTCCGCCAGTGGGGTGTGACCGGCGATCCGGATGCGAACGGCACATTGAAACTTCGCGCCAGCATTCTCAATACCGCCGCTCAGTTGCAGCCCTATCCGCTGCTCCGCGTGACGCTCGCCGATCGCTTTGGCAAAAGTATCGGCACGCGCGACTTCGAGCCGACCGAATACATGGGCAAACCGACGGCTCGGATGCTGACGCCCGGCGAACGCGTCGATGCGACGTTGCAAATTTTGGATCCCGGGAAGAGCGCCGAGGGATTCGAAATCGATGTGTGCCTGCGCGGCGTGGATAAAAAAATATCGTGCGCCAATGATGTTGCGGCGCAGACTGCCACCCGATGACGACTTTCATCCCGCGCGCCGTCAAGATCGGCCCCTACAGTCTGCCGTCCAATGTGGTGCTCGCACCCATGGCGGGCGTTACCGACCGCCCCTTTCGCATTCTGTGCCGGCGATTTGGCGCAGGACTTGCTGCATCGGAAATGCTCACAGCCGACGTGCGCTTGTGGGATACGCCGAAATCGCGGCGGCGCATGGACCATTCAGGCGAGCCCAGCCCCCGCGTGGTGCAGATCGCCGGCTTCGATCCCGCGATGATGGCCGATGCGGCGCGGCGCAACGTCGATGCCGGGGCGCAAATCATCGACATCAACATGGGCTGTCCCGCAAAAAAAGTCTGCAATCGGGCGGCCGGCTCCGCGCTGCTCCAGGATGAGGAGCTGGTCGCGCGAATTTTACACACCGTGGTGCGAGCCGTGGATGTGCCCGTGACGTTGAAGACGCGTACCGGGTGGGATCCCGGCCACAAGAACGGCGTCCGCATCGCACTGATCGCGGAAGACACCGGTATTCAAGCACTTGCGATTCACGGGCGCACGCGTGCCGATCTGTATCAGGGTAATGCCGAACATGAAACCGTGGCTGCCATCAAGGCGACGATCAAGATTCCCGTGTTTGCGAACGGTGATGTGGATTCGCCGCAACGCGCTAAGGCGATTCTCGAAGCAACCGGATGCGACGGCATCATGATCGGCAGAGCGGCACAGGGCCGGCCATGGATCTTCGACGAAGTCAATTTTTTCCTCTCGACGGGCGAATCGCGCGCGATGCTAGCGCTGGAAAAAGTACGTGATATTATGCGCGCCCACCTCGAAGACCTGTACGCCTTTTACGGCGATGAGACGGGTGTTCGTGTGGCACGTAAGCATTTGAGTTGGTATTTTCGGCAGCATCCCGGACAAGACGCCTTGCGGAATCGTCTCGTTCGAATCGAGACGCCACAGGAGCAACTGTCGACGCTGCTGGAACATTACGGCACGGGTGTGGGTCGCGCTGCTTAGGCGCGCATCGAAATAACAAAACGATCGACAGGGATTTGGACAGGGCCATGGTCGCAAAAAAGAAATCGAGATCACGCAAAGACATGTCGCCGGCCTTCAACGGCCGCGATCTGAAGGTGAACGGCAAGGGCGTGCCCTTGCGTTCGCAGGCCGAGGAAGCATTGCAGTCCTATTTTGAAACGTTGAACGGCCACAAGCCCGCGCATCTATACGATCTCGTGATGCGCGAAGTCGAAGAGCCGTTGTTCAAAGTGGTCATGGGCCACGCGCAGGGCAATCAGAGCCGCGCGGCGACGATTCTCGGCATCAATCGCGGCACATTGCGCAAGAAACTCAAAGAGTTCGGCATCAGCGAGTAGGTCCTCCATTGCTCACGCCCGTCCGCCGCGCGTTACTCAGCGTCTCCGACAAGACCGGCATCGTCGAGTTCGCGCGCGAGCTCAAGGAACGCGGCATCGAGCTTCTGTCGACGGGCGGAACCGCCAAGCTCTTGGTGAGCCACGGCATCACGGTCAAGGAAGTGGCGGAGCACACCGGCTTTCCGGAAATCATGGGCGGCCGCGTCAAGACCCTGCATCCGAAGATACACGGCGGCCTTCTGGGAAGGCGCGGTCTCGATGAAGCGGTAATGCGTGCGCACGACATCGAACCCATCGATCTGCTGGCCGTCAATCTCTATCCGTTCGCCGCCACGGTGGCGCGGCCCGACTGCAGCTATGACGACGCGGTCGACAATATCGACATCGGCGGCCCCGCCATGGTGCGCGCCGCCGCGAAGAACCACGCCTCGGTGACCGTAGTGGTCGATCCGGGCGATTACCGCGCATTGCTCGATGAGTTGGCCGCCAATCAAGGCGGCACGAATATCGCCATGCGTCAGAAACTCGCCGCCAAGGCGTTTGCGCACACGGCGCAATACGATGCCATGGTGTCGGCTTATTTCACCGGCGCCATCGGCGGCGGAGCGCCGACATTTCCGGACGACTTGAATCTGTCGTTTCGCAAGCATCTGGATCTGCGCTACGGCGAAAATCCGCATCAGCAAGCCGCGTTCTACACGGATCCGCGCGCCATCGGCGCGTCCGTGACTCAAGGCCGGCAAATTCAGGGCAAGGAACTCTCGTACAACAACATCGCGGACAGCGATACGGCCCTCGAATGCGTGCGGCAGTTCGACACGGCGGGATGCGTCATCGTCAAGCACGCCAATCCTTGCGGCGCCGCCCGAGCCGGCACTGTCGAGGAGGCTTACGCACGAGCCTATCGCACCGATCCCGTGTCCGCCTATGGCGGCGTCATTGCCTTCAATCGCGAATTGGATGCGGCGACCGCACGCGCGATCTTGGATCAGCAATTCGTCGAAGTGATACTGGCGCCGAGCGTGTCGGCCGCCGCCAAGGCCTTGCTGTCGCTCAAGGACTCCGTGCGCGTACTGCAAGTCGGCGAGTTGGGCCTGCCCGTCACGCAACTGCTCGAATACAAAAGCGTTGCCGGCGGTCTCTTGGTTCAAACCCGGGACACGGGCGCGATACGCGCTCAGGAACTGCGCGCGGTGACCAAGCGCGTTCCCACGCTCCACGAGCTCGATGATTTGATTTTCGCCTGGCGAGTTGCGAAATATGTCAAATCCAATGCCATCGTTTGCGTCAAGGACAAGGCGACGGTGGGCATCGGCGCGGGGCAGATGAGCCGGGTGGACAGCAGTAAAATCGCCGCCCACAAGGCCAAGGATGCCGGCCTCGACATGCAAGGCGCGAGCATTGCGTCCGATGCCTTCTTTCCGTTTCGCGATGGGCTCGACGCGGTTGCCGAACTCGGGGTCAAATCGGTGATTCAGCCGGGCGGCTCGAAGCGCGACGCCGAAGTCATCGCGGCCGCCGACGAGCACGGCATCGCGATGGTGTTCACCGGAATGCGTCACTTTCGCCACTAGAGGCTGGCCGCTCCCATGAAGATTCTGATCGTCGGCGGCGGCGGCCGCGAACACGCCCTGGCATGGAAGTGCGCGCAATCGGCGCGCGTTCGCGAGGTGTTCGTCGCTCCGGGCAACGCGGGCACGGCGCTCGAGCCCAAAGTCCGCAACGCCGCCATTCCGGCCGACGATATCGAAGCCCTGCTGGCATTCGCGACGCGCGAGGACATAGGACTCACCATCGTCGGCCCCGAAGGGCCGCTGGTCGCCGGCATCGTCGATCGCTTCGCCGCCGCAGGCCGCGCCTGCTTCGGCCCCTCCCGCGCCTCGGCGCGCCTGGAAGGATCGAAGGCGTTCACCAAGGACTTCCTCCGGCGCCATCGCATACCCACCGCAAGCTACGCCACCTTCACGCAGGACACCTTCGATCCGGCCTATATCCGTGCGCAACGCTTACCCGTGGTCGTCAAGGCCGATGGGCTCGCGGCCGGCAAGGGCGTCGTCATCTGCGAGACTCATGAAGCCGCCATCGAAACCGCCGCCGCCATGCTCGGCGGCAGTTTCGGCAGCGCCGGCCGGACCATCGTGATCGAGGAATTCTTGAGCGGCGAAGAAGTCAGCTTCATCGTGATCGCCAGCGATCAAAGCGTGTTGCCGCTCGCCACGTCACAGGACCACAAGCGCCGCGACGACGCCGATCGAGGACCCAATACCGGCGGCATGGGCGCTTATTCGCCCGCGCCCATCGTCACACCGGCATTGCACGCGCGCATCATGCGCGAGGTGATCGAGCCGACGCTGCGCGGACTTCGCGCAGACGGCAACCCCTACCAAGGATTTCTCTACGCCGGACTCATGATCGCCGCGGACGGCACGCCCAATGTGCTCGAGTTCAATTGTCGATTCGGCGATCCGGAGACCCAGCCCATTCTGATGCGGCTGCAAAGCGACCTGGTCGATTTATGCGAGGCCGCGCTCACCGGCGCGCTCGATCGAACCCCTGCCCGCTGGGACCCTCGCGCGGCGCTCGGCGTCGTGATGGCGGCCGGCGGCTATCCCGACGGCTATCGTCAAGGCGATTCGATCAGCGGACTCGATGCCGCCGCACGGCTGCCCGGAAAAGTATTTCACGCCGGCACCCGCACCGAAGGCGCGCAAATCGTGACCGCGGGCGGCCGCGTCCTCTGCGCGGTCGGTTTGGGCGACACGGTCGCCGCCGCGCAAACACAGGCGTACCAACTCGTGCACGCGATTCACTGGGATTCGGTGCAATACCGCCACGACATCGGCTATCGCGCCATCGAGCGAGAGCGCAACGGCGGCGACGTCTAGGGGCGCTTGACGGCGGGCGGCTCGCCCAATCTTCCCTGCTTGGCCCGGCGGCGAGCGCCACGTGCCTCCGCCAGGTTCTCCGCCACGCTATTCAAGCGCGCGCACTCAGCCAGGCGCAGACGATGCGTATCGGGCACCGGCTGACCCGCGGCCCTCATCCCCGCCAAGCGAGCCCAAACCGCGCGCTTCTTGCGGACCTGATGCGGTTGGAATCGATCGAAGTCGCGGAAGCTCAAGTCTCCCGGTTCGGCGACGATGGCGCCGGCCGCGAGCGCCGCTTGGTAGAGTTCGAGACCCCGCGCCGTGCGCACGATGATGCCGTTGAAGCCCTCATCTTCACCGCTCGGGCCGCCGCCCGGCCAAACATCCGAGGCGGCGAGATCCGCGCTCTCGCCGATGGCATCGGGGCATATCTTGCAGCGCGGCTGAATACCCCACGTGGCTTCATCCGACCACATCTCCTGATAGGTCAACTCGAAGCTCCGCCCATCCCGGGTCGTAAGCCGCGTGGGTCCCGGATTGCCGTTGCCGCGATACCGAAACATGGACAGTTCATCCGGCCGGATGCCGAATTTGCTCACGACCTCTTCTGATTTGGTGAGATCCGATGCGCCGCCGCAGACGAAGGTCAGCGCATATCGCAGATATCGATCCACCCGCGGATCGATGCGCGCCAGGTTGCGCACGGCCGCGATGTCGCAGGGCTTCGCGATCAGCGCGAACGGCTCGGCGCGGTCCAGCAAGGCGGTGAAATCAACGAGCGGCGCCGCAGGCCCGTAACGCGAGCCCGCGCCCTCGAGTACCGACGCGGCATCGAAGCTGAGTCGACGCTCCGTGCGCATCGGCTCCGTGCCGGACGCAGCCACATGCAGAATGAATTTGGCGCGGCCGCTGGCCAGCAAAAATTGGCTCAGCGCGGTCAATACACCGCCCGTCGAGGCTCGGAACCGCACATCCGGGTCGCCCGCATAGCCGATGGCCAAGTGTTCCGCGGGCCCCCACACCAGATCGTGCGTTGCCGCTGCTCCCTCAGCGTGCGCCGCTCCCTCGACGCGAGCTGCTCCCTCGACGCGCGTTCCCGGGCAAGTTGCGTTGATGCGTTCGAGCGTTGCCTGGTCGAGAGGCTGTCGCGCCACAGGCCGCTCGCGGCCCTCGGGCGTCAGGACGATCTGGATTTTGTCCGCTCCCGCGAGCGCTTGGCACAATCCGCAGCCGATGCAGAGTCCGCCTTCGACAATTGCCTCCAGCGACAACGCATTGCGTCTGCGAATCACTACTGCAACAGGGCGATCGCCACTGAAGACATCGCCGTGACTCCGGTGCGCAGCGTGGGTTCGGGATTCGGCTCGAACCGACTGTTGTGGGGACCCGGCAGCGATTTGCCCGCGGCTTGAGCCGCGGCAAATTTCGCCGCATCCATCGCACCCAGCCAGAACATGACCGTCGGAATCTTGCGGCCTTCGAGTCCGAGGACGCCGAAATCCTCGCTGGCCATGATGGCATCTTCGTCGAAGACATTGGGTGCGCCCAGTGCCTGGATGAGCGCGCCCTTCACCCTCTTGCTGAGCGCGGGATCGTTGTACATCACCGGCGTCGACTCATCCTCGAGCACCGTGACCACCGGCGCGAGGCTGTCGGGGACCCCGGCGGACAGCGCGACTCCCTGCGCCGTGCGTCGAATTCCGTCCACGATGATTTGCCGCGACTTGTCGGTGAAGGCGCGAGTGGTCAGCTCCAGTTTGACTTCGTTCGGAATGATGTTGCGCTTGGTGCCGCCGTGAATGTCGCCGATCGTCACGACCGCGGGATCGCGCGGATTTTCCTGCCGGCTGACGATGGTCTGAAGCTGCACGATGAACTCGCCCGCCATCACGATCGGGTCTTTGCTCAATTGCGGGACCGCGCCGTGGCCGCCGATGCCCCGGAGCACGACATCCACGGATGTCGAACTCGCCAATGCCGGTCCGCTGGTGATCGAGACGGTGCCGGCCGCACGCGTATTGGTATCGTGTAGGGCAATCGCAAGATCGGGCGTGCCGAAGCGATCGTAGAGGTGATCGGCCAGCATCGCCTTGGCCCCGTCGATGGTTTCTTCCGACGGCTGGCCGACCAGCATCAGCGTACCGTGCCACTTCGCCCGGGTGGCGGCGAGCGCACGCGCCGTGCCGATCATCGTCGTGACGTGCACGTCATGGCCGCAGGCGTGCATCACCCCGACGTCCTGGCCGGCGGCGTTCTTGGTTTTGACGTGACTGGCATAGGTCACGCCGGTCTCCTCGACGATGGGCAGCGCATCCATATCGGCACGAATCAGCAGTCTCGGACCGGGACCGTTTTGCAGGATCGCCACCAGCCCGTAAGCCTGTGTTCCGTCCGGATACTTTCCCACCCGTTCCGTGACCGTGTAGCCGGCCTTGCGCAATTCGCCCGCCAGCAATGTGGCCGTGTGCTCTTCATGATGCGAGAGTTCCGGATGCGCGTGGATTCCCTTGTAGGTGTCGACCAGTCCCGAAAGCTGGTTGTTCACCAGAGCACCGAGCTCCTGCGCCGCCGCCAATCCGGGTGCCGCCAGCAGCGCCAGTAACGAGCCGATGAGCGTGGTTTTTTTCATGCGCGATAAGGTACATGATATCGAACGTCGCTTCAGGAGTAACGCATGCCCCACGTCCGCCCCAGCATTGCCGACAAGCGCCGCGTATTCCACCAGCTGCACCAGGCAGGCTGCTTCGTCCTTCCCAATCCCTGGGACGTTGGAAGCGCACGCTTTCTACAGGGCCTCGGCTTCAAGGCGCTGGCCACGACCAGCTCGGGATTCGCGTGGTCGCACGGCCATCCGGATGGCGGTATGTCGCGCGACCGGGTGCTCGATCATCTGACCGACATGGTCGAGGCGACGGACCTGCCGATCAACGCCGACTTCGAAAACGGCTTCGCGCCGGATGCGGCCGGCGTCGCGGAAAGCGTGCGCCTTGCGGTCGAATCGGGCGTCGCGGGACTGTCGATCGAAGATTCAACCGGCCACGCGTCGCAGCCGCTCTACGAAGTCGATGCGGCCGTCGAGCGGGTTCGCGCGGCGCGTAAGGCCATCGACAAGGCCGGCGGCGACACCTTACTGGTCGGCCGCGCGGAAGGCTTTCTGCACGGGAGGCCCGACATCGAGGAGACCATCCACCGGCTCCAAGCCTACGCGAACGCCGGCGCCGACTGCCTCTACGCACCGGGGATCCGCACGCCCGAGCACATCAGCGCCGTGGTCGCCGGCGTGGCGCCGAAACCGGTGAACCTCCTCATGGGCTGGCCCGGCAATCTCACGATGCAGGACATTGCGGCGCTCGGCGTGCGCCGGGTCAGCATCGGCGGCGCGCTGGCGCGTTCCGCCTGGGGCGGCTTCATGCGGGCCGCCAAGCTCATCGTCGAGCAAGGCAAGTTCGACGGTTTCGCCGATGCGGCCTCCGGTAAGGAACTCGACGAGTTTTTTCACACGGGTTCGCACCCCTAGTGCCACCCCGCTCCTTCCACCTGCGCCACGGCCGGCATCTCGTCGGCGATGTGGTGGGCTCTGAACAGCCTGCCCTTCTCCGCCAACAGAACGAATAGCAGGCTCGCCAGTCCGCAGCACAGCGATCCGGCCGCCAGCGGCAATGCCGTACCGTTGAACTGCCGCCCGATGAGCGCGCCGACGAGCGCGCCGCCCAGCGTCGACACGAAGCCCTGCAACGAGGCGCCGATACCGGCAACCGACGCGATCGGGTCCATGGCCATGGCGCCGAAATTGGAAACCGACAGGGCGAAACACGCCATCGTCGCGGACTGAAAGGCGACGAAAATCCACATCTGCTCGAACCCCAACGCCGCCACCGCAGTGTGCAGTCCGGTGATCGCGAGGTAGACCAGGAGCGCGGTGTGCGATATCCGGCGCATCCCCAACCGTTCCACGATTCTCGAGTTCAGAAATGCGGCGACGCCCATGCTCGTCGCGCACAGCGCAAATACCGCGGGCATCAGATTTGGGCGGTGGAATACCTCGCCGAATATCTGCTGCACCATGCCCACATAAGCCATGATCCCGCCGAACATGACGGACATCGCGAGCGTGTAGCAGAGCGAGCCGCGGTCGAACAGCACCAAGCGCACTGCGCCGGCGATGTGGGAGCCGTTCAGCGTCAGACGGTATTCCGGGTGCAGGGTCTCGGGCAGCCGCAATAGCGCCCATGTACCGACCACCGCGGCAAAAATGCCGCACACGATGAATATGTAGCGCCACGGCGCCAGCATGAGGATGAGCGCACCCAAGCTCGGGGCGATGATGGGAACCATCAAGAACACCATGAAGGTCAGCGACATCACCCGTGCCATGTGCCGGCCCGAATACAAATCGCGGATGACCGATCGCGTCACCACTACGCTCGCCGCCGACAGTCCGTGGACGAAGCGCCAAGCGAGCAGCGCGTGGAAACTGCCGGCGAGGCCGCAAAGCAGCGCCGCCAAGACGTACAGTCCGAGTCCGCCGATCAATATCGGCCGCCTGCCGAAACGGTCGGACATCAGCCCCCAAAACAGCTGGCCGCATCCGAGGCCCGCCATGTACGCGGTGACGATCCATTGAATGTGATTCTCGTCGGCCACGCGCAGTGCCCGGACGATGATGGGGAAAGCGGGCAACATCGCGTCGATGGCGATGGCCTGGGTCGACATCGTGGCCGCCGCCAATACGACGAATTCCACGAAGCCGATTTTCGCGGCTTCACGCTGCTCCGGCATGCCTAACTCGCCGGAATGGCCGGGGGCTTCCTTGCGATACTGGTGGCCATGGTCACGATGGACGCGAGGTCGGTCAGATTGGCGGGCACCACCAGTGTGGTTCCGGCCTGCGCCAGCTTGCCGAATTGCTTCACGTATTCCTCGCCGATGCGCAGCTGCATGGCCTCGATGCCGCCGCGATCCGACAGCGCAATGCCGACCTGCCGGAGGCCCTCGGCCGTCGCCGTCGCGACCGCCAGGATGGCCGCTGCCTGGCCTTCGGCCTCGTTGATCTGCTGCTGCTTGTTGGCCTCGGACTGCTTGATCACGCGTTGCTTGTCGCCCTCGGCGGCGTTGATCTTGGCATCGCGCTCGCCTTCGGAGGTCAGCACGACCGCGCGCTTCTCGCGTTCCGCGCGCATCTGCTTCTCCATCGCCTGCAGCACGTCTTTCGGCGGCGTGATGTTCTTGATTTCATAGCGCAGCACCTTGACCCCCCAGGGAGCCGATGCCTTGTCCAATTCGCTCACGACGTTGGTGTTGATCTGGCCGCGCGCCTCGAAGGTGCGGTCGAGTTCGATCTTGCCGATTTCGCTGCGCAACGTGGTCTGGGCGAGCTGCGAGATGGCGAAGCCGAAATTGGTGATGCCGTAGGAAGCGAGGTGCGGATCGAGCACCTGCATGTATAGCACGGCGTCGACCCCCACCTGCACGTTGTCGCGCGTGATGCAGATTTGCTCGGCGATATCGATGGCGATTTCCTTGAGGCTGTGCCGGTAGGCCACGCGTTCGACGAACGGAATCAGGATGTGAAACCCGGCCTGCAAGGTACGGCTGTACTTGCCGAGGTTCTCGATCACGAAGGCGCTTTGCTGCGGAACCACGGTGGCGGTCTTGGCCAGCACGATCACCACGACCACGGCTATTACGATGAATGCATAGCTGAACGAAATATCCAAGAAACTCTCCTGAGTTATCGCATCTTACGCGTGAGTTATTGCAAGCGTTATGCGTCGCCGCGTACGACCAGCGTCAGTCCATCGACGCGCTCGATGCGCGCCCGCGATCCGGCGGCAATCGCGCCCAAGCCGGCGTTGACCGCACTCCAGGAACAGCCGCGATATTCGAGACGGCAGGTCTCTCCGGGAGGCAGCGCCACCGGAACCGTGACGATTTCGCCTGCGGGGCCGACCTTCAAGGCAGGCAGCCCGCTGCGCATGCGTTCGTAGATTCGCCGCCGGAAGGTGAACATGGACGTCGCGGCAAGCACCGCGAATATCAGCCACTGCAGCCACACCGCCGACGCGATGCCTACCAGCTGCAACATCCCCACGACGAAGGCGCTGGCTCCAACGAACACCAGGTAGAACTGGGCGTCGATGAAGGCCAGCTCCGACCCCAAGAGTATGGCGCCGACCGCAATCCATGCCCACCAGTACATCACAAGCTCCCGGCGTGTTTGGCGCCCCCGCTACGCGCGTCCTTACCGCTTCATGGCGTCGAAGAAGTCCCCATTGGTCTTGGTATCCTTCATCTTGTCGAGCAAGAACTCGATCGCCGCGAGCTCGTCCATGGGATGCAGGAGCTTGCGCAGAATCCACATCTTCGACAGCTCCGAGGGTTCCGTAATGAGCTCTTCCTTACGCGTGCCCGAACGGTTGATGTTGATCGACGGGAAGGTGCGTTTCTCGGCGATGCGGCGATCCAGATGGATTTCCGAATTGCCGGTGCCCTTGAACTCTTCGAATATGACGTCGTCCATCTTCGAGCCCGTATCGACCAGCGCGGTGGCGAGAATGGTGAGGCTTCCGCCCTCTTCGATGTTGCGCGCCGCGCCGAAAAACCGCTTCGGGCGCTGCAGCGCATTCGCGTCCACGCCGCCGGTGAGCACCTTGCCCGAACTCGGTACGACGGTGTTGTAGGCGCGAGCCAGACGCGTGATGGAATCGAGCAGAATGACCACGTCCTTCTTGTGCTCGACCAGGCGTTTGGCTTTTTCGATCACCATTTCGGCTACCTGCACGTGGCGGCTGGCCGGCTCGTCGAAGGTCGACGACACGACTTCACCCTTCACCGTGCGCGCCATCTCGGTGACCTCCTCGGGCCGCTCGTCGATGAGCAGCACGATGAGGTACACCTCGGGATGATTGGCCGTGATCGCCGTGGCGATGTTCTGCAGCAGCATGGTCTTGCCCGCCTTCGGCGGGGAGACGATGAGGCCGCGCTGGCCCTTGCCGATCGGCGCCACCAGATCGATGGCGCGAGCCGTCAAGTCCTCGGTCGATCCGTTGCCGCGCTCCAGTTTCAGGCGCTCGGTGGGATGCAGCGGAGTGAGGTTCTCGAACAGCACCTTGCCGCGCGAGCTCTCCGGGGAATCGTAGTTGATCTCGCCGACCTTGAGCAGCGCAAAATAACGCTCCCCATCCTTGGGCGGTCTGATCAGTCCGGATATCGAATCGCCGGTGCGCAAATTGAAGCGGCGGATCTGGCTCGGCGACACATAGATGTCGTCGGGGCCCGCCAGATAACTCGAGTCCGAGGAGCGCAGGAAGCCGAAGCCGTCCTGCAGGATCTCCAGCACGCCGTCGCCGTAGATATCCTCGCCCTTGCGCGCATGCGCCTTGAGCACGCCGAAGATGATGTCCTGCTTGCGCGAACGGCCCATGTTCTCGAGACCCATGGTCTCGGCCAGCTTGACGAGATCGCTGATCGGCCGCTTCTTGAGCTCCGTCAGATTCATCGAGCTGCGGCTGCGCGCAAGATCGGTCGGCGCAATGATCTCTAGGTCATCGCCGCCCTCCGGCAAATCACCGTAATCTTCCTGCGGGGGCCGGCCCCCGTTGGTGTTGCCGTTGCGGTTATCGTTGCGGGGTCCGCGATTGGATCGATTGGATCGACCGCCGCCTTGGCCGCCGCCGCCCTGTTGGCCGCCGCCCTGGCCGCCGCCGCGCGACTGATTTCCCAGGTAGCCTCTCACAGGTTGCTGTCCAGAAAGGCCGCGAGCTGTGACTTGGTGACTGCTCCGACTTTCTGGGCCTCCACGGTACCGTTCTTGAACAGGATCAGCGTCGGAATGCCGCGAATGTTGAATTTGGGCGGGGTCGCCGGATTGTCGTCGATGTTGAGCTTCGCGATCCGGATCTTGTCTTTGTACTGGTCGGCGATCTCATCGAGGATGGGGGCGATCATTTTGCAAGGTCCGCACCATTCCGCCCAGAAATCGAGCAATACGGGCTTGTCGGACTTGAGCACGTCTTTGTCGAACGTGGCGTCACTGGTGTGAACGATACTGGGGTTACTCACTGCGGAAATACCTCCTTTTGGAGATTCGTTTGGAATTTGAATGGCGGGTTATGGGTGGAAATTTACAGCCGAATTCACGCGAAGTGACGATGCGCGGCCGTTCGGGCACAATACAGCGGCTTTAGCGGTCTTGATTACCTTACAAGGGTACCGATGATACGGTTGATGGGAGCGGATAGACCTGCTCCGGATTGAGTGTATTGTCATCCGGTCCCCATCATTTTGCAAGTTTCTGCAATCCACAAAGAGAAAATGTCAGACGCCCATCTCAGTCAGCTCACGTTCGAATCCCTCAACATCGCCGAATCCTTGAAGCGGGGCATTGCCGAATTGGGCTATACCCGCTGCACCCCCATTCAGGCGCAGACCTTGCCCGTAGCCCTCGCCGGCGGCGACGTCGCGGGTCAAGCACAGACAGGCACCGGTAAAACGGCCGCCTTCCTCGTCGCTTTGTTCAACCGGCTGCTCACCGACCCCGGCGCGGCGAACCGCCCCCTGAACGCGCCCCGCGCCATCGTCATCGCGCCGACGCGCGAACTCGCGGTGCAGATTCACTCCGACGCCGAAGGCATCGGCAAATACGCCGGGCTCAAGCTCGCCATCGTGTTCGGCGGGGTCGATTACGAAAAGCAGCGGCGCATTCTCGAAGAAGGCGTCGACGTGTTGATCGGCACGCCCGGCCGCATCATCGATTACTTCAAGCAGCACGTGTTCGATCTGCGCTACATCCAAGTGGCGGTCATGGATGAAGCCGACCGCATGTTCGATCTCGGATTCATCAAGGATATCCGCTTCATTTTGCGGCGTTTGCCGCATCCGACGCTGCGCCTCAACATGATGTTCTCGGCGACCCTGTCGCATCGCGTACTCGAGCTCGCCTACGAGCACATGAACAATCCCGAGCTGATCCGCATCGAGCCGGACAAGATGACGGTCGATCGAGTGCGTCAGGTGCTGTATTTCCCTTCCACCGAAGAGAAGATCCCGCTGTTGATGGGACTGCTGCGGCGAATCGACGCCCGCCGCACCATGGTGTTCGTCAACACGCGGCGAATCGCCGAAGTGCTCGAGCGAACCCTGACCGCGAACGGATTCGTCGCACAGGCACTGTCGGGCGACGTACCGCAAACCAAGCGCCTGAAAATGATGCGCGACTTCCACAACGGCGATCTCGCCGTGCTGGTCGCCACCGACGTCGCGTCGCGCGGCCTGCACATTGCCGACGTCAGCCATGTGTTCAATTTCGATTTGCCGAACGACGCGGAAGACTACGTGCATCGCATCGGCCGCACCGCGCGCGCCGGCGCCGAGGGCGATGCCATCAGCTTCGGTTGCGAGGAATACGCCATCTCGTTGCCGGACATCGAACGCTACATCGGCCATCAGATTCCGCGCGCCGCCATCGAGCCTGCGGACTTGGCTGCGGTGACCGCACCGCCCCCCGCCGAGTGGCGCGAGCGCGCGCCCCGGCAGGGTCAATCGCGCGGCGGCGGCCGCTCCGGCGGAGGTCATTCCGG
>DASYFQ010000011.1:0-7713 GCA_036498345.1 Steroidobacteraceae bacterium
TGGCGCTCCCTACGAGATTCGAACTCGTGTACTTGCCTTGAGAGGGCAATGTCCTAGGCCACTAGACGAAGGGAGCGGTATTTGCGGTTCTGGGCGCCTGAACCCAAGAGGGCTGGTAGTATACGGGCCAATTTTTTGGACTCAAGCGGAACCCCCCTTTTTGAACGCATCGTCGACGCCATTTCCCGCCCTGATCATCCCTCGCTCTGAGCATTCGATATCGCGTGCAGCGATCTCGCCGAACGCCTTGAAGGTCCTCTACCGCCTCAAGGAGGCGGGCTATCAGGGGTTTTTGGTCGGCGGGGCGGTCCGCGACCTGCTCCTGGGCATCACGCCGAAGGACTTCGACGTGGCCACCAACGCCTTGCCGGAAGAGGTGAGGCGCCTGTTTCGCAATTGCCGCCTGATCGGCCGGCGTTTTCGCCTGGCACACGTGCATTTCGGCCAAGAAATCATCGAGGTTGCGACTTTCCGCGCGGCGGCGGCGCCGGAGCGCGAGGATGCGGAGGACGATGATATCGACGCGGACAATGAGGGCGGCGGCATTGATCGGGCCGCGGGACCTGCGCCGGACGCGGAGTTCACGGCACCGAACGATTCCGAGCACCGCGCCTTTGATCAGCGGGGGAGGATCCTGCGCGACAACATCTACGGAACGATCGAAGAAGATGTGTGGCGGCGCGATTTCGCGGCCAACGGCCTCTACTACAGCATCGATGATTTTTCGATTTGGGATTTCGTCGACGGGGTCAGCGATGTGCGGGCGCGCCGCCTGAAATTGATCGGCGATCCGGAAACGCGCTATCGGGAAGATCCGGTGCGGATGCTGCGCGCGGTGCGGTTCGCGGCGAAGCTCGATTTCTCCATCGAGCCTGCGACCGAAGCACCCATCCGCAGGCTTGCGTACCTGCTGGATGGCGTGCCCCCGGCGCGATTGTTCGATGAGTGCTTGAAATTGTTCTTGTCCGGATTCGGCGCGAAGGCTTATCGGCTGCTGAAGCAATACGGGCTCTTCGAGCATTTGTTTCCGCTGCCGGCCGCCGCCTTCGGGCTCCCGCCGTACGCGTACGCGGAGGACATGCTCGAACGCGGCCTGATCAACACGGACGAACGCATCGCGGCGGATAAGCCGGTGACCCCGACCTTCCTGTTCGCCGTGCTGCTGTGGAGTGCGGTGCTGCGCGAACTGAACGAGCGGCAGGCGGGGCCGGCACCGGATCTCGCGCAGCTCATGCAGGCTTGCGACACGGTACTGCGTGCACAGCAGTCGCGAGTCGCGATCCCGCGGCGCTTCGCCATCCCCATGCGCGAACTGTTGATGTTGCAGCCGCGGTTCAACCGGCGCAGCGGCGTCAAATCCTTGAGCCTGCTGCAGCACCCGCGCTTTCGCGCGGCCTACGATTTCTTGCTATTGCGCGCGCAAGTCGGCGTCGCTGACCCTGAGCTCGCGAAATGGTGGACCGACATCCAAGTGCTCCCGCAGGAAGAGCGCGTGGCGCTGGTTCAGGCGCGGCCAGCGGAACCGGCGGCTCCGGAGGGAGAGGGCGCAGCGGCCCCCGCCCGTCGACGACGCCGCCGACGACGCGGCGGAGCGGCGCGCACTTAAGGTTATGACATCGTTCTGGCGCCCTGCGTATGTGGCGATCGGCAGCAATCTAAATCACCCGCAGACGCAGGTGCTCGAGGCATTCGAGCGCCTTGCGGCGCTGCCCGCGACGCGTTCGCTGCTGCGTTCGCGCCTCTACAAAACTCAGCCGATGGGACCGCAGGATCAGCCGTACTTCGTGAACGCGGCGGCGGGATTGTTGACGGAGCTGACGGCGCGCGAACTCCTCGAACACTTGCTCGGGATCGAACAGGCGATGGGTCGACATCGGCAGGAGCGCTGGGGACCGCGCGTGATCGACCTGGATCTGATTTGGATGCTGGGCGAGCCTATCGACGCGCCCGGACTCACCCTGCCGCACCCTGGAGTGTCGACCCGCAACTTCGTCCTGTATCCTTTGGCTGACATCGCCCCCACGCTTGCGATTCCAGGACACGGCAACGTGTCGGAACTGGCGCAGCGTGCCGGCGGCGATGGAATTTCCATCCTGGACACAAGAGCCTAATGGTGAGCGAAATACCGCACCGATTCATCGTCGTCGAAGGTCCGATTGGCGTCGGCAAGACGAGTCTGGCGCGCCGCTTGGGGCAGTCGCTGGGCGGCCAGCTCGTTTTGGAACAGGCGGATCAGAATCCTTTTCTCGAGCGTTTCTACAAAAATCCGCGTGCGGCGGCATTCCAGACCCAATTGTTCTTTCTATTTCAACGGGCGCGGCAATTGGAAGAAGTTCGGCAAGAAGATTTGTTCGGCGCCGTGCGCGTGGCGGACTACCTGCTGGAGAAGGATCGGCTGTTTGCGCGCGTGACGCTCGACGATGCGGAATACGCTCTGTACGAGCGAGTCTACGAACGGGTGGTCGTGGATGCGCCCAAACCGGATCTCGTCGTGTACCTGCAAGCTCCCGTCGACGTACTGGTGGATCGTATCGCCAAGCGCGGCATTCGCTACGAGCAACACATCGAACGCGGTTATCTCGACAAGCTCACTCAGGCGTATGCGCGGTTCTTCCACAGCTATGACGCCTCGCCGCTGCTGATCGTGAATTCCGCGGCGATCGATCCGGTGAACAACGACAGCGACTACCAGCAGCTGTTCGCCGAGATCACCAAGGCGCGGCGCGGCCGGCACTTCTTCAATCCGGCCGGCAGCAGCTTGCTGCCCGCCGGCTGAGCGCCACATGGAATTTCTCACTCGCAGCGCCTCGGTCCGGGACCGGATCCGAATTTGGCGGGCCGCCGGCACGCGCGTGGCGCTGGTGCCCACCAGCGGCACCCTGCACAAGGGGCACATGAGCCTGATCGCCGAGGCGCAGGAGCGAGCCGATCACGTCGTCGTCAGCGTCTTTGCGGATCCGCGGGAACACGAGGCGCCCACCCTCGAGGCGGATCGCGAGCTTTTGCAGAAGATGGGCGCGTCCGTGGTGTTCGCGCCGCCGCTGCAGGAGATTTACCCCATCGGCCGGGAATTGGCGGCCACGGTGAACGTGCCGATTCTCGGCGACACGCTGGAGGGGGCCCGCAGGCCGGGGCACTTCAGCAATGTCGCGACGGTGCTCATCAAGCTGTGCAATCTCATCAAGCCGGACTTTGCCTTGTTCGGCGAGCGTGATTTTCAGCAACTGGTGATCGTGCGGCGCTTGGCCGACGATCTCTTCCTGCCCATGGATGTGATCGGCTGCGCCACCTGGCGCGACGGCGATGGCCTCGCGGTCGCCACGGCAAATCGGCATCTGACGTCGGGCGAGCGCGCTCTCGCGCCGCGGCTGTATGCGACTTTGAGCGAATTCGCGGCAAAAATAGATGCGGGCGAGCGCGACTATGAGGCGTTGCAGCGGCAGGGGATGGACTCGTTGGCGGCGGCCGGCTTCGCGCCGGAGTATTTTGCGATTCGTCAGGCCGCGGATCTCGGGGCGGTTCGCAGTGGCGCGCGCGACTTGGTGATCCTGGCGGCGGCGCGTTTGAACGCCCACCGGTTGACGGACAATTTACGGGTGCGGGTCATCGACCGGTTTTGACCGGTGCCGCGACAGGGCCCAGTGCACGTGCTCGCGCACCACGGGCGAGGGGTGCTGCGCGCGATTCCGCAGCGACTCGATCAGCGCGGCCGAGGTCGGCGCATTGCCGAGCGCGACGGCGATGTTGCGCAGCCATCGCTCGTAGCCGATGCGGCGGATCGCGCTGCCCTTGGTCCTTTCCAGGAATTGCGCCTCGCTCCACGAGAAAAGCTCGACGAGCTGCGAGTGATCCAGCCCGTGCCGCACCGCGAAGTCCTTCTCGGCGGTCGGACGTGCGAACTTATTCCACGGACAAACCAATTGACAGTCATCGCAACCGTAGATGCGGTTGCCGATTGCCGCGCGAAACTCGACTGGAATCGACCCGGCCAGTTCGATGGTGAGGTAGGAAATGCAGCGCCGGGCGTCGAGTCGATACGGGGCGACGATGGCGCCGGTGGGGCAGGCGGGCATGCAGGCGGCGCAGGATCCGCAGTGCGCGCTGCTGGGCTCATCAGCGGGCAAATCCAGGTTCAGGTAAATTTCCCCGAGGAAAAAATACGACCCGGCAGCGCGATCGATGAGGTTGGTGTGTTTGCCGATCCAACCCAAGCCGCCATTGCGGGCCAGCGCCTTCTCCAACACCGGCGCGCTGTCGGTGAACACGCGGTAGCCGCAGGGACCCACCGCGCCCTGGATGCGGTCGCAGAGCTGCTGCAGGCGCGCGCGCATGAGCTTGTGGTAGTCGCGGCCCAGGGCGTAGCGGGAGATGTAGGCCACGCGGCCGTCGGCCAGGGTGGCTTCGGCGTCGGCGGCGTCCTCGGGCCAGTAGTCCATACGAACGCTGATGCAGCTCACGGTCCCCGGCAACAGTTCCGCCGGACGGCTGCGCTTCACTCCATGACGCGCCATGTAGGCCATCTCGCCGTTGAACCCCGCACGCAGCCAGTCGAGAAAGTGTGCCTCGTCGGCCGCCAGATCGATCCGAGCGACGCCGAGGCGCGCAAAGCCCAGCTCCCGGCTCCAACGCCGCACATCCGCCAGCAGGGCAGCGTGGTCGAGTGGGGCGGCGGGCGATGCGAATGCGTTCATTCGATGAATTCTAGGTGTTTCGCGCCGAGAATCGTCGAAAAGAATCCCTGCGCCGCGGTATCCGGTTCGCGGGAATCGCCGAGGTTTGTCCTCACACCCCAAACTCAAATGCCGCTGACGGCGTATAGAATTAGGCGCCGTTGCATAACCCACGCCCTGTTCGTCAGGCGGTCGTGAGCGGTGGCCAACACTGGGATGGGATTATGGTGTCGTCGATGGATCTGAATTTGCCTGACAGCGGCGCCACGGAGGCCCTGGGCCACGCGCTGGCCCGGTCTTTTCCGGGTGCCGTGCGTACGGCTGCAGTGCAGACGGGCGCGGTGGTGTACCTGCAAGGCGAACTCGGAGCGGGAAAGACCACCTGCGTGCGCAGTTTGCTCCGAGCACTCGGAGTCACGGGGCTGGTGCGCAGCCCGACCTACACGCTGGTGGAGACCTACCGCCTAGCGACGCTCACCTGCGTCCATGTGGACTTGTATCGCCTGCAATCCCTGACCGAAGTCGATGAGTTGGGTCTGCGCGACCTCACGGGCCCGGGATCACTCCTCATGGTGGAATGGCCGGAAAAAGGCGGTGCCGTATTGCCTCCCGCCGACTTGAATGTGCTGCTGGGGTATGCGGGCGAGGCGCGACGGGCCGGCTTGAGCGCCCGGACATCGCTCGGCGCCGAGTGGTTGGGGAACCTAGGACGCGACACTAGCTTAAGGACCTATGTGTCTAATTTAACTTGAAAAACACTTCGCTTTGGCGTTAACTTAATGAGCTATGAGACTTCGGCTACCGCAGATCGCCTGGGCGACGTTGTTGTCGACGCTGCTGCTGCTGCCGGCACACGCGGTCGATGTGCGCGCCATTCGGCTCTGGGCGGGCCCGGACAGCACGCGGATCGTGCTCGATCTCTCGGGGAGTGCCCAGCATAGTTTGCAGGTCCTCAAGAATCCCGATCGTGTGGTCCTCGATGTCGCCGGTGCGCGGCTCGCGAGCGGCGCGCGCGGGGCCCCGGCGGGTACCGGGACGGTAAAACAGGTGCGCGTCGCGCGCCGGCCGTCCGGGGAGCTACGCATCGTGCTCGACTTGGCGCGGCCCATCCAAGCCAAAAGCTTCCTGGCGGCGCCCAATGACCGCTACGGGTATCGACTGGTAATCGACTTGGGTGTGGTTCAGAGCATCGACACACCGGTCAAGGCGGAGCACGCGCCTCGCGATGCACGCGACCTCATCGTCGCCGTCGACGCCGGTCACGGCGGCGAGGATCCGGGCGCGATTGGCAAGAACGGCACGCGCGAAAAAGATGTGGTGCTCGCCATCGCCCGGGAGCTCGCGCTCAAGATCAATGCGGAGCCGGGCATGAAGGCCGTGCTCACCCGTAACGGCGATTATTTCGTGCCCTTGCGCGATCGTATGCGCCGCGCCCGCGCGCAGCAGGCGGATCTGTTCGTGTCGATTCACGCCGATTCGATTCGCGATCGGCGCGTCGACGGCTCCTCGGTATACATCCTGTCGCAGCGCGGCGCGACCGATGAGGCGTCGCGCTGGCTGGCCGAGCGCGAAAATGCGTCCGACTTGATCGGCGGCGTGTCGCTCGATGACAAAGACGATGTGCTCGCCTCGGTGCTTCTGGACCTGTCGCAATCGGCGTCGCTGAGCGCGAGTCAGGTGGCGGCGGCGCGCGTGCTGCGTCAATTGAATCGCGTCGGTGAAGTGCGCAAGCCGCAGGTACAGCAGGCGCGCTTCATGGTGCTGAAATCGCCGGATATTCCGTCGATGCTGGTCGAAACCGCCTATATTTCGAATCCGCAAGAAGAGCTGCGGCTGCGCGGGCCGGCGCACCAGGCGAAGCTCGCCGCCGCCATCCACCAGGGCGTGCATGACTATTTTTATGCCAATCCGCCGGCGGGCACGCGGGTTGCGCAACTCGCAGGCGCCGCGGCGCCGCGCCCCACTCTGGCGGCAGGACGCCCGGGCGGATAGCGTCGGCGCCCCGGGAGGACTCGTGCTGTGCGAAAATGCACCGTACGAGGTCGCTCTTGCCCATTCAACAGTTATCCGACTCACTCATCAGTCAAATCGCTGCCGGCGAGGTGATCGAGCGGCCGGCGTCCGTGGTGAAGGAACTGGTGGAAAACGCTCTGGACGCGCGCGCGAAGCGAATCGACGTGGAGCTCGAACGCGGCGGCTGCGGCCTGATTCGGGTGCGCGACGACGGCATGGGGATCCAGCCGGAGGAAATCGCGCTGGCGCTGGCGCGTCACGCCACCAGTAAAATCGCGTCGCTGGATGACCTCGAGCGCGTCGCTACGCTGGGGTTTCGCGGTGAAGCGCTGCCGAGCATCGCCTCGGTATCCCGGTTGTCCCTGGTCTCGCGCTCAGGCTTGGCCGCACATGCATGGTCCGTCGAGGCCCGCGACGGAACGCTCGCGGCCCCCGTGCCCGCGTCGCATCCGCCTGGAACGAGCGTCGAGGTGCGCGATCTTTTTTTCAACGTGCCGGCGCGGCGCAAATTTCTGCGCAGCGACACCACCGAATATCAGCACATCGTGCGCATGCTGGAACGCCTGGCCCTGTCGCGGTTCGCGGTCGCCTTTTCCCTGGTCCACAACGGCAAGACGGTGTGGTCGCTGCCGGCGGCGCTGACCGCGGCGGAGCGCTTGGCCCGGGTGGCGAAGATATGCGGCGAGGACTTTGCCGGCCATGTCATCGAACTGAAGCACGACACCGAGAGTCTGCGCCTGTCGGGATGGCTCGCGCTGCCGACGTTTTCACGCAGCCAGTCGGACCTGCAATTCGCCTTTCTCAACGGCCGCTTCGTGCGCGACAAACTGTTGGCGGGCGCGGTGCGTCTCGCCTATCAAGACGTGCTGTTCCACGGCAGGTTCTCCGCCTATCTCTTGTATCTGGAATTGGATCCGACCCTGGTCGACGTCAACGCGCACCCGCAAAAGCTGGAGGTCCGATTTCGCGATTCGCGCCGTGTGCATGACTTCGTGTTCCGCACTTTGGAGCGGGTCCTGGCCGGTACCCG
>DASYFQ010000012.1:0-29094 GCA_036498345.1 Steroidobacteraceae bacterium
GCTCGATGCCGATGGCTAGGCTGTATTCCCGGCGTCGATAGTCAGCGTCGTGCCGGTCACGTTGCGGCCTCCATCCCCCAGCAGGAATTCGATGCTGCGTGCCACGTCGATCGGATCGGCCATGCGCTTGAGGGCACTGCGCCGCGCGATCTGCTCGCGCTGCGACTCGTTGAGCTCGTGAGTCATCTCCGTGGCGATGAAGCCGGGTGCGATGGCGTTCACCGTGATGCCGAGCTGTCCGACCTCGCGCGCCAGCGAGCGGGTGAAGCCGATCAACGAGGCCTTGGTGGCGCTGTAGACCGACAGTCCGCTGTAGCCGGTGGAGGCGACGATCGAGGCGACGTTGATGATCCTGCCTTCACGCTGCGCCATCATCGATCGAACCACGTACTTCGACAGCACGATGGGCGAGACGGTGTTGAGCTGAATCAGCCGCTGGATATCTTCATCGCGCATATTGCTGAGAATACCGCTGGAGCCCAAGCCCGCGTTGTTGACGAGACCGTAGATCGGACCGAAGTCCGCACGCAGCGCTTTCACCAACGGGCGAATCTGCTCCAGGTTCGATAAGTCGCAGGCGCGAAATTCGATCGCGCCCCGAGCATCGTCCGCCGCCGTACGGCTCGCGGTCACCAACTCCTCGGTGCTGCCGCGTGCAATCGCGATGACGCGATAGCCGGCCGCTGCGAGGGTGCGAGCCATCGAGAGTCCGATCCCGCGGCTGCCGCCGGTCACGATGACATTTTGCATTGGCCATTATCATCCATGCGGCAAACCAGCGGCAAGCGCGCGGGGGATTCTGTCAAACTCTGATTGCCATGAATCCCGCCACTCTGTCGACCCGTTTGGGCAGCCTGTTCCCGCCGGGCGCCGTGGCCGCGGAACTGCGCGAGGCGGGCGACCCCGCGCTGCTGCTGCCGGCAGAGGCCATGCATGTCGCGCGAGCGGTCCCCAAGCGCGTGCGGGAATTTGCGGCGGGGCGCCTATGCGCGAGACGAGCGCTGGCCGAAGTCGGCATCGTCGATTTTGCCATCAAGGTGGCCGATGACCGGGAGCCGGTCTGGCCTCAATCCTTTGTCGGGAGCATTACCCACACCGCCGGATTCGCCGCCGCGGTCGTCGCCGAGCGCTGCCGCGCGGCGGCCCTGGGGTTGGATAGCGAGGTGGTCGGGGACGTCGATCCCAAGCTCTGGCCCAGCATCTGTGTGTCCGTGGAAACGGCATGGATAACGTCTCTTCCGGCAACGGAGCAAGCCGCCGCCGTTGCCTTGATTTTTTCGGCCAAGGAGGCGTTCTACAAATGCCAATACGCGCTGGTCCGAGAACGGCTGAATTTCCACGACGTGCGTGTCGAGGTAGCAGCGTGGGGTGCCTCGAGCGGGATGTATCGGATCCATCCGATTCGTGACATCGCCTTGCGTACGCGCACGGCGCTGCCCTTGGAGGGACGATTCGCGTTCCATGAAGAATTGGTGACGACCGGCTTGGCCCTTGCCGGTGCTGCCGGCATGGATGCCCCCGCCGCCCGGACCGAAACCTCCGCCGCCGGCACGGATGCCCCCGCCGCGGATCCGACTCAGTAAGCCTTATCGTCGCGAAACACTTTGATTGCGGTGAGCAGGATGATCTTGATATCCAGCATGGGCGTCCAATGCCTGAGGTAATCGAGGTCGTAGTTGACCCGCGCCTCCATTTCTTCGAGCTGCGACGTCTCGCCCCGGCAACCGTTGACCTGCGCGAGGCCGGTGATGCCGGGCAGCACTTTGTGCCGCACCATGTAGCCCTTGATGAGCTTGCGATATTCCTCGTTGTGCGCGACGGCGTGGGGCCGGGGACCCACGAGACTCATGCGGCCTTGAAGCACGTTGATGAGTTGCGGCAGCTCATCGAGGGAGGTGCGTCTGAGAATGCCGCCGATGCGCGTGATGCGGCTGTCGGTCCGCGATGCCTGACGGATCTGTGCGCCGTCCTCGGTCACGCTCATGGTCCTGAATTTGTACACCGCTATCTCGCGTCCATCCAAGCCGTACCGGCGCTGCTTGAATATGACGGGCCCGGGCGATGAGTATTTGACCAGAACCGCGATCAGCAGCAGCACGGGCAGGAACAGCAGCAGGATCACGACGGACAATCCGATATCGGTCAGCCGTTTCGTGACGCCGCGGTAGCCGTAGAACGGGGTTTCACACATGGCGACTACCGGGATGCCGTGGATCTCGCCCGACCGCGCTTGGATGAGGTCGAATACGAAAATATCGGGTACGTAGTAAATCGAGGCCGTGGTGTCGCGCAAATCATCGAGAAGGTTCATGACGCGTTTGACATGCCGAATCGGCAACGCAATGAATATGACGTCCGTCCCGTGTTCCTTCACGTAGGTGGACAAGTCGCTCAACGTGCCGACGAGTTTGGCGTCGGACTCCATACCGAGACGGTCGCTGCTGCGGTCATCGAAGAAACCCGAGACCTCGAGGCGCATCGCGGGGTTGTTCTTCAGCCGCCGCGCGAGTTCCAGGCTGCTGTTGTTGTATCCGGCGAAGATGGCGCTGCGGTTATCGAAGGCGCTCATCAAGAAGCGATGCATGATTTCCTGCATCGCCAGCGTGGAGAAGGTCAGCGCAACGGGCGTGACTATCGCCCAGGTGATGAATATTCGGCGCGGATACTCAGCGAGCGAATGCGTGACGTAGCCGATTGCCAGCATGACCGCGAGCAGCAGCAGCCAACGGAAAATCACGTCCGCGACGGCCGATAGGCGTGCGGAGGTAAGCTGTGTGCTCACCTCGCGCGGCGGCTGCACCAGAATCAGGCACAGCACGGCGACGATGATGATGGCTTGTGAAGACCGGTCGAATGCAATGCCGAAAAAGACGATGGTCGCATACAAGGATGCCACGGCGACGACCGCCGGCATCAGCGCCTGAATGCCGGCCAATACCGCAATGAGGAAGCTTTGTTTGAATAGGACCGGCTGGGTCATCGTGTATCCATTGAGCCGCGGGCGGCGTTCGCTGCGCTCGCGTGTGGTAAAAGTGCGACAAAATCAACACACATTATCGGTCCAATCCATCGATTCATGAGTGATTCATTTCCTCAAATTGTTAAATTGCTTGCCAAATCGCTCCCTGCGTGCCCCTCGGCCGCCCGCCGGGCAATGGTATTCTGTCGAATATGACAAACGTTCCTCTACTCGACCTTAAGGCCCAATTTGCCCAAATTCGCGCCGAAGTGATGCCGGCCATCGATCAAGTATGCGCCAGCCAGCACTTCATTCTGGGCGAGCACGTGCGCGCTCTGGAGGAGGAGATCGCACGGTATTGCGCGGCGTCGGCCGGCATCGGCGTCTCATCCGGCACCGATGCGCTGTTGCTCGCGCTCATGGCGCTCGGCATCGGGGCGGGGGACGAGGTTATCACTTCTCCTTTTACGTTTTTCGCTACGGCGGGAACGATCGCCCGTACGGGCGCACGACCGGTATTCTGCGATATTGACCCCGTGACCTTCAATTTGTCGCCCGACGCGGTGCAGACGTTCGTCGATGACCACTGTGCGGTGGGGGATGAGGGCTTGGTCCATCGCGCCACGGGCGGTCGGATCAAGGCCCTGATGCCGGTCCATCTGTACGGCCAATCCGCCGACATGGATCCGTTGATGGCGATCGCCCGGCGGCATGGGTTGAAAGTAATCGAGGATGCCGCACAAGCCATCGGCACGGAATACAAGGACGGCAAGCGCGCCGGCACGATCGGCGATGTTGGCTGCTTTTCCTTCTTTCCCAGCAAGAATTTGGGCGCATTTGGCGACGCCGGACTGTGTACGACCAATGATGCGGAGCTTGCCGAGCAGCTGCGCGTGCTGCGGGTGCACGGCGGCAAGCCCAAGTATTTTCATGCCCTGATCGGAGGCAACTTTCGCATCGACGAAATGCAAGCCGCCGTGCTGCGCGTGAAATTGAAATACTTGGATGGCTGGACGGAAGGAAGGCAGCGCAATGCGGCGTACTACGACGCGGCCTTCGAGCGCGCCGGCTTGGGGGCCCATTTGCGCACGCCGGTGGTCGTTGCGGGCTATCGGCACATATTCAACCAATACGTCGTGCGGGCGCAGAATCGCGACGCGCTCAGGGCAAGGCTTACGGAGCGCGGCATCGGCAGCGAGATCTACTATCCCGTGCCGCTGCATTTGCAGCAGTGCTTCGCGTACTTGAACTACCGCGCCGGAGATTTCCCGCAGTCCGAGCGGGCCGCCGCGGAAACTCTGGCGCTGCCGATCTATCCGGAACTCAACGAAGCGCAATTGGCGCACGTCGTTGCGACCATCGCCGAGTTTTACGCCTGAACGGGTAAGAGCCGGGCCTGCGCCCAAGGGACCTCAGCTCTTCTTGAAATCGTCGGGCAGCAATTGATGCCGCGACAGCAGCTTGTAGAAGTCGGTGCGATTGCGTTTGGCGAGGCGGGCCGCCTGGCTGACGTTGCCGCCCGTGATCTGCAATATCTGCGACAGATAATTGCGCGTGAACTCATCGCGCGCTTCATCGAATGACGGCAGCCGCGTGGGGTTGCCGCCCAAGGATTGCTGCACGAGTTCGGCGGTAATGATTGCGCCATGCGACAGCGCGACGTTCTGGCGCACCACGTTGTACAACTGGCGCACGTTGCCCGGCCATTCGGCGGTGGCCAGGAGTTCCACGGCCTCCGGCGCGTAGATCTTGCGCTGGCCGCTCTCCTTGGCGATCTGCTCCAGGAAATGGGCGACCAGCAGGGGAATGTCCTCGCGGCGGCGACCCAAGGCGGGCATCTCGATGTGCACCACATTCAGCCGGTAATACAGATCCTCGCGGAACTGGCCGGCCACCATCAACTCGTGCAAGTCGCGATACGTCGCGGAAATGATCCGAACGTTGATTTGCACCGATTCGGCCGCCCCCACCGGGCGAATTTGGTTCTCTTGCAGGACCCGCAGCAACTTCACCTGCAAGCGCATCGGCATGTCGCCGACCTCGTCCAGCAGCAAGGTGCCGCCGTCCGCGGTCTCGAACAGGCCTTTCTGCGAGCGGGTGGCGCCCGCGAAGGCGCCTTTTTCGTGGCCGAAGAGCTCCGATTCGAGCAGGTTTTCCGCCATCGCACTGCAATTGACGGTGACGAACGGCTTGTTGCGCCGGGGACTCGCCTCATGGATGGCGCGCGCCAGCAATTCCTTGCCCGTACCGCTCTCGCCGGTCAGCAAGACCCGCGCATCGGTGCCGGCCACCATGTTGGCCTGCGCCAGCTTGTCTTCCATCAGCTGATTGCGGGTGATGATATTCGAGCGCCAATCTTCGTCCACATGCGCGAACCCCGACACCTTGAGGGCCTTTTGCACGTGGTCGAGCAAGTCCTGCTTGTCTACCGGTTTGGTCAGAAAACCGAAGGCGCCGCTCTGCGTGGCGTGCACGGCGTCCGGGATCGTGCCATGCGCCGTCAGGATAATCACCCGCAATCCGGGCCAGCGGCTCTGAAGCTCCTTCAGCAAGCCAATGCCGTCCATCTGGTCCATGCGCAGGTCCGTGATCACCAAATCCGGCCGAAACCGCACACACGCCGCCAGGGCCGCCGCGGCGCTTTCGACCGCCTCCACTTCGTAGTTCTCGGCGCGCAGGCGGATGGTCAACAGGCGCAGCAGGCCCGGATCGTCGTCCACCACCAGAATTCGAGCTTTACGTTTTTGCGGCGTCTGCGTCTCCCGGGAGCCCGGATGCAAGCCGAAAGAGAGGGGCGTCGTAGCGGCAATCGAGTAGGCGTTCAATGCGGTCTCTCCGTGTTTTACGGCGTGTGCGATCCGTTCGTTCCGCGATCGTTAATCGATCGCTCAATATGCGTGACCGCTTCGAGTTTGGCGCGAGCCTCGTCCAAGGCCTTGCGCAACCTGGCATTCTCATCCGATTCCGCCGCCAGGCGGCGGTTGATCGCCTGCAGCTTGTCGCGTGAATCATCATGCTGCGCCTCATCGCGCATGCGCTTGTTTTCGGCCTGAAGTATCAGCCTCTGTTCGACCTGCTGGAGCTCGACCAGGGCCAATAAACGTTCAGCCGGCAACAGAGTTTCAGGCCTGGCCAGTAGTTCCGACAACTGTCGCTGCGCTGCGACGGGGTCGCACCCGCTGTGCCCCGGAGTCGCGAGCGCCAGCGCATACTTTAACTTATTGCTGGTCGTTGGGGTCAGCTCGGCCGCTTCCTTGGTCGATTGGAACAGTTCCGCCTGACGGGCCGGGTCGGCCTTGGGCAGATTGCTCATCATTTCGAGCAGGGGGGGGATCGGGCTCAAGTCCTGGGTGTGATCCGGTTCGGCGGGGGCGGGCGGCTTCTGACGGGCAAAGGAGTCGCCGAGACCGCAGCCGGCGAGCCAGCCGATGACGAGCGCACATGCTGCAAAGCGCAGCCATTTATGCGGCATGGGCTTTTTCACGGAGTGTCGCGGCCTGGCGCATGGGCAGGCGCACGCGAAAGTGTGCGCCTCCCGCCTTGGCCTCGAGAATCTCAATGCTGCCGCCGTGCGCGTTGACGAATTCGGTCACCACCGAGAGCCCGATTCCCGTCCCCTTGACATGCCCCCCCTGCGGTGTCTTTCCCTGATAAAAAGCCTCGAATATGCGGTTGCGCTCCGCGGCCGGAATCCCCGGTCCGCTGTCCATGACATCCAACACCAGCTGTTCGCGTTCGGCGCGCGCATGAATCGATATGGTGCCGCCGCGCGGGGTGAACTTGATGGCATTCGACAGCAAGTTGTCGAGGATCAGGCGAACCTTGCCCCGGTCGGCGAGAGGCGTGAGATCCTCGACGTGCACATCGAGCCGCACGCGCTGGGCCACCAGCGTGAGCTGCTGATTCTCCAATACGCTCTTGATCAAGGGCCGCAACTTGAATTCGGTGATCTCCAGGCCGACGCTCTTGGCCTGCCAGGCGCTGAATGACAATAGATTCTCTATGAGCCGCTGTAGCTTCATCCCGTTCTCGCGCAAGATTCCGGCCACTTCACGTTGGGCGCTTTGAAGCTCACCGACCGCCCCATCCAACAGGAGTTCGGTTCCCTCACGGATATTTGCCAGCGGGGTCTTGAGTTCATGCGACATGTGCCGCAGAAATCGGTTCTTTTCCTGCGCCAGGTCCAATAAACGGCCGCGGAGCCACTCCAATTGCGCCGCCAAGCGCTCCAGGTCCGCCGGTCCGCGAATCGCGATGGGCCTGGAAAACGTGCCGCGCCCGAGTTCACTGATGGCGCGGTCGATGGCGCGGATGGGCCGGCCGAATAGATAGGTGAAGACGCCCACCACCGCCAGCGTCAGGGGCACGAGCAGCAGCGTCTCCCAAAACAGATTGCGCTGCGCGAGCTGGGTTGCGAGCTGCAGGCCGGTCAATTCGGCGTCGATCTGCGCACTGACGCGGCTCGATACCTTCGAGGCCATATCCGAGACCTGCGGGAACGAATTGATCAGGTCCGTCATGCGCGTCGAGTTGGGCGCGCTTCGCTTGAGTTCCTTCAGCAGCCGGTCGGCTTCGGCCTGCAGCGCGAGGGCGTCCTCGTGCGACCCCGCGTCGAGCGGCATGCCGAGCAGCTCGTTGAGTGTGGCGGCCAGGCGCTCCTGATTGCGGGCATAGACATCGAGCAGGTCGGCGCTGCCGATGATCTGATACAGGCGCGCGGTACGCTCGAGCGCACCGATTTCCTCGAACATGCGCTGATTGTTGCGGGTTCCGCGCACACCATGCATCACCAGTTGCTCGCTGCGCGTCGACAAGTGATTGATTTGCACGGCGGCGTTCACGATGGCGAACAGCAGCGGGGCGGCCACGATCGTGAAGCCGATCAGCATCAGGCCGCTCAATGACTTAGGTCTAGGAAATCGCATGGCCCGCATTCTAGCAGCGTGATTACCCTAAAGTAGTGATCGCATCGTATCTGTAGAATTCGGCGCATGAACAGTAGTGAAGCACCTTACTCCGCGTTATCTCCCGAGACCGTCTTGGATGCCATCGAGGCTGTGGGATATCGCTGCGACGGCAGGGTTCTCGCGCTCAATAGCTACGAAAATCGGGTGTATCAGATCGGGATCGAGGACGGCGCGCCGCTGGTCGCCAAGTTCTATCGGCCGGCCCGCTGGTCGGACGCCGCGATTCGCGAGGAACACGCATTTGCCGGCGAATTGGCGGCGCAGGAAATTCCCGTGGTGGCGCCGTTGCTCCGAGACGGCGTGTCGCTGCATGTCCATTGCGGGTTTCGCTACGCCGTGTTTCCGCGCCGCGGCGGCCGCTGGCCCGAGCTCGGGGTCAGCAGCGATCGAGAATGGGTGGGCCGATTCCTGGGGCGCATTCATGCGGTGGGCCGAGCCGCGCGCTTTCAGGAGCGGACGCGGCTGTCCGCGGAGGAGTTGGGCCGTAAGGCACGTGATTTCGTGCTCGACGGCGACTGGATGCCCGACTATTTGGCGACCAAGTACGCTGATCTCACCGATGAACTGCTGGACGCGGTCGAGGCGCGAGCGGCCGGTTGGGGCGGGGCGGCCCTGGGGCGCATTCTCGGCGACTGCCATCGCGGCAATATCTTATGGACCGACTTGGGGCCGCATTTTGTCGACCTCGATGATTGTTTGACCGGTCCCGCCGTGCAAGATGTGTGGATGCTGCTGTCCGGCGGGCAGCAGGAGATGCGCACGGAATTGCACGATCTGCTCAAGGGATATGAGCAATTCCTGCCGTTCGATCGCGGCGAAATCACCCTCATCGAGCCCCTGCGCGCATTGCGCATGATCCATTATTCGGCATGGTTGGCGCGTCGCTGGCACGACCCTGCTTTCCCTCAAGCCTTTCCCTGGTTCGCCGAACCGCGCTATTGGGAAGAGCACTACCGGGCGCTCGACGATCAGCTGGCGGCGGTCATCGGTCCGCCGCTCGAGTTGTGATCCGCAGCATATTTAGTGATCATAGCTGGATGAAGACCGGAAGAGTCCTGATGCTCTCTGCCCTGGCGGCAACGAGCGCCTGCCACAAAGATTCAGGGACGCCGCCGCCGCCCGCGCCTACGCCGCACATCAGCGTCCCCGTGGCGGTGAAGAAAGGGCCTAGCGCGGCCCAGTTGACGGCCGGTATGGTGGAAGCCGCGAGCCAAGGCAATGCTCAATTGCCCGTCCAGCTCAAGTTCGATCTGAAGCAACGGCCGACGCCGGGTCAGGCGCTCGACATCGACCTTGCGCTCATACCGCAGATCGACGCGGGCGCGGCGGCCATTCAGTTGGCCGGCGGCGACGGGTTGACTGTTGCGCCGGGCACGACTCAAATCGACTTGCCCGCCGTCGAGTCGGGCCAGGTGTATCGCCGAAGCGTCAAAGTGACGCCCACCGCGGATGGCGTGTTGTTGCTGAATTTGACTATTACGCTCAAGCACGATGAAATGATCGAATCACGGGCGTTTTCCATCCCGCTGATCGTCGAGCGCTAATACTGGGGCGCAAATCTCCTCAAGGCTCTATAATGGGCGGTTTCCCTTAGGGCCTCACTCGTGACTCAGAAACTTCGCAATATCGCCATCATCGCGCACGTCGATCACGGCAAAACCACTCTCGTCGATCAGCTGCTGCGGCAATCCGGAACGCTCGATGCGCGCAAGGATTTGCAAGAGCGGGTCATGGATTCGAATGACCTGGAGCGCGAGCGCGGCATCACCATCCTCGCGAAAAATACCGCGATCACCTGGGGCGACTATCGCATCAATATCGTCGACACCCCCGGACACGCGGATTTCGGCGGTGAAGTGGAGCGCGTGCTCGCCATGGTCGATTGCGTGCTGCTTCTGGTCGACGCGGTGGACGGACCCATGCCGCAGACCCGCTTCGTCACGCAAAAGGCCTTCAAGCACGGGCTGCGCCCCATCGTCGTCATCAACAAGATCGACCGCGACGAAGCGCGTCCGGGTTGGGTGCTGGATCAAACCTTTGATCTGTTCGATCGGCTGGGAGCGACCGATGAGCAATTGGACTTCCCGGTGGTGTATGCATCCGCCTTGCGCGGATTTTCCGGCCTCGATTCGACGGTGCGCGAAGGCGACATGCAGCCCTTGTTCAAGACCATCGTCGAGCATTGCCCGCCGCCCGATGTGGATGCGGACGGCCCCCTGCAGCTTCAGGTCACGCTGCTCGATTACTCGAGCTATGTCGGTGCCATCGGCGTCGGACGCATCAAGCGCGGCACCATCAAGCGCGGCATGTCGGTCACGGTGGTCAACCGCGAGGGTAAGCAGCGTTCCGAACGAATCACCCAGATTTTGGGTTTCCACGGCTTGACCCGGGTCGAAGTGGAGTCGGCAAGCGCCGGCGACATCGTGGCCTTTGCCGGGATCGCCGAGCCCAAGGTCTCGGACACACTCTGCGATCCGGCGAAGGTGGAACCGCTGCCGAGCCTCACCGTCGACGAGCCGACGATCAGTATGACGTTCGAAGTCAACACCTCTCCCTTCCTGGGCAGGGAAGGCAAATTCGTCACCAGCCGCCAGATCCGCGAGCGCCTCGATCGCGAGGCCATCCACAATGTGGCGTTGCGGGTCGAACCGACCGCGGATCCCGACAAGTTCGTCGTGTTCGGCCGCGGCGAATTGCATCTCGGCGTATTGCTGGAGAACATGCGCCGCGAAGGCTACGAAATGGCGGTCTCGCGGCCGCGAGTGGTCATCAAGCAAGTCGACGGCGCCGCGCACGAGCCGTACGAGCAGGTCACCGTCGACGCCGACGCCGCTGCGCAGGGCGACATCATGTCGGCGCTGGGGAGCCGCGGCGCCGAACTCAAGGACATGCAAGCGGACGGCCGCGGCCGAATCCGCTTGGACTACATGGTGCCGTCGCGCGGCTTGATCGGATTTCAAACCGAGTTTCGCACCATGACCCGGGGCACCGGACTGTTGCACCATGTGTTCGATCACTACGGACCGGTGGTGCAGCGTGAGCTGGGCCAGCGTCCGAACGGGGTCTTGATTGCGAATGGCCAGGGTACGGCGTTGGCTTACTCGCTGTTCAGCCTGCAGGAACGCGGCAGGCTGTGCATCGGTCCCGGTGAAGAGGTGTACGAGGGGATGATCATCGGCCTCAACAATCGCGACAACGATCTGGTGGTGAACCCGCTCAAGGGGAAGAAACTGACCAACATGCGTGCCGCAGGCAAGGACGAAAATGTGGTCTTGACGCCGCCGATCCGCTTCTCCCTCGAACAGGCGATGGAGTTCATCGACGACGACGAACTCATCGAAGTGACGCCCGCCTCGATTCGCCTGCGCAAGCGCAATTTGCACGAAACCGACCGCAAGCGCTCGGAGCGCGAAACGGTGGACCAGAACTCCTGATTCTTTGGGTGAGGGTGGGGTTTATTTAACCGAATCTTGCCCGAACCGAGACGCCCGTCACGCCGCCATTGCGGGATCACCCTAACATCTGGTGAATCGGGCGCCGTCGCGCGCCGTAGCACAAGTGCGGGAGATCAGGGTGTCACGGGATATCGCGGCCGCCGCAATTCGTAGCGAGACAGAGCCTGCGCATCCCCTGAACCAGCTGCTCGAGCGCCAGATCGCGGAGGCACTGACCGGCGGCGGCCACCTCGATGTCGAGGCGCTGCTGAAGACGATCAGCGCCCACTACGATCGAATCGATGGTGAACGGCGCGGCATCGTGCGTTCGATGCAGCTCATGTCCGATGAGGCGCAGGCGCTCACTCGCGAGATTCGCGAGCAGACCGCCTCGCACCTCCAGGCCATCCTGGACAACGTCAAGGACGCCATCGTCACGGTGGACGATGCCGGCCACATCGAAACCTTCAATCCCACGGGCGAGCGCATTTTCGGCTACTCGCAGGCGGAGATCCTCGGCCGCTCGCTCGAGTTCCTGCTGCCGAACGTCGCCCGCGGCGGCAGCGATTTTCTCGGACGGCTCGCCACCAAGATCGACGATACCCATGTCGATCTCGCGGCTCACCAGACCTGGGGGCTCGCCAAAGGCGGCAATCGCGTCGCGGTCGAGATCGCCGTCAGCAAGGCCAAGCTCAACTGGCGCGACGGCTACATCGTCAGCATCCGCGACATCACCGAACGGCATCTCGCCGAGCAATCGATACGCGAAAGCGAGGCGCGCTACCGCACGTTGGTCGAGCACGCCCCCGAAGTGATCGTAGTATTCGACGTCGACTTGGGGAAGTTCGTCGACGTCAACGACAACGCGTGCCGATTTTTCAAGATGCCGCGCGAGGCCTTGCTCGCCAGCGGCCCGGACAAGATCAGTCCCGCGTGCCAGCCGGACGGCTCGGCGTCCTTCGGGCCGCCGCGCGGCTTCATCGAAGGCGCGCTCGCGGGCGCAGCGCCGGTGTTCGAGTGGACGCACTGCGATGCCGCAGGCCAGGTCATGCCTTGCGAGGTGCGTTTCGTGCGCCTGCCGAGTTCCAACCGGCGGCTGATTCGCGCCAGCATCACCGACATCACCGAGCGCAAGCGCGCGGAGGCGAGCGCGGCGGGCGAGCGCCGGATCTTCGAGAAGATCGCCGCCAATGCGCCGTTGAGTTCGGTGCTCGGGTCCATTTGCGAACTGATCGAGCGCGTGATGGCGGAGAGCTATTGTGCGATCAACCTGCTGGATCACGAACGCCAGGTGTTGAACTTCGGTGTCGCGCCGAATTTGCCGCGCGAGTTCGTGGCGGCGATGGACAGCGCGCCCATCGGCATCCGTTACGGTTCCTGCGCCGCCGCCGTGTACCTGTCGCGCAAAATCACCGTCGCCGACATCGAGACGGATGCGTTCTGGGATTTTCGGCGCGAAGCGGCGCAGCGCGCCTGCCTCAGAGCCGCCTGGTCCACCCCCATCGTCGCCTCGGACGGGAGGGTCGTGGGTACCCTTGCGGTCTATCGGAGCCATCCGGGCATCCCGTCGGCGAGGGACAACGAACTCATGTCGCGCATGGCGCAGATTGCCGGAATCGCCGTCGAGCGCCGCGGCGCCGAAGACGCGTTGCGCAACAGCGAAGTGAAATTTCGCGGGCTGTTCGAAAGCATGATGGAAGGCGTGTACCAAACGTCGCGCGACGGCCGCATTCTGGTCGCGAATCCGGCGTTCGTGAACCTCATGGGCTACGGCTCGGCCGAGGAACTCTATCAAGTGCCCGCGGGAGCGCTGTACTGGTACCCCGGCGACCGCGAAACTTTCGTGCGGCGCGTGGAGAGCGAAGGCGAGTTGCGCAACGAGGAATACATATTGCGCCGCAAGGACGGTTCCATGCTCGTGGTCATGGACTCGAGCCGGGTGGTGCGCGATGCCCAGGGTCGGGTCGCAGGTTACGAGGGCACGCTGACCGACATTACCGAACGCAAGAGAGCGGAAACCGCGGTCTTCCAGGCCAAGGAGCGCGCTCAGGTCACCTTGCAGTCGATCGGCGACGCGGTCATCACCACCGATTCCGATGGGCGCATCGATTACATGAATCCGGTCGCCGAAAGCCTGACCGGCTGGGAAAACCGCGAGGCTCAGACGCAGCTCATCGGCGACGTGTTTACGGTGGTCGATGAGGCAACGCGGGAAGCGAGCGAAAACCCGGTCATGCGCTGTCTGCGCGAAGGGCGGACGCTCGGGCTCTCCGAGCACACGGTACTGGTGAATCGCCGCGGCCAGGAACTCGCCATCCAAGATTCCGCGGCACCGATCCGCGATCGCGCCGGCAATCTCATCGGCGCCGTCATCGTGTTCCACGACGTGAGCAAGGAGCGCCGTCTGCACCGCGCGCTGCACTACCAGGCCAGCCACGATGCACTGACCGGATTGATCAACCGCCGCGAATTCGAAAACCGCCTGACCGTCGCCGTCGAGAACGCCCGGCAGGATGCCGGCAGCCGTCATGCACTCCTGTATCTCGATCTGGATCAGTTCAAGCTGGTGAACGATACCTGCGGGCACCCGGCGGGGGACCAGTTATTGAAGCAAATCACCGGGGTGCTGCAGTCGCGGGTGCGCAGCGGCGACACCCTGGCACGATTGGGCGGGGATGAGTTCGGCATTCTGCTGCAAAGCTGCTCGCTGGATCAGGCGTTGCGCATCGCGGAAAGCCTGCGCCAGGCGATCCGCGATTTTCGATTCATTTGGCAGGACGGCGTGCTCGAAGTCGGCGCGAGCATCGGCATCGTCGAAATTACCAACGATACGCCGACGGTCGCCAATGTCATGACCGCCGCCGATGTCGCCTGCTATTCGGCCAAGGATCTCGGCCGCAATCGCGTTCAGCTCTACAAGCCGGACGATGTGCCCGAGCGGCATCGCGAGATGCACTGGGTGTCGAAGTTGGCGCGGGCCTGCGACGAGAGCCGCTTCGAGCTCTACTTCCAACCGATCGTGCCGATCAGCCAACCGATCGTGCCGATCAGCGCGACGCTGCACGAGCGCGAACACTTCGAGCTGATGCTGCGCTTGCGCGACGAATCGGGTGCCCTGGTGACGCCGGCCGAATTCATTCCGGCGGCGGAGCGCTTCAACGTCATGCCGTCGATCGATCGGTGGGTGGTTCGCCAGGCACTCGATCGTCTGGTGCACCGCATCGGGGCGGGAGTGAAGCCGTTCACGATTGCCGTCAACCTCTCGGGGACGTCGCTCAACGACGAGCGCTTTCTCGAGTACTTGATCGCCGAACTCAGCAACAATGAGCTGGTCGCAGGCGCGATGTGCTTCGAGATCACGGAAACCGCCGCCATAGCCAACTTGGGCAATGTGGTTTATTTCATGCGCGAGCTCAAGGCGCGCGGCTGCCACTTCGCGCTGGATGATTTCGGCAGCGGCCTGTCGTCGTTCATGTACTTGAAAACCCTGCCGGTCGACTATCTGAAGATCGATGGACAGTTCGTGGAAAACGTGACTCGCGATCGAGTCGATCGCAGCATGGTCGAGGCGATCAGCCAGGTCGGCAAAACCATGGGAATTCAAACCATCGCAGAACGGGTGGAATCAGCCGAAGTGCTGGCCGAACTCGGCCGCTTAGGGGTGGGCTACGCACAGGGGTTTCATATCGCCAGACCCCGCCCCACCAAGGACTTTCCCTACCTGCGCGAATCCTCGCGAAAGGCTTGAGCCCGACAGGCCTTGGCCGGGGCCCGTTCGCCGGGCGCGATACCTGCCGGTTACACTGTTTCCCCCCTGGCACGCACGCCGTGGCTGTGGCATGGTTGATTGCAGCTCCCTATGCGGATACGTCTATTTAATCGTCGGCGACAAGAGTTTGCGGCCAGCATCCTGCTGGCGATGCTGCTGTTTCGGGCTTATGTGCCCGTCGGCTTCATGCCGGCGAGCGGGACGCCGTTTTTGCTGGAGCTGTGCCCCGCGGCATCTTCGATGCCGATGCCGGCACATCACCACCATACGCAAACCCATACCCATTTCGAGCACTGCCCGTTCGGCAGTGCTCCGGCCGCCGGCCCCATTTCGCACGGAATTGCTCCCGAACTTGCGGGGCAAATCGCTTCCCAGATCGCGGTCAGTTTCGAATCGGTACGGCTCGGTGTAGCGCTTCCGCGCGCCCATCAGCCTCGCGGACCTCCATCCCTCGCTTGAATTGAACTTTATGTTGCTGGACCCGCGGCTTTTCTGAGCCGCGCGCCTCAGCCGCTTCAATTCCTGTCCGAGGCGCCCTCGCGGGCGCGGGAGATTATCGTGAATTCCTCGATCAGTCTTAAGTTGGCGGCCGTGGGCCTTTCGATTGCCCCCATGACATCGTGGGCCTGTGCATCATGCGGCTGCACCCTGAACGCCGACGCGGCCATGGGCTACTCGACGGAGCCCGGGTGGCGTCTCATCCTTGAATATGACTACATCCATCAAGATCAGCTGCGCAGCGGCAGTCATGCGATTTCGCGCGTGCCGGATGGCTTTGAGCTCGAGCACGACACGCTCAATCGGTATCTCACGGCGGGGGTTGATTACAGCCCGAACGCCGACTGGAATATCGATTTGCGCATACCCTATGTCATTCGAACGCATTCCACCTACGGCAGCTACGATTCCACCCAGCCACTGCCGACGTTGAGCGACTCCCGCAGCTCGAGCTTGGGAGACGTCAAACTCATCGGCAGCTACCAGGGGTTCCTGGCGATGCACAATTTGGGCCTGCAACTGGGTGTGAAGCTGCCGACGGGCCAGTACGGCACGGATATCCGTTTCAGAAACGGTCCTGCGGCCGGGCTTCCCTTGGACGCGAGCCTGCAGCCCGGTACCGGCAGCACCGACATCATCGTCGGAGCGTATTACTATCAACCCATCAGCCAAAACTTCGATCTCTTCGCCAACGTGCAATTTCAAAGCGCGGTCAAGAGCAAACAAGATCAGCCGGGCAACGACTATCGCCCCGGCAATTCCACGACGGTGAGCTTCGGAGTGCGCTACGAGCAGAATCCGAAGTGGGTACCGCAACTGCAAATGAACTTGCTGCACAAGAACGTTGATCAGGGGGCGCTCGCCGACATCTACAGTACGGCGGGATATGTGGCCTACGTGAGCCCCGGTCTCACCGCCAAGGTCATCGACAAGCTGCACGTGTTCGCCTTTGCCCAACTTCCGGTCTACAGCGATTTGGTGGGCTATCAGCTCTTTCCGCGTTACACCTTCAGCGTCGGTGCGAGCTATGCGCTCTAGCTCTTCGATACTGATCGGGCTCGTGCTTTGCGTAGGATTGCTGGGGGGCGCTGCGGCACATGCCGGTGAGCCCACCGCCGATATCCAGGCCAAGGAGGCGTGGATTCGCTGGCTGCCGGCCAATGTTCCCGGCGGCGGTTATATGACCCTGATCAACACCGGCGCTGCGGTGCGCGTATTGATCGGCGCCTCGAGCCCCGATTACGGACAGGTCAGCATTCACCAAAGCCGCATCCGCAACGGCATGAATGAAATGGCGCCGGTCGAATCGATTGAGCTCAAGCCGCTCATTCCCGTGCGATTTGCCGAGGGCGGCTACCACCTGATGCTGATGCAGCCCAAGCGACCCCTCGAGCCCGGTGATCGGGTGGTGATTACCCTGCGCTTTGCGCGAGGCCCGCCGGTCGCGGTGCCGTTCGAAGTCCGCGCGGGCAATTCGAACTGAGGCGCTGCTTACTCCCAGCGGACCCTCATGCCGACCCAGATCGCCCGCGGCGCCGCGGGAGCCACTGCATTCTCGTGGACCCGATTGTTGGGATCCGGGATGAACGTACCATTGGGAGTGAACGCGCTGGTGGTTAGGAATCCGGCGGTGGCGTACCGCTCATCGAACACGTTGACGAGGTGGGCGAAAATGTCCGCGTGCTTCGTCATGTGGTAGGTACTTTGCAGATTGACCACGGTGTATCCGGGAATCCATCCCGTGCCTGAGATATACGCTCCGCCGCCGTTCGTGGCCCCGGCCTGGTTGGCGTTGTTCTCGTTCCCGTGGAGGTAAGCGCCGGACGCCGCGATCAGATTGCCGCCGATGTCCCAGCGTTTGCCGAGCCGGTAGTCGAGCACGAGCCGGCCCGTATGCTTCGGGACCAACGGAATCCGATCGCCGGACCGGACCAGAATGTTCCCATTGGCATCGGCGCTGCTGTTCGACTGGGCGCTGACCTCGAAATTCGACTGGTACGTGGCGTCGACGAAGCTGTAGGCCAAGTGCCAATTCAATCCGCCTTGCTTGCCGCTCAGCGACAGGTCGAGGCCCTGTCGGCGCGTGTCGCCCACATTGTCGAAATAGCCCGCATTGGTGCCGGTCGCGACGAATTGGATGTCATTGCGGTTGACGGTGTGGAATACATCGGCGCTCCACGCCAGCCGTTGATCCGAAAGATTGCCCCGCACGCCTACCTCCGCCGTTCGGGCCACGACTTGCCGCAAATTCGGATCGCTGGCGAAGGCATTCGGCAGTCCGCAGGGCGTTGCGGGATCGGCACAGCCGAGTTCGATGACGGTCGGCGCGCGGCTCGCCTCGTTGTAGTCGGCGTAAAAGGTCAAGGCGTCGGTCGGCGTCACGGTGAGTCCGAATGCAGGATTCACCCGGCTGAACGTGTGATCGCCCGTCACGGGATTCGCCTGATCGAATCCCGCGCCGAAATCGCCGAGGTTCGTATCGATGCTGTAGCCGTTGAGCGTCTCCGTATTTCGGTTGTAGCGGACCGAGAGCGTGAAGTGCAATAGCTTGCTCGGCGAAAGCGTATCGGTCAGATAGGTCCCGTAGATTTTGTTGCCGCCGCCGAGCGAAATGACCGTTTCATCATTGAATGGACTCGCCTCATGAATGAGGTGGCGATCCGGCGTCAATTGTCCGAACTGATACGCCTGGGTAAACGTATCGCTCGAGTCGTTGAAATCCGCGCCGAGAATGGCTTGGTTCGTCCAGCCGAAGACATCCTGTGAATCTGTGAGCTGCACGCCGAATCCCTTGGTGCGCTGGAGCAAGCGCGACGCGGCGGATTGGCTGGGCGCGCAATAGGTCAGGTCCGCCCGACTCGAGGGAGGTGCGCTGCAGTCCACCGGCGGTCCGGCGTAATTGGCCAGGTAGTTGTCGTTGATGTTGCCGTTGGCGGCGCCGGTCATCAAATGCCGATAATAAACGTTGCCGGATAGGAGCAGCTTGTCGGTCAAAAACTGCGTTCCGGTGAGGTTCACGAAACTGAGCCTATTCGCCGTGAAGTCCGGCGTGTAGCTCGCCTCACGTCGGTAATCCAGCATGCTCGTGGGCGTGGCACCGTTGCCGTAGAGGCTGGTGTCTCCATAGGTGTAGCTCAAATCGATATCGGTCTTGTCGTTCTGCCAGCCGACTTTACCGAAGCCTTGATAGACCCGGGTCGGGGAGTTATCGCGCCAGCCGGTCTCATCGAAGTAATTACCGGTCAGAAAATAATCGAAGTTGCCGAATTCACCGCCGGTTGCCCCTTCGAAGGAACGCCGTCCGAAAGATCCACCGTATGCCTCGAACTCGGTCCCCGGATCATCATGTCCGCTTTTGGTCTTGACCGACAGTGCCCCTCCCAGGGTATTGAGGCCGAATACAGGATTGGAGCCCGACATGAGCGTCACGGTCGAAACGGCCGACTGGGGAATCAAATCCCAGTTCACCGTGTCCCCGAAAGATTCATTGACGCGCACACCGTCCACGTAGACGGACAAGCCTTCCGGCGTGCCCAAGAGCGGAGACGCCGTGAACCCGTGGTAATTGATATCGAGTTGAAACGGGTTGTCCGCGCTCTCGCTGGCGTTGACACCGCTGAAGTTCCTGTTGAGATAGTCAGCAAGGTCCAATGCCTGCTGGCGCTGTATGTCCTTGCTGTCGCCGGTCTGCACATTCGAGGGTATTTGGTTCATGGGCAGGCCGAGTCCCCCGAGCGGCGTGTTGCCGATGACGGTGACCTGCGGAAGTTCTTGTGCGGTCGCCGGATTGGCCGGCTGTCCCCCAGGCGCGTCGGCCGCCGATGCGGCGATCGGCAGTACCGCCGCGGCGAAACAGATCAGCCCGCATTGCATAATCGGATTCGAATACGCCAACAGTCCTCCCTCGCATAGATTGTTGCTCGCTTTGCCGGTGCGAGTTTCGAGTGTAGAGACGCCCCGTGGATTTCGTCCAGAGCAGCTCTGGGGAAAGCCGCGATTTCTGCGTATTTCGGGAAAAACTCCCGGTTCGACGGGGACCGGACTATTCTTGCCTCGATCCGGAAGTCTCCGGCGTCCATAACAGGCGGGGCGGTGGAGTCGATGAAAACCAGGGTCGAGGCGGACGCGGGCAGGAAGATCTCGGCGCGCCGAGATATCGTACTGATCGTGGTGGCGGGCATCGCCGCGTTCGTGTGCGTGAAACTCAATCTCAGCGACTCAGTGCTGAAGTTGATCCTCATCGCGCAGCCGCCTGCGCAACCAGCCCCTGCGCAATCGCCTCATATGGAGTCGCCCGCGGCGCCGTTCTCGCCTGCGCCGCGAGATTCGGCGGTCATCTACATTGCCCGCCGCGGTTGGCACGTCGACGTTGGCTTTGCGGCGGCCGACCTCGAGCCGCCGTTGAAATCACTGCTGGCCGAGTTTCCGGGCGCGCAGTACCTGTTCTTTGGGTTCGGCGACCGTCGTTATTTACTGGCGAAGAATCGCAATGCGCCGGTGTTGCTGGCGGCGGTGTGGCCTGGACGAGGACTGATTCTGGCGACCGGCTTGGCGGCGCCGCCATCCGCCGCCTTCGGCGCCAGCCATGTCGTCGCTCTGGCCGCCACCGCGCGCCAAGAAAGCGATGCGCAGGCCTTCGTGTGGTACTCCTTGGACAGGCACCCTGTGTCGGCTTATGCGCCGGGTCCTTATGAGGGCAGCTTATTTTTCGCCGCGGCGCCGAGATACTCCGGGTTCCACACCTGCAATACCTGGGCGGCAGAGGTGCTGGCTGCGGCCTCGCTGCCGATCCATAGTGCCGGAGTCATATTTGCCGGGCAGGTCTGGGGACAGGTCCGGCGTCTCGAGAAAAAGCAATCAGCCGCTGCTCGGCCTATGGCCATTGCCCCAGGCGCATCCGTGCCGCTTACCGCTCAGCCACCGGCTCAGCAGCCACCGGCTCAGCAGCCACCGGCTCAGCAGGGCGGGCTGCTACCGTCCTGGCAAACGACCGTCGTGCCCGAGTTTTGAGGGACGACCACAGTCGTCTTCGGCGGCGGCGGCGGGGGGCTGCTGCTGCTGATGCAGCCGGACAGCATCGATACCGCAACGAGCAGACTGGACAATATTTTCATCTTGGCTCCTTCATCGCTTGCTCGGATGATGGCGCCATTGTGGATGCAACCGGCTCCGCCAGGTACTGGCCGATACCGCATGCGGCTGTCCTCAAGCGTCCTACGGGTGCCTCCGCCGTCCTACACGGGGCGGCGGCGCGGATTGTGCCTATACAGTACTGGGCGCTGCGCCGCACTGGATTTACGGCTGCTCGATCGACGCGTAGAGTTTCACGATGGCTCGAAGTTTCATTGGTCACCAACCATTCAAGGGCCGCGGGGCGGCCTCGAATCCTGCCGTGCGATTCGAGGCAAATACGCGCGAACAAACGCATGACGGGTGGTACGAGGACGAGATTGTCGAGCACCTCACCGAAACCGTCCTCCCCGATCGTGCGCGCAGCGTCATCACCACCAATGATTCCCCCGATGTCGGGTTCGACCAATCCATCAATCCTTACCGAGGTTGCAGCCACGGCTGCGTGTACTGCTTCGCACGTCCGACCCACGCCTATTTGGGCCTTTCTCCGGGTCTGGATTTCGAGACGAAGCTGTTCTACAAGGCCGACGCGGTCAAAATCCTCGAAGCGGAGCTCGCGAAGCCGAAATACGTCTGCAAGCCGATCGCGCTCGGCATCAACACCGACGGCTATCAACCGCTGGAAAAGCGGCTCGAAATCACCCGCGGCATTCTCGGCGTACTGGCCCGGTGCCGCCACCCGGTCACCATCGTCACCAAGAGCGCGCTCGTCGTGCGCGACATCGATCTGCTGACGGACCTTGCCAAAGACCGGTTGGTGTCGGTGATGGTCAGCATCACCTCGCTGACCAACGACATCAAACGCACGCTCGAACCGAGGGCAGCCTCGCCGCAGGCGCGCTTGCGGGTAGTCCAGCAATTGGCGCAAGCGGGAATTCCGGTGGGCGTGCTGGTTGCACCGGTGATTCCCGCCATCACGGATCACGAAATGGAGGATATTCTCTCGGCCGCCAAAGAGGCGGGCGCCGGCTCCGCCGGCTATGTCTTGCTGCGGCTTCCCCACGAAGTGAAAATCCTGTTTCGCGAATGGCTGGCGGAGCATTACCCGGATCGCGCCAAACATGTGATGTCGCTGATCAACCAAACGCGCGGCGGCAAGGACTACGATGCCGAGTTCGGCCGGCGCATGAGCGGCACGGGACCGTATGCCGAGTTGCTGCGTACCCGATTCGAGCTGGCTCGGCGCAAGTGCGGCTTCGATTCCGCGCACGACCGGCACGAACTTGACGTATCATTGTTCCGTCCTCCGGCACGCGACCAATCACAATTGACGCTCGGTTTTTAGACTGAGATTTTTTTAGACTAAGATGGCAGTAATCGGCACCGAACGCGTCTTGACCGTTCATCACTGGAACGAGACAGTATTCAGCTTCACCACGACGCGGGATCACGGTCTGCGCTTCGAGAACGGGCATTTCATCATGTTGGGCTTGCACATCGACGGCAAACCGCTGATGCGCGCATACAGCATCGCAAGCGCAAATCACGAAGAATACCTGGAATTTTTGAGCATCAAAGTCGCGGACGGTCCGTTGACCTCGCGGCTGCAAAACATCAAGCCGGGCGATGAAGTCCTCGTGAGCCGCAAGCCGACGGGCACGCTGCTGTTGCACGATTTGAAGCCGGGCAAGCGCTTGTATCTCTTGAGTTCGGGCACCGGGCTCGCGCCGTTCATGAGCTTGATCAAGGATCCGGCGGTCTACGAGCGCTTCGAGAAAATCGTACTGGTCCACGGCGTGCGTTATCGGAGCGAGCTTGCCTATCGGGATTTCATCGAATGGGAATTGACGCACCATGAATATCTGGGCGAACAAGTCAGGAACCAACTGGTGTATTTTCCAACCGTCACGCGGGAGCGATTCCGCTATCAAGGGCGCGTCACGGAGCTGATCGAGTCGGGCAAGCTGTTTCGCGACACCGGAATGCCGGCGCTCGACCCCGCGCATGACCGCGTCATGATTTGCGGCAGTCCGGCGATGCTGGCGGATCTCTCCGCGCTGCTCGACGCCCGCGGTTTCCGGATTTCCCCGCATGTCGGGGAGCCCGGCGATTACGTCATCGAACGATCGTTCGTCGCTCGGTAGCGGCGCGGCGACAAACGTCGGCGCCGGCCGCCGCCGGCGCATCGAGCCATTCATCAGCGGCGGTTGGCGCCGCCGGTTGCGAACATTTCTTGCGGGCCGATCATGCCCTTGTGGGTTGTGCTGGTGTCCATCATGTCGAATATCTTGACTTGATACGCAATGTATTCATCGTGGGAAACCGTGCCGTCTCCGTCCGTGTCGATTTTGTGCATCATGGCCTTGGTCCGAAGGCCGCGCGCGTAGCCGCCGGTCGCGAAGGTCACGAGTTCGCCCCCGCTGGGATCGATGAATGCCTTCGCGTCGAGAATCCCGGTCTTGTTCTTATCCAGCATGGCAAAAACCTTTTCCTGATAGGCGATCCATTCATCCTTCGAAATCGTGCCGTCGCCGTCCGCATCGATCTTGTGCATCAATTTCTCGCTCTGCAGGCCGCGCGCGTAGCCCCCCGTTGCGAATGACACCATGTCGTCCGCGAGGGCAGCGACCGAGTAACTGAACGCGAAGACACAAGCCATTCCCATGAGGGCAGGGCGTATCGAGTGAGTGGTGAGCATCGTGGGGTCCCCTTTGAAAGCCAAAAGAATTGGTTGCTGGCTAGTAGACCGACCACGCAGCGGCTTTATTTCAGCACGGCGGTGAACTACCAGGGCGCCGGCTTGTAGTCCTTCAAGAACTGGCCCCACACGTGCGTGCCCGTGAGCCGCCCGACGAAGATCGGGTCGACGATGCGCGCGGCGCCGTCGATGATGTCGAGAGGCGGCGAGAAGCCGAGCTCGGCCTTGCGGGCTGCGTGGGCGGCGGGGTCCTCGTCGGTCACCCACCCGGTGTCGACGGCGTTCATGTGAATGCCGTCCCGCACGAAATCGGGCGCGCTCGTCCGCGTCATCATGTTGAGCGCCGCTTTTGCCATGTTGGTATGGGGGTGCTTGTCGGTCTTGGTGGTGCGGTAGAACTGCCCCTCCATGGCGCTGACGTTGACGACATGCTTATGACGCTCGGGTGTGCGCAGCATGAGCGGCTTCAGCCGTGCATTGAGAATGTAGGGCGCAATGGCGTTGACGAGCTGTACCTCGAGGAGCTCGGGCGTCTCGACCTCATGCATGCGCAGCCGCCAGCTATTGACCTCGCGCAGATCAACCTGCTGACGGTCCTCATCGTAACGATCCGCGGGAAACAGCGCCTCGCCATTGCGAAAGTCTTCATCCAGATAGCGCCGCTGCGAGAGCGCCGCGCTGTCCAGGAGCCCCTCACCGTGCCGCCGCGCCGTCGCCGCCACCGCCGGCGTACCGTTACCGTGCGCCGGCGATCTCTCCAGCGTGCGCCGCAACTCGCAATGGCTCGCGAGCGGGCCCCGCCAAGCCGCAGGAAGCGCATCGAGCGATTCGCTTTCCCTGGCAAGGAGGTGCTGAAAGAAACCCGCCGGCCGACGCACGGTCTGGCACGCGTTATTGAGCAGGTAGTCGAGCCGTGGCAGCCGCTCGAGGAGGAACCGCGTGAACAGCTCGACGCTCGGCGTATGCCGCAGATCGAGACCGTGGATCTGCAGGCGCTCGCGAAAGAGCGGAAAATCCGCTTCCTTCGAATACCGGTCGGCTGCGTCGACGGGAAAGCGCGTGGTGACGACGACGTGCGCACCGGCCCGCAGCAATTTGAGGGATGCCTGAAAGCCGATCTTGACCCGCGCGCCGGTGACCAGCGCATAGTGGCCGTTGAGATCTGCCGTCTGCCCGCGCTTGGCCCAATTGAAGTCGCCGCACGCATCGCACATGGAGTCGTAGTAGCGATGCACCTTCGCAAACGGTTCCTTGCAGACGTAGCAGGCGCGGTCCCAGTGCAGCTCGGGGCGATCGTCGGGGCCTTCGGGCTTTGGCGGCTCGAGCCGGAGCGGTGCATACACTGCGGAGCGGCGCTGGATGCGCAGCCCCGCGGTCGCGAGCACCCGGCGGTCGTGCTCCTTCGCGGCCTCGCGCTCGGCGCGGCGAAACGCCTTCGCCATCTTCACCAGGGCGTGCCGCTCGGGCTTTGCGACGAGGCCGGCGAACGTCAGCAGTTCGCGGCGCTGGTCCTGCGTGAGGCGGGTGAGGTGCGAGCGATCAGCCTCGATTGCGCGCAGCACGCGCACGCACGCGCGTATATCGTCGTCCGAGAATGCCGTGTCGGCAGCGGGATCGGCTGGGTCCATGGAGCTACCTCAGGCCTCGAACGGCCAAGACACGGTGAGGCATGGCGTCGAGGCCAATCGCCGATCTGTCGGCGGCACTCGACCGGCGGGCGTCGCGCCCTCGCTCTCGATGTGCCTCCAGCAAATCCGCCACGACTGCTTCGGTGGTCGGCCATCGGCCGGCGCCCCGGCCGGCGACCGTCACGGATCGACCGTCACCCTGGGTCAAATGCAACGCATTCCATTCGCGGCTCGCGATCGCCAGGGGATGTTCGCCGGCAATCGCTTCGAATGAGACCCGACCGATCCACTCGTCGTGATGGCGGTGTGCGCGCGACACTTGGCGAAGAGACAAGCCGCGGCGCGCCGCCTCACCCGCTGCCGCCGCGACATCGGCGGTCAAAGGCTCTGCCTTGACGGCGAGGAGAGGCTTGCCGAAGGCGAGCTCGGCGAGGATGCGCAGCTTGCGCTCCGCGTCACGGCCCGACAGGTCCTCGCTGGGATCGGCTTCGGCGAACCCCAGCGCCTGCGCCTCCGCGAGCGCCTGCGCGAATGACGCGCCCTGCGAGCAGAGTTCCAGCATGAAATTGCAGGTGCCGTTCAATACGCCGGACAGCGCGACGAGCGGACCGCGGCCCGCGGCGGCACGAACCGCCTCGATCATCGGGGCGCTTCCTCCGACCGAGGCGGAGAACCGGAGCAGGGCACCGCCGCCATTCTGTGCTGCGGCGGGTACCGCAGGCTGGTCTGCGATCAGAGCCTTGTTGGCGGACACGACATCGATGCCGCGATGCAGGAAATGGGCCACGAGGCGCGACGACACGGGGCATCCGGGGAGGGCGTCAACGACGATGTCGGGGTTCAATGAAAGCACGGCTTCTTCGGTGGTGTGCAGCAGCTCGCCGGGCACATTCGCTCGTTCGTGCTTCGCGCGATCGCGTACCAGCGCTCCCAACGGGGCGAACGACAGCGGCATGGCCAGAAGGCGCTGATAGACGCCGAAGCCTACCGTGCCGAGGCCGAGAAGCAGCACTCGGCTCGGGGGATTCTCGGGGAGCCTGTCCGCTCGGAGGGTCGATCCGGAATGCACGATGGATTCATGTGCCCGGGCGAGCGCGGCTACCTCGGCGGCGGTACCACTCGAGGCAAGATAGCTCACGGCCTTGGGTTGGATCAGCGGACCGGCGATGCGCAATGCGTCCGGATACGCGAGCGCCGCGAAACGCTGTGGCCGCGAGCCTGGCACCGCCGGATCGGATTCATAGACGCCGTCCACATCCTTCAATAGACGGCAGCGCTGCGCGCGCAGTGCATTCGACAGGAAAACCGCACTGAGATCGGATCCGCCTCGGCCGAGCAAGTGCAAGGATCCGTCTTGCGTGTGACCGAAGAATCCCGGCAGGACGAGAACCGGATACTGATGCAGCAGCGAGAGGAGTCGCTGAGAATCAACGCTATCCGGCTCGCTGTCGAGCGGGGTACCCGAAACCTTCAGGCCGATATCCCGCGGATCAACGACGCGCGCCGGTACACCGGCCCGGTCGAGCGCGACGCCGAGGAGCGCAGCCGAGGTTCGTTCGCCGGTGGCGAGCAGTTGGGCTGCGGCGAAAGGATCGGGAATCGGCGACAGCCGGCGGGCCTGCGTGAGCAATTGCTCGGTGGTATCACCGATGGCCGAAACCACGGCGAGTATCCGCGCGCCATCGCGGTACCAGCGGTAAATTTCGTGAACCGCGGCGGGCAGGTCGGCTGCCCCGCGCAGTACGGAGCTGCCGAATTTCAGAACGACGATGTTTTGCTGCATGAATCTTCTCTCCGCAGCAAAAGCCGGCGGAAGACCACGCAGGACCAGGGGGCATAAAAAAACCCGCCCAGCCAAGCTGCAGCAGGTCCGCCGCATCCACTTTAGCCGCATTTATTTCGCGCCCGCAAGCTGAATATCAAATCGGCGCGTCGGCATTACAGCGGCGAAACGGTAGATTGTCAACTTTGAAGTATTACCATAATCGCGCCGACCACTTCCTTGTGGACGCGGCTCCTGCCAGAATCCATCGGGTACGCAAACGATTGCGGTGACAGACAAAGGACGCGCCGGCATCGAGCGATGCTCGGCGCGCAAGATCGAGGGGGGAGAAGCGGCCACATGACGCAAATCGACGCGGAACCGACTCGAGGCAGCTTGTCGGTGCCGTCCGCAGAGATCCCACGGCCGCGTGTGCTCTTGGTGGATGACCAGCCGGCGCGGCTGCTCACATACGAAACGATTCTGGAGGGTGTCGGTGTCGATTGCGTGCGTGCGCTCTCGGGAGAGGAAGCGCTCGACCGGCTGCTACGCGACCGCTTCGCCCTCATACTCCTCGACGTCAGCATGCCCGGCATGGATGGCTTGGAGACGGCGCGCCTGATACGCGAGCATCCTCGATTCGAGCGCACCCCGATCATCTTCGTCACCGGCGTGCACGTCACGCAACTGGATAGTCTGCGAGGCTACGAAGTCGGTGCGATCGACTACATTTCCGTTCCCATCGTTCCTGAAATTCTGCGCAGCAAGGTCGCTCTTCTCGTCGAGCTGTATCGACGGCGCGCCGAACTGGAACTGCTCAATCGCGATCTCGAGAAAACTCGCGCGCGGCTCGAGGAGGAGCGCAGCAAGACGCTCGCCGTCAGTCAGGCGCGATTGCGTGAAAGCGAGCAGCGGTATCGGGCCATCTTCGAGCATCCGACGGCCCTCACCGTCGTCTTGGAAGCCGTCCGCGATGAATCGGGAGATATCGTCGATTGGCAGTATGTGGACGCCAATGCAATTGCGATCAATCTATTGGGTCATTCGCGCGAAGCATTGCTCAATATGCGGCTGCGCGAAGCGGAGCCCGAGCGCGCCAAAATTCTCATGCCCCTGTGCTGCCGCGTGCTCGCTGACCGCTCGCCTCACCGGTATGAGATGAAATTCGGCGACGCGGACTACCTGATGTGCCTCTTTCCCATGGGTAAGGACGCGCTCGTACGTTCGGGAGTGGACATTTCCGCGCGTATCCGCGCCGAGAGGGAGACGCGTCGGCTCTCCGATGCCGACCGGGCGGAGAAGGAATGGCTGTCCGCCGTACTCAACAGCATGAACGAGGAAGTGTATTTCACCGATGTCCAGAAGCGCTACACCTATGCCAATCCGGCGGCGCATCGGGAGTTCGGCGCCGAGACTTTGGAGGGCCTGGAGGTCGACAAGCTCGCGGCCAGTCTCGTGATACTGCGCCCCGACGGGACGCCGAGACCCCCCGAGGAATCTCCCCCGTTGCGATCCTTAGCCGGCGAAATCATCCGGGACGAGGAACAGCTCGTGTCCATTCCGCGCACGGGTGAGCTGCGCCATCGCCAGGTGAGTTCCGCGCCCGTTCGGGACGGCACCGGGAAAATCATCGGCTCGGTGTCGGTGGTGCGGGATATCACGGACCAAAGGCGGGCGGACGCCGCGCTTCGCCGCAGCGAGCAGCAACTGCGCGACGCCGACCGGCGCAAGGATGAGTTCATCGCCATGCTGGCGCATGAGCTCCGCAACCCGCTGGTTCCGATCCGCACGGGCGTCGAGTTGCTGAAGAAGGCGCGCGAGCGCACCGACATCATCGACACGGTTCAGCCGATGATGGAGCGGCAGCTCGGGCACATGGTCAGAATGATCGATGATTTGCTCGAGGTATCCCGAATTACCTCGGGCAAGCTCCAGTTGCAATGCCAGCCCACGATGCTGTCGAGCATCATCGGCAGCGCGATCGAATCGAATCGCGACGCGATCACCGCCGGGAAGCTCGAGCTGTCGGTCAACTTGCCGGAGCCGCAATGGATGCTCCACGTCGATCCGACGCGGCTCGTTCAAGTGATTGCAAACCTCGTGCAGAACGCGACGAAGTACACCCCGCCCGGCGGCCGAATCGTGATCGACGCCGCGATGAACCGAGGAAGCGACGCGAACTCCTCGGAGCTCGTATTGAGAGTCATCGACTCGGGCGAGGGGATATCGGAAGCGATGCTGCCGCGGATATTCGATTTATTCGCCCAGGCGAGCACCGCCGGCCACGGAGGGCGCTCCGGGCTGGG
>DASYFQ010000013.1:0-6486 GCA_036498345.1 Steroidobacteraceae bacterium
TCAGCGTCCGCGCTGATCAAGATGTCCAGGTCTTTGGTCGCACGCGGCTGCGCATGAAAGGAAACCGCATACCCACCGACAACCAGATATCTAACCTGTCCGGCGTTGAAAGCAGATAAGAGTTCTTTGAAGTCTGGGTGCATCCGCCACTTGCCCCTTTATTGCGGAAAGCTCGAGATTGAGATCCATCACAGCGCGAATCCGCTCACTTCCCGGGAGGCGTTGCCAAGCCCGATATTCATCCGCCTTCATCGCGTCCAGGCTTTTATAACGGGTGATCCTTTTGTCCATAGAATCAAAGTAGCACAAATTTTGATGGAGGACCGCACTGGCGTGCGCCTGTGTTTCCTCACCCTGATCCGTTAATAATCATAAGCTTAGCATTCTGACAGTCGACTCTCCTCGCCGCCAATCACGCGTGTTTCTTTATGTAGTGTATTACTGACGGATCACGCGCCGTATGGCGGTGGTGCTGAGAAAGCTCTCATCCGCCACGCGCACGAGGTCCCGGCCCTCGTTCTTGGCGACGTACAAAGCCGCGTCGGCACGCGCGATCATTTCATCGAGCGACCGTCCGCTGGTCGCGAGGCCCGCGCTCAGGCTGACGCGCAGCCCCGCACCCGATGTGGGTAAGCGAATCCCGAACACCAGGGTCCGCATTCGTTCGAGACTCGCCTGTGCGATCTCCAGTGTCGCGCCCGGCATGACCAATAGAAATTCCTCACCGCCCCATCGGCCCAGGACATCCGAATTGCGCAGCGCTTCGCGCCCGACGCGGGCGAATTCCTTCAACACGAGGTCTCCCGTCGCGTGACCGCAACGATCGTTGATGATCTTGAAATGGTCCATATCGATGATGGCGATCGTCAGCGGACTTTCCGTGGCGGCCGCATTGGCGAGCGCCGCCGCCGCGAGTTCCGCGGTGCGCCGCCGATTGGGAAGGCCGGTCAGGCTATCCTGGCTCGCCAATTTCACGAGTTGCTGCCGATAGCGGCGATTGGCGATCAGAAAATAAATGAGCAGCGCGATCACCAGCACGCCCAATGTGACCACGATCGCGTTCCAGCGCAGTTCGCGCGCTTGGCGCTGCGACTGCTCGCGCGCAGCTTCCAACTCGCGCTTCAAGAGGGCATTGCGTTCAATTTCTCGATCCGTCTCGAACCGGGCCCGCAGTGCCGCCGCCGCCTTGGACCGCTCGGCATCATTGACCGACTCGTAACGCTGCACGTACTCGGTCAGATCGGCGTAGGCGTCGCGGTAATTGTGCAAGGCGGCGTTGGCGCGTGCGCGCCATTGATAGATAGAGGCCACTCGGCCCGGCAGCAGATCCGCTCCTCCCTGATCGAGCACCTCGTTCAAGGTGGTGAGCGCCTTATCGGCGTGACCATCGGCCAGATCGATGCGGGCAATCAGCGCCAGAGTAACCTTTACTTGGTCGGCGGAGTGCGCCGCCCTGAAGGCGCGCAATGCTTGGCTGCACTCCGACGCGGCGCGCTGGATTTGACCGAGTTCGATCCGTGCAGTGCATTCGTGCAGGTCGGCGAATGCCACGCCCTGAGTATCGTTCAGCTGAACACTCAGCCGGCGAGCTTCCCCGAATTCTCCGATCGCGGCGGCGTACTTTCCCATCACATTCAAAATCTTTCCGCGCAAGAACCGGTTGACGGACAGATTGAGCGTCGCGCCGTGCTCGGTATCCCAGTCGATCACTTCCTGATTCAGCGCCAGCGCCTGAGCATAGTCCCCCAGGCTGCTCATCACCGTGGATAACTCCGCGGCGGAATTGATCCTTGCCTCGGCGAATTCGGGCGCCGTGCTCGCGTGGTACGCCTGGGTGAGACTCGCGATCGCGAGATCAGGCCGATCCTGCCGGCGTTGCAACACGCCGCGGGTGATTTGCAGACACGTGTCGGCAAGGGATCCCGGGACTTGGGAGGCTCGCGCCTCATCGATGGTTTTGAGTGCGGCATCCATCGCCGCCGCCTCGTAGACGTTCTCGGCATATGTCGACAGCAGATCGAGGTGTACCGGATCGCTTGCCCCAGTGGCGAATCGAAGTCCCTTCGATGCCGCGTTCCTCGCATCGTCATCGAGCTCGAGATTGGTGTAGGCCTGCCCCTGCACGGCGTAGAGAGCTGCCAGAAGTTGCGCATCGGGCCGCACCGCCTGCTCCAGCGACTGCAAACGGCTGCCCGCTTGTTTCACCGCCTGGGCGGCATCCTTCTCGACCAAAATCTGCAGCTCGCGGATCGCCGGATCTTTGCTGACCAGACAGATGGCGAACGACGGCGACGCAGCCATTGACCAGGCAAGCGCCAGCATGGCGCACGCCCATCCCGCCCCTTTGGAAGCGCGTCGGCCCGAATGGCTGGACTTGCACATGTGGGACGCGAAAATACGCGTTTCTTGACGGCCGTTCGATACCAGAGGTCACGCTTTTGGCTTTCAACCGCAATGGCGCGATCACGTCGCACACGGCGGGGCCTGCGTCGTGCGCCGGATTGTGACCGGATTCGCAGGCGGGACAGCCGACTTATGGCCACTCCACGGCGGGTCCCATAGTGACAAGTTCGAACGCACGGGGCATATTGAAGGCGGTAGCTGCCCATACGAATGAATAACCGACAGGGCCCTCTATGACACCGTCGTTCTTGAATCGTCAGAGTACCGTCGCAGCCCCCGGATTCAATCGATTCCTGGTGCCCCCCGCGGCCCTGGCGGTGCATCTGTCGATCGGCCAGGTCTACGCCTTCTCGACTTTCAACGTGCCGCTCACCCGGCTGATCGGACACAGTCATTCCGCACCCGGCGATTGGGATCTGAAACAGGTGGGTTGGATCTTTTCCATTGCGATCGTCGTTCTGGGCTCGTCGGCCGCCGTGTTCGGACGCTGGGTGGAAAGGGTCGGTCCGCGCCAGTCCATGTTCATCGCCGCGCTGTGTTTCGGCGGCGGTTTCATCGTGTCGGCATTCGGAATTCACCTGCACCAGCTTTGGCTGCTCTACTTGGGCTATGGCGTACTCGGAGGCTGTGGACTCGGCATCGGCTACATTTCGCCCGTCTCGACGCTGATCAAGTGGTTCCCGGATCGCCCCGGCATGGCCACGGGCATGGCCATCATGGGTTTCGGCGGCGGCGCTCTCATTGCCGCGCCCCTGTCGGTGCTGCTGATGGTGCATTTCAAGACGCCGATATCGAACGGCGTGCTCGAAACCTTCGTGACCATGGGCGTCATTTACTTCATGTTCATGATGATCGGCGTTTACGCGGTCCGCGTGCCGGCGGCCGATTGGAAGCCCGCGGGCTGGAGCGCACCCGCGCACCCCAAGAAGCTGGTGACGAGCGCCAACGTGGCCGTCGACACGGCCTGGCGCACGCCGCAATTCTGGCTGCTCTGGGTGGTACTCTGCATGAACGTCAGCGCCGGTATCGGCGTGCTCGGTCAGGCCTCGCCGATGATCCAGGAAATCTTCACCGGCCGTGTAACGCCGGCGGCGGCGGCGGGCTTCGTCGGGCTGCTGAGTCTGTTCAACATGGGCGGCCGATTCATCTGGGCCACCGCCTCGGACTACATCGGCCGGCGCAACACCTATATGGTGTTCTTTCTGCTCGGCATCGTGTTGTACTCGACGGTGCCGACCATCGGGCATCTGGGCTCCATCCCGCTATTCGTCGCGGCCTTCTGCATCATTCTGTCCATGTATGGCGGCGGATTCGCCACCATCCCGGCTTACTTGCGCGACATATTCGGCACCTATCAAGTCGGCGCCATTCACGGCCGGCTGTTGACCGCCTGGTCGGCCGCGGGGGTGCTGGGCCCGGTGCTGGTGAATTACATACGGCAATACCAGATCGACCAGGGCGTACCCAAAGCGCAGGCGTATTCGGTCACCATGTACATCATGTGCGGCCTGCTGCTGATCGGATTCTTGTGCAATTTCGCGATGCGCGCGGTCGATGAGAAGTATTACTATCGCGGGAACACACAGCCATGAAAGTACGCCTCGTCATCCTGTGGATTGCGGTCGGCGCTCCTCTCGTGTGGGGCGTCATGAAAACGCTCGAGAACGCGGTGAAATTGTTTCAATAAATTCCGGAAGTGGCGCCGTTTCGCCGCAGGAGTTCCCGATGTATATGAACCTCACGCTCGCGCCCCTCGTTGCGCTGGTTGCCGGCATCCTCATTCTGATCATGCCGCGGCTGCTCAACTACATCGTCGCCATCTATCTGATTCTCACCGGGCTGCTCGGCCTGTTCGGCGCCGGTTCATTTCATCTGAGGTAAACCTCGACGCTGCTCAAATGACGCCGGCCAACGCAGCGCCGTTCGGACTGCCGAGGCCGGTGCATGCGTCCCACCCGGCGGCCGCGTCGAAGTCGCCATTGTTGCCGCGAGTGATGTCGCGCAGCGCTTGCGGGTTCCGATACAGACTCGGATTGAGGTAGCCCGCGGGTTTGCCCGACACTTGATTGATGCGGGCGATGAGCGCCGCCCACAGAGGCGCAACCGCGCTGGTGCCGCCGATCACGGTATTCGTACCGTCGATCCGCACATCGTAGCCCGTTTGCGGATCGGCATTTCCGGCCACATCCGGTACGCCCCGCTTCGACAGCGCGGTCGACTGGCCCTGATTGTTGACCGCCTTCAGGCCCGTCTGCCAGGTGGGCAAGGCAAAGAAATTACTGATGCCGCCGCCGCTGGCTCCATTGTTGGCGCCGTTATTCCACACCACTTCACTGCTGATGCTGCTGCCGCTCGCCACGAGACTGGTACCGCCGCATGCCAGCGCAAAGGGGCTCGAGGCGGGAAAATCCACATGATCGCTGCCGTCAGCAACGCCGTCGCTCGACCCGTTGTCGCCCGAGGCAACGCACACCGTGATGCCCATCGCGGCGGCCGCCTGGAATGCGTCGTCCATGGCCGTCATCGCCTGTGCCGTCCAGGATGACTCGGGACCTCCCCAGCTGATGGAGATCACCGAGGGCTTGTGCGTGGTATCGTGAATCGCCGTGGTGATTGCGTCCAGAAAGCCGGCATCGGTGTTGGGGCCGAAATACACCACGATATTCGCCCCGGGCGCGATGGCCCCTACCACCTCGACGTCGAGCATGACTTCGCCGTCCGGCCCGTTTGCATCGCTCGTCGGGCTATTCGTCGCATGGTCCACCGACACGGCCACGACCGAAGGCGTTGAGACACCCAGGCCCTTGAAATAGGTGTCCAGATCCGTCAACCGAAATCCGCCGCCCAATTCAATGAGGGCTACGCACTGGCCCTGGCCCGTACCGCTCGGATATTCATAGGCCGATGCCACCTGGATCGGCGTATACGCCGTTCCGCTCGCCGCCGGACGCCGAACCCGACAATGCGGTGATGCTTGCGGGCGGCTGTCCAACCCTAAAACGGCCTCGACGACGTCAGCCAAATCGGCGGGCAGCAGAATGGGACCCGTGCGGCCGCGGTAACTGCCGTTGGCATGAGACATTTGCTGCAATTGAACGCCGAAGGCGGCGTTGAATTGCGCCACGGTTCCGGACAACACCACGGTGCGGCGAGCCACATGTTCCTGCTCCACGGCGAGGCCATGCGCGGCCGCGAAGGCGCGTACGGCAGCGATATCCCCGGCATCGGCGCCATGCCGTTTGGCAAATTCATCCCGGCTCAAGCAGGGACCGGGCGCGCGCCCGGACGCCATGGCGGCCACTCTGGTCGCAAGATCCTGCCGGGCGCGCCGCCGCACGAGTATGGTCACTTCAATGCGCTCGGTCGGATCGGTAGGTTTCAGCGCGCGGGCGCCGGGTAGTAATGCGCGTTCGCTGCCCTTGAGAGGAATATTGGCCATGGGGACCCCCAAAGTGAAACGAGAGCGATTCTAGCCGCCTCCGGACTTCCCTTCTGTAGGTCAAACACCGATGCCGCCGGCGAGCGGCCGGCGCGCAAACCAGCCGAAGCTGAGAATGGTCATGTAGCAGACGGCTGGCACGATGAGGGCGCGCTTCAAGCCCCACAGGTCCGCCGCGTTGCCGGTCACGAGCGGCACGATGGCGCCGCCGACGATGGCCATGCAGATGACCCCGGAGCCCTCCGCGGCGCGCTTGCCGAGGCCCTCGCTGGCCAGACTGAAAATCGTGGGAAACATGATGGAATTGAATAGTCCGATGGCGAGCAGTGACCAACCGGAGATATTGCCGACGGTGTTCGCCGAGATCGTCAGCAGCAGGATTACGGTCGCCGCCGCGCAGGCCAGTACTTTACCCGGCGCGAATAGCCGCAGCAGCCAGGCACCGATGAACCGCCCCACCATGGCGCCGCCCCAATAAAAGGATACGTGCTTCCCGGCCGCGTCCGCGGCGAGGCCGAGCACGCTCGGCTGCATGAGATAGCTGACGATCAATGAGCCGATCGCCACTTCACCGCCCACGTAGAGGAAAATGCACAGCGTGCCGAATGCAAAACGCGGCCGAGTGAGCAAATTGAACGCGCGCA
>DASYFQ010000014.1:0-11684 GCA_036498345.1 Steroidobacteraceae bacterium
GGCGGGGTCCGGCATCAAAATCATGTCGGACTCGTTGATACCCTTCCAACCGGCGATCGACGACCCGTCGAACATCTTGCCGTCCTTGAAAAAGCCCTCGTCCACCAAACGGGTCGGAACGGTGACGTGTTGCTCCTTACCAATCGTGTCGGTAAAGCGCAGATCGGCGAATGCCGCCTCCTTTTCTTTGATTAATTTCAGAACATCAGAGGGGGTCATATGCGTCCTCGCAGGGTGGTTGCTATTTGATCCGGCCTAGGGCCGGGCCTACGTCGATCATGTTCGAAGTTCCAGCTCATTGCGCCTCGCTCAAAACTTGTACACGCCCTGTAGGGCAACACCCGTCTGGCTATTTGCGAATGGGTTGATACTCGTGTCGTTGGTGATCGTCCTCACGAACGTGCTTTTGTCCGACTTGTCGTAGCGGGCTTCCATGCGCAGCTCGAAACTCTTCACCGGAGCATAGCCGAACGTCACCGTGCCTTCCTTCAACTTCTGTGCCGTACCCACAATGCCGGAAACGAATCCTTCCTTGTCGTCCAGGTACTCGAGTCGCAGGGACACCCGCCACTGATCGTTCAATGCATAGTTCGTGTAGAAGGCGGCTCCATTCCAATTCAGGTCAGGATCGCCGGCCACATGTTGCTTCTGCTTGCCCCAGTCGAAGCTCAGAATGAGGGTCAACGCATCGGTTGCGCTGTAGGTAGCAACCGCGTCGACCAAGGTCCGCTGCGCATCAAAGGTGGGGTCCTTGCCGACATAGGCCTGAGCCGTCAGCGAGAACGCCTTGCTCGGCGTCCATGCAACGCCCAACTCGGCGGTCTTGGAACCGGATGTCGATAGGGACGAGTAGTTCCATCCGTTGTTGGCACCGGCGACGACGCTCAGCGTATCGCTCGCGGCATAGGTCGCGCGAATACCCGTGTGAGTCAAAGGCTCCGCGAAGAACAGCAAGGACCGCGAGAAATTGGTATTGCCGGTGGGAGCAATCACTTCCGCACCGGCGAGCGTGACATATTTGCCGGCGATGACCGTCAGCGGCCCCGTGGCATATTGGACGAATCCCTGCACGACATCGAAGGTGTTGGGATTACTGCCCTCCGCGGCGTTGAGAATCTTCATGTCTTCGCCGGCGGCGACATCCACCAGCGCGCCGAAGCCTTCCTTAGGCTGAAAGGCGATCGTCAGCGCGGCTTGATCGAGCTGGAAACTGTCATGCTTGTTGTCGAACTGATGATAGGTGCTGTAGCCGTTCGAATGGTAATAAGACGCCGCGGCATACCCGGTTGCGGTGATGCCGGAGGCATCGAGTACTCCGGCCAGGGTACCCGGGGCCGGCTTGGCAGGTTCGGCCGCCGCAGGCGCAGCGGGCTCATCCGCCGACATCGCCGAACCGCACGTTGTAAACCCCAGTAGCAGTACTGGAATGATCAGTTGCTTTCCGCGCTCGTTCATATCTACATCCCTCATGAATTTCTAATGTTGTGGATACGGAAATCGCAGGCAAAGGGCTCCTGTCCGGTGGCGCTGCCGCCACCGGATCGGACCTATGTCATCGAGGAGTTACTCCACTCGTTCGCCGTGGAGAGAAAGGTCTAGGCCTTCGCGTTCCTGCTCCTCGGTGACGCGTAAGCCAATAGTCATGTCGATGACTTTCAAAATGAGAAAGCTCATCACAAAGCCGTAAATCAACGTGGTTCCCACGCCCCACAGCTGGATGATCACCGAGCCATCAGCACCGCTGATTTCCTTGCTCGCGAAGACGCCGGTGAGCAAGGCGCCGATGATGCCGCCGATACAATGCACGCCGAACGCGTCGAGCGAGTCGTCATATCCCAAGGCGCTCTTCAGCGAGGTCGCCGCCAAGAAGCAAACGACGCCGGCGACGATGCCGATGATCACGGCGGGCGTAGGGCCGACAAAGCCGGATGCCGGCGTAATCGCCACCAGCCCTGCGACGGCGCCCGAAGCGATCCCTAAGACGCTGGGTTTACCTTTGACGACCCATTCAGCGAACATCCAACTCAATGCGGCGGCAGCCGTGGCGATTTGGGTCACGGCCATTGCCATTCCTGCACGGCCATCCGCAGCGCCCGCGGAACCCGCATTGAAGCCGAACCAGCCCACCCAGAGCAGGGACGCGCCGATCAGCGTCAACGTCAAGTTATGGGGCGGCATGGCTTCCCTGCCGTATCCCACGCGCTTGCCGAGCACCAAGCAGCTCGCCAGCCCGGCGATGCCTGCATTGATGTGCACCACGGTGCCGCCGGCGTAGTCAAGAACGCCCTTGACCGCAAGCCAGCCCGACGGTTCCCAGACCCAGTGAGCGATCGGGCAATACACGACCAGCGACCAGACTGACATGAAGACGAGCATCGCCGAGAACTTCATGCGATCGGCAAACGCGCCCGCGATCAACGCCGGCGTGATGATCGCAAAGGTCAGCTGGAACATGGCATACACCGTTTCGGGAATGGTGAGCGCCAGGTGCGACACCGTGATCTTGTTCGCATCCTTCATGATTGTCATGCCGTTCAAAAGCGCGCGTGTTGCGCCACCGAGGTATGCGCTGCCCGGCGTAAATGCCCACGAGTAGCCGATCAACCACCATAAAATCGTCACCACGCACGTGACCGCGAAGCTTTGCATCAGCGTCGCCAGTACGTTCTTCTTGCGGACCATTCCGCCATAGAAGAGGGCGAGTCCCGGGATGGTCATCATCAACACCAAAGCCGTGGAGGTCAGCATCCAGGCGGTGTCTCCGGAGTTGATCTTGTCCGTGCCGATGAGTTGCGGTTCGGTCGGTGCGGCGGGTGCCGTCGCGGCATCTGCCGCAGCGGGCGCCGTAGAATCGGCCGCAGGTGCTGAAGCTTGTGCGGCGGATGGTGTGGTGGCGGGCGTGTCTTCGGCCCATACGGCGGGGATGGAGAGCGTCAATAGCCCGATAAAGACCAATCGTCGTAACAGTGTAGTCATCAATGCGAACCCCTTTTTAAATTGCCTGAGCGTCCCGCTCGTTTGTACGAATTCTTATGACGTGCGCCAGATCGAAGACAAAAATCTTTCCATCACCGACCTTGCCGGTCTTGGCCGAGTTGGTGATTGCTTCGATGACCTGGTCGGCCAGCGTATCCACCACGGCGATTTCAATTTTTATCTTGGGGACGAACTCGACGGCATACTCGGCACCCCGGTAAATTTCCGTGTGCCCCCGTTGACGGCCAAAGCCGCGAACGTCGGTGACGGTGACGCCTTGCACGCCCACGTCGCTGATTGCCTTGCGAACATCATCGAGCTTGAACGGTTTAATAATGGCGGTGATTAGTTTCATCGAACGACATCCCTCCCATTGTTTTCAAAATTTGTTCGGCTATCCGTTCGCCGCACACCAGTCAATACCAATTGGTGTTAAAAAAACGGATACGGGCTTAGCGCTGAGCACCTGTCATGCCAACGTTGGTGAATAGAACAAGATCAGTGAGTTGCACGAATTGATGACATCGCATGGGCCGCCTCCTGCACCGTAAGCGCGCATGTATTCGTTTTATGTGCTTTGTTTTACAGCAGATATATTCAGGCGTTTTTCATATATCTTTCATCCGCACGGGCGATCTTTGCGCGCGCAGCCACTTGCCGCCGACGGCGCGTTACCTCATCAGCGCCCCGCCTGCCGCCGTGACGGAGACTTCCGGGTGCTTCGCGAATTCACGCGCCAGCCAGTCAATGAACACCCGCACACGGAGCGGGAGTTGCCGCCGGTGAGGATAGAGGAGCGATACCGGCGTCGGCGAGGGCCGATGTTGCGGAAGCACTTCGACGAGTCGGCCGGTCGCAAGGTCTTCGGCAACGTGATACTGCGGCACCTGAATGAGGCCAAGCCCTAATCGAGCGGCCGCCACGTAGGATTCCGCGGCCGCCACGGTCACAGTTGCGGGCAGCACGAGCTTTCGCAAGCCGCCGTCCACGGCAAACTCCTGCGGGAGCGCGACGCCGGTGACGGAGGACATGAAGGCGACGGCAACATGGCCGTCAAGATCATCGAGTCCTGTCGGCACACCGTGGCGCGCGAGGTACACGGGACTGGCGCAAGTGACTTCGGTCAGCATGGCGACGCGCCGCCCAATCATTGCACCATCCTGCAGATCCCCGACACGCAGAACGCAATCGATGCCCTCGCGCACGAGATCGACCAACCGGTCACCCTCGCTCATCAGCAGCTGAAGATTCGGGTACTCGGCGAGGAAGGCGGGTAATCCAGGCAGTACAAAGTGCCGGGCCAGCGTGCCATGCACATCGACTCGGAGCAGTCCATGCGGTTTCGCGTTCCGAAAGGCCGATTCGGCTTCCTCAATTTCCCCCAGAATCGCGATACAACGCTGGTAGTACGCGTCCCCATCCAGCGTCGGCCGCACGCTCCGCGTGGTTCTCTGCAACAACCGGACCCCGAGCCGAGCCTCGAGCTCCTTGATTACCTGGGTGGCCGTCGATCGAGGAATCTCGAGATCTTGCGCAGCCACGGTGAAGCTGCGCCGGTCAACGATTCGGGCGTACAGCCGCATCACATCCAGTCGGTCCACATCGAGCCCTATTGTTCGTCTGTACAGAACAGTATTGCCAATATAACAGGGATTATTATCTCCGGGACTAATTGCATGCTGTCTCCACCCCGGCAATTGGGCCGGAAAGGAGAAATTCAGATGAACGAGAACTCTCAGAAAGTCGCCCTGGTCACCGGCGCCTCCCGCGGCATTGGGTCCGCGATTGCCGAGCGTCTGGCGCGCGATGGCTTCACCGTCATCGTCAATTATTCCGAGAACGCCGCCCCGGCCGAGGCGCTCGTGCGCAAGATCGAGGAGGCCGGTGGCCGGGCCTTGGCAGCGAAGGCGGACATCAGCGAGGCAGGTTCCGTGCGGCAGATGTTCGATACCGCGGAGACGACATTCGGCGGGATCGACGTGCTGGTGAATAACGCCGGAATCATGACTCTCGCTCCGATCGCCGACACCGATGATGCGAGCTTTGATCGGCATATTGCGGTCAACTTGAAGGGCACGTTCAACACGCTGCGCGAAGCAGCGAAGCGGCTGCGCTCCGGCGGACGCATCATCAACTTCTCAACGAGCGTCGTCGGATTGCTGATGCCGTCCTACGGCGTCTATGTCGCGACCAAAGCCGCAGTCGAGGCCCTGACCAGTGTGCTCGCCAAGGAACTGCGTGGCCGCAACATCACGGTAAATGCCGTGGCTCCAGGCCCCACCGCCACCGATCTCTTCCTCAAAGGTAAACCTCAGGAGGTCGTGGATCGCATGGCGAAGATGCCCCCGCTCGAACGTCTCGGCCAGCCGAGTGACGTCGCGAATGTTGTCGCCTTTCTTGCTGGACCTGATGCGGCTTGGGTCAATGGCCAAGTGCTGCGTGCCAACGGCGGAATCATCTGAGCGAATATTCACCTCAAGACATTAGGAGATTCATCATGAAAGGAATAATGGTAGTCACCGGCGCGTCCAGTGGCTTCGGCCGTCTCACCGCCGAAGCGCTCGCCCTCGATGGTCATACGGTCTACGCCGCAATGCGTGAGACCGCCGGACGCAATGCGCCGCAAGTGCAGACGGTCAAGGACTTCTCGGCTCAGCACAATGCGGACCTGCGGGCCATCGAGCTGGACGTGGGCAATCAGGGCTCGGTCAATGCCGCCATCGAGACCATCATCAAGGCTGACGGTCATATCGATACCGTCGTTCACAATGCGGGTCACATGGTCTTCGGTCCGGCCGAGGCGTTCACGCCCGAGCAGTTCGCTGAGCTCTACGACATCAATGTCCTCAGCACCCAGCGGGTGAATCGGGCCGTCCTGCCACACATGCGCGAGCGTCACCAGGGCCTGCTGGTGTGGGTGTCCAGCAGCAGCTCAGCCGGCGGCACGCCGCCATATCTGTCGCCCTACTTCGCCGCCAAAGCGGGTATGGACGCGCTGGCCGTGCAGTATGCGCGCGAGCTATCCCTCTGGGGCATCGAAACCTCAATCATCGTGCCCGGCGCCTTCACCAAGGGCACCAACCATTTCGCCCACTCCGGGAGACCGGCGGATCTTGCTCGGGTCGCAGCATACGAAGCGGGCCCGTATGCCGGTTATGGTGACAAGATCCAGGAGGCGTTTGGCAGAATCGTCCCCGACGACGCAGACGCGAGTGGCGTAGCACGAGCGATCGTGGAAGTCGTCAATGCGCCCTTCGGCAAGCGGCCATTCCGTGTGCATTACGACCCCTCCAAAGACGGCGCCGAGGTGGCCTTCGCCGTCATAGATCGCGTGCGAGACGAGATGCTCCATCGCGTGGGTATGGGCGATCTTCTTCGTCCACGCGGGCCAGCCTCCGCCTAGGCCAATGCCTGCCGCACGTTATTAATAATCAGGAAACGTACCATCTCCGTAACGGGGATTGTTCGGTGAGGGGTGGGTGAATACAGTCCTCCCATGATCACTAGCACCCCGTTACCGTCTCTTTTTCTCTCGTGCAATCGGATTGCGACCCGACCTCAAGAGAGGGTGTCGGGCGTAGCATTATGCTCATCATCGAGATCGTCTGCGGATTAAGCGCCGTCGCGGAGGACGACGAATACACCCCGCAGCAGTTATACGGTCGCCTCAGGCGCGCATTCGGCCCGCGCGCTGCCCGTGACGGGCGGGGTAGCTCCTGGCAACGTCGACTTCCCTCCGCGATCCTGCTCGTCGGTTTCTTGTGCCTGTTTGCCCTTCAAGGATGCGCCGGCCTCGCCGTCAGCGAATCGAGCTCAGCTATTCATGGGCAATCGCCGGCGAACTTGCCACTGACGATCCGCACCCTCGATACGGGTCATCGATTTTCGCAGTTATCCTCCACGTTTGTGGCTCAGCGGCTTCACGCACTGCAACCGGGGGTCCCTCTCAACATCCTCGCGCTCTCTTGCGGCGCCGGCGCGGGCGCCGTAGCTGGCCTCACGCGCTCGGGCTCGCGACCGGACTTCGAGGTCGTGACGGGCGTCAGCATCGGCGCGCTGATCGCTCCTTACGCGTTTCTCGGACCCACTTGGGACGCGCGCCTGCTCGAAGCATTCAACAACGGACCCGGACAAGACTTCCTGCAACCACGAGGGCTAGGTGCAATCTTCGGGTCTAGCCTGTATCGCGGCGCGCCGTTGAGGCAGCTCGTTGACGCATACGTCAGCGACGAAATGATTCGTGCCGTCGCACGCGAGGCCGATAAGGGCCGCCTACTGCTGGTGGGCACGACGGATGTGGCGACGGGAGAACCGGTCATATGGGACCTCGGCGCAATCGCCAGAAATGGCGGCCCCGATGCAAGAACACTGTTTCGCAATGTTTTGGTGGCGTCCGCCAGCATACCGGGCGTGTTCCCTCCGGTCATGATTCGGGTTCGCGAGGATGGAGCGACCCATGACGAGGCGCACGTCGACGGCGTCGCCACGATGCCGTTCTTCGTGCCTCCGGCGTTCGCGGAAACTCCGCCCGAGACACTCGCCGGGACACATCGTACAGCCGTGTACGTGATCATCGATGGACAGCTGGGAGAAACGGCACGAACAACGCGATTGACGCGGCCGCTGTTGCGCTACGCCTACGAATGCGCACAAGCGGGACGGCTCTGGAGGACGTTCCGGCGCACCGATGACGATCGCGGAACAGCAGGTACTGGGGATGAGACACAAAAAGTTCCGTGTCCTGCCGACGACGAGTTCGTCAGGCCCTTCGCCTCGCGTTGAACGCCTCACCGCCGTCAGCGAGCCGCCGGCCGAACCTTCCCCGCTGAGTGGAACATTCCAACATTGGAGTAGACTATGTCGACGATGGACACCCTGCTTAGCATGAAGGTATTTCGACAGGTCGTCGAGTCAGGCAGTTTTGTGGGAGCTGCCGAACGGTTGAATCTTTCCACCGCAATGACCAGCAAGCACCTCATGCACCTGGAGAAGCATCTGGGAACTCGCCTGCTCAATCGCAGCAGCCGCAGCTCGAGTCTTACCGAGTCCGGCAAGCTGTTCTTCGAGCACTGCAAGGTCATTCTTGAAGAAGTGACCGAGGCGGAAGTGGCGGCCGGGTCCGTGAGTGGTGTGCCTCGAGGCACGCTGCGCGTGACCGCTCCATCCTGGGGCGCGACTCGGCTGATGGTGGACCTGCTCGCTGCCTATCGGCAACGCTATCCCGAGGTCGTCGTAAACATTTCGTTCGAAGACCGGTTCGTCGACATCGTCGCGGATGGCTACGACCTTGCGCTACGCTCCACGGCAGATGAGCTTCCGGCAGGGCTGATCGCGCGTCCCCTGAGAGCGATGTCGTTCGTGTTCGCGGCCTCGAAAGAATATCTGCAGCGTTGCGGTGTTCCGCAATCTCCCGAGGACCTTGCCAACCACGACTGCGTCATGATTGGCAATGGCCAGTCGTGGTCCCTTACAGGCCCGAACGGCAACATCGAAGCGCCGGCGCGAGTCGTACTTCGCTTCGAATCGATGTCGATCGCGGTCACGCATGCCGTGTGTGCCGGCATCGGCCTTGCCCCACTGCCGCGCATGGCCCTTGAAGACCCTATGTTCAAAGACGTGCTATTCCCGGTTCTGACCAACTATCGGTTCAAGCAACGACACATATACGCGGTCTACGTCAGCCGCAAACATCTACCACTCAAGATACGCACCTTCGTGGATCATGTGGTCGAATTTACCAAAATACCGCGCCCGTGGCACGACGTAGAGACCGCCTGAGCCCCAATCGATCTAAAGCACCAGTACAGCTCACCTTCTCTGGCACACCCCTTGTTCTCGGGAAACGCTCCGTCAACGGCGGACGGATTGTTCCGAACACGGGTGCCCCTTTAAATTAGAGCGCATGTCTACAACCTCTCCCGGCCGGCGGCTCGTGCGACGTGAACCGAATAGTCCCCTCACTTCGTGCGGCCGTTGGTCGGACCTAATCACGTTTCCTATCGCGAAAGGCTGCGTCAACGAAAGACTGATTGTTCACAGCGGGGCCCGGAACTAGAGTGACCGCGAATGAACGCTCGAGATCAATTTCTCTGCTGCCCATGCGCAGTCGCGGCGACGGCAATCACGAAGATGAGCCTGATCATCGCTCCGAAGGAGACTTCGCATGCTCGTCCTGGTGTGGATTGCGGTGGCCTTTCCGATCATTGTCATTACCCTGCTGATAGGGCTTGCGCTTGACATCATCCGCGCCTACGACTCACCCGAGTGAGTTGATGTAACCGCACAAGATATGGATAAGCTTCAAGATCTTGGATTTCGTCTCAACGACGTGGCTCGCCTCTATACCAGAAGATTCGAGGAGAGAGCTCAAATACTGTCTCTTCAGCTGGCGCAATGCAAAGCGCTGGTCCTCCTCGCGGAAAACGAGGGTGTCAGCCAGACGCGCCTGTCGGAGATCAGCGAGATCGATCCTGCACGTCTGGTAGGCATCTTAGACCGACTGGAAACCGATGGATGGGTACAGCGTCGCCGGCCTCCGGGCGATCGCCGGGTGCGGTCGCTTGCGGTCACGGAGAACGCGGACCCCGTTCTTCGCCTGATCTGGAGTGTCATCAGCGAAACCTACATTGAAGCCCTGCAGGATCTGTCCACCGATGAAATCGGGACCATGATGAAAGTGCTCGAGCGCGTTCATTCGAATCTGTCAGCTTGCAAGCTGCTTGGCTGAAGAGAAACCACTTAATTACCGGCAAGTGTCGGTGAGGTTTGAATGAACGACACGGCACGAGAATCTCCGACACTCAACGCGTCGGCCCCGCAGGAACGGCTCTCCGAGCCGGCCGGCCAGGCCGCTGCGACCGAAGAAGCAAAGGAGAAACCGGCTCGGCCCTGGGTGCGCTGGACCCTGTTTCTTCTGCTACCCCTCGTGCTGATCGTTGGCGGCTATGGCTACGCGACCGGCGGTCGCGTGATGACGACGGACAACGCCTATGTGGAAGCCGACAAGGTGGGTCTCTCGACCGATGTTTCCGGTATCGTCAAGACCATCACCGTCATCGAGAACCAAAGAGTCGAAACCGGCGAGGTCTTGTTTCGCCTGGACGACCTTCCGTTCCAGTTGACCCTGCGACGTGCCGAAGCACAGGTCGGCATGGTCAGGGACGCCCTGAACGCGCTCAAGGCAAACTACCGCGATATGCAGTCGCAGATCAAACAGGCGCGGAACGACATCGATTATTTCGACGTGGAGTCTCGGCGCCAACAGGACCTCCTCAGCGAGCATGTGGCATCCGAATCCACGTTCGATACGGCGCACCGAAACCTGCAGAACGCGCAGCAGAAGCTCGCCTCTGTCACCCAACAGCTCGCAGCGATCGCCGCCAATCTGGATGGCGATCCCGATGGTCCGGTCGAGCGCAACCCCCGCTACCTCGAGGCGCTGGCGCAACGGGACGAGGCGGCTCGTCAACTTGCCCACACCGTCGTCAGGGCACCCTTCGCCGGCATGGTGACGGATGTGCCTTCGATTGCACCGGGAAAATACCTCCCAGCCTCGACGACCGCCTTCAATCTCGTCGCCACCGATCATGTCTGGGTCGATGCGAACCCGAAAGAGACGGAATTGACGTATGTGCGCTCCGCTCAGCCTGTGACCGTGACGGTAGATACCTATCCGGATGCGCAGTGGCGGGGCGCGGTTCAGAGCATCAGTCCGGCCGCGGCGCAAGAATTTTCGCTTCTGCCGGCCCAGAACAGCAGCGGCAATTGGGTGAAAATCGTGCAGCGCATCCCGATGCGCGTTCGTCTTGATACGAGCGATCATCATCTGCCGCCGCTACGCGCCGGGATGAGCGTGGAAGTCAACGTCGATACCGGTCATGCCCGGGGCTGGCCGCATTTCCTGAGCGCGTTATTTGGCCGTACTCGGCGAGAAACGTAATGCCGGCTCACGGCGCATCGATGGGCGGTAATCGGGTGGCGATCACCTTGTGCGCGATTCTCGCCACCCTCATGCAGGCACTCGATACGACCATCGCCAACGTCGCCCTGCCGTATATGCAGGGAAGCGTCTCAGCGAGCCAGGATCAGATCGACTGGGTCCTGACCTCCTATCTCGTTGCTGCGGCGATCATGACACCGCCGACCGGCTTCCTCTCCGGGCGGTTCGGCGTCAAACGCGTTTTTCTTTTCTCCATTGCCGGTTTCATCATTGCATCCATGCTGTGCGGCTTGGCGCAATCCCTGGTACAGATCGTACTATTCCGGATCTTGCAAGGCATGTCCGGGGCGGCGCTCGTTCCCCTCTCGCAATCCGTTCTGTTGAGCATCTATCCGAAGGAGCGCCAAGGATCCGCAATGGCGCTCTGGGGTGTCGCGGTCATGGCCGGACCCATTCTCGGCCCCGTTCTCGGCGGCTGGCTCACCGCGAACTACACTTGGCGCTATGTCTTTTACATCAACCTACCCATCGGAATGCTCGCCTTGCTGGGAATGGCAACTTTCCTGCCCGAGACGAAGCGTGATGCCGCAGCGAAGTTGGATTGGTTCGGCTTCGGAACCTTGAGCATCGCGCTCGCCGCCCTACAGGTCGTGCTCGACCGCGGCGAGGAGCTCGACTGGTTTGGGTCCGGCGAGATCATCATCGAAACGATCATTGCCGGCTTTACCATTGCGTCGATGCTCTGCGGCATGGCGCAATCGTTGGTACA
>DASYFQ010000015.1:0-28345 GCA_036498345.1 Steroidobacteraceae bacterium
TCTCGCGGTCTATGCTGACCAGCACGATCGGCAGATCGCCGGATATGCCGAGAGCCCACAACACAGACTGGCCCAACTGATTTTTGTCGAGAATATCGCGCGGCGCGCGCAGCGAGGAATCGGCGTACAGCACTCGATTGGCGATGCGCTGAAATTGCCGGGCCTCATCGACGCCGAGGCCCAGAGTGCGGAGCTGCGCCTCCGCGTGAGCGCGGGCCAGCCTTTGCGTACGCTCGAATGCAGCCGCGCCACGATACTTGTCGACGAGCGCGAGCACTGCCGCGCGGCTCGCGCCGGCGCCCAGCCAAAAGGCGATGCGCGCAGTTTCGCCGGGTGCGATTTTCACGCGGCGTCGCAACGCCAGCACCGGATCGAGGACCGTGCCCGCCGTGTTGGACAGCGGCCGGGCATCGACGATCGACACCGCATTGCGCAATTCATGCCCGCGTCCCAGAAAGCGGGCTCGATCGGTCTCGAACTGCAATCCGCCGATGGCTTCGCCCTCGAGGGCGCTGATCAGAGCAACCCACACTTGCGGCTCGCCGGAATCCCTGACCCGCCGGGTCGCGAGCAGCGTGCCGCTGTCGGCAATGAATTCGGTCTGCACGAACAGCTTGGAAAACGCCGGATGGGCGGAATCCGCCGCGGGCGCGGCCAACACCACTTCGGCGTAAGTGGTCAATTCTATTTCCCGCGTCCGGTTCCCCTCATTGGTCACCGTGAGTCGGCGGACTTCCGCATCGTCTTCGGGCGACACCAGAATCTCGGTCGATGTGAGGATGGGTCCGTCGCGACGCGTGATTTGCGCGCGATCCTCGAAGAACGCCGCTTCATAGCTATCGGGCTGGCAACCGACGGGCTGATACCCGGCCGACCAGACCCGGCCGTCGACGACATCGCGCAGGAACACATAGTAGCCCCAAGGATCGCAGGTCGGATCCTCGCGCCAGCGGGTCAATGCGACCTCCCCCCAACGGCTGTAGCCGGATCCGGCCGCGGTCAACATGACGGAGTAGCTTCCGTTCGACAGCAGATGGGTGCGCGGCGATCTGGCCTCCAAGAGCAGCTCCTATTCGGCCGTCACTTCGATGGTGACGTTCAAGGCGAGGAAATCGCCGGCGGCACCCGTAAAGGAGCCGACCAGCGGCGCGGCTTGAGCCGCCTCGCGCGCGACCGCGACACGAATCAAATTGCGGCCGCCGACCAGCGCATTGGTGGGGTCGAATTCCACCCAACCGACTCCGGGCAAATACACCTGAATCCAGGCGTGCGTCGCGCCTCCTCCCACCAGTCCGCCGCCCGCGTCGATCAGCGCTTCGTCATAGAGGTATCCCGACACGAACTGTGCGGCGAGCCCCAGGAAGCGCACCGCATCCATCATGAACACGGCGAAGTCGCGGCAGCTGCCGCTTCCCAGTTCGAGTGTTTCCACCGGGGTTTGGACGCCGACTTCCTCGCGCCGCTTGTAAGTGAATTCGGCTTTGATCGCGCCGATCATGGCCATCAGCACATCCAGCGTCCCGTGCCCGGGCGTCTTATCGAGCAGGGACTTCACCCATGCGTCGAGCTTATGGTCCGGATCCGGGTAGTGCCGGGACTTCGATGTTCCAAGGTCCACATCTTCCGAAGCCGAATAGCTGAGCGGCAGGGTGGCCGCATAGTCGTCGATGACGAGGGTACGCTCGGGCAGCGGGAAGTGCTCGGCGCGAAAGGTCGATTCGAACACCAGGTCCGCGGACGGATCGGAAAACGTCGCGATCGCCACCGAGTTGCCGAAGACGTCGTGCAGCCAGCGCAGCTCCGATGGCTGCGGCGTGATCGCGATCCCCGTGTCGAGCAGCCGCAGATCATGACTGTCCCGCGGCCGGCACATCAGCCGGTGCGGACCGAGGACGACCGGATGCTGATAGCGATACTCGCTTCGATGCGTGACACGGAGGACGCTCAAGAGACCCTCGAGCTCGAGGGGCGGATTGCTGCGATCGAGTACATCGTGCGTGATATCTCACGGGGTAGGTTGCGAATTCCGGGCCGCGCACAATAAACGTCAGGCCGGATTGGCTGAGTGTACTTTAGCCCCTGATTCTCGCGATGATGTACTCGATGCAGCATGGATAAGATTGATCGAATACGTTTCCCGATGCGGTCGGAGCCGGACGCATGCGCGCGTAATCCTACACCTACAGGGCCGCCCCATGGCAGCCATCATTGATTCAGTTTCCAGATCGCAAGATTCAACGCGCTCGCGAAGCCGACCCAGACCAAGTACGGTACCAGCATCCATGCCGCAGCAGGCTTCACGGCGGCGAACTCACGGATGGTCCAAACGATCGACAGCCACAGCGCAACGATCACGAACAGACCCGCGCCGATATTTCCAGCGCCGAAAAACAGCGGCGCCCAGGCGGCATTGAGCAGCAGCTGAATCGCGTAGGCGGCGAGCGCCGCGCTTCGGCCGTGATGATAGCGTTCATGCCAAACGAGCCAAGCCGACGTGCCCATCAAGACATAGAGCACGATCCACACCGGCCCGAGCCAGCTGCCCGGCGGCGCCCATGCGGGCTTTGCCAGCAGCGCGTACCAGTGGTTCGCCGCCGCCGACATGCGGGGCGAGAACACCGCGCCCAGCGCGCCCGCGCCGAGCGCCATCCCGATCGAGCCCGCGAGGATGAGCCAATTCGGCCGCGAATTGCGGCCGCGATAGCTGGTTCTGCTCTCTATCGGGATTCTCATGCGCCGCGCGACTTGGACGATCGGGACCAAACGAAGACTGCGATGGCTGCGGTCATTTGCAGCCAGCCCAGCCACAAGATTTGCGTGGACACGGTCAACCAGGTCAATCCGGCCACCCAGAGCACGGCGGCCGCGATGGTTGCATCCCGCCGGAAATTGCCGCGCCGCATTTCCTCGCGCAGCTCGGCGGCGCCCACGGGGTCCACCGACACGCGCAGGCGTCCGTCGGCCGCGTCCCGCACGGCGGTCTGAAATATCTGCGGCACCTGTTGCAGCGCCACCAGGACATCGGGCAGCTGGGCGCGAGCCCGCCGCAACATGGCCCGCGGACTCATTCGCTCGCGCATCCACCTGCGCAAATAGGGTTGCGCCGTCTGCCAAAGATCGAGCTCGGGATACAGCTGCCTGCCCAGGCCTTCGATGTTGAAGAGCGTCTTTTGCAGCAGGATCAACTGCGGCTGTACCTGCATGTCGAAGCGGCGCGCGGTTTCGAACAGCCGCAGCAGCACTTGGGCGAAGGAAATCTCCTTGAGCGGCTTGTTGAATATCGGCTCACAGACGGTACGCACGGCGGACTCGAGTTCATCGACGCGCGTTCCGCGCGGGACCCAGCCCGATTCCACGTGCAAGGCCGCGACCCGGGCATAGTCCCGATCGAAAAAAGCCAGGAAGTTCTCGGCCAAATAATGCTGGTCACGAGCCTGCAGTGTGCCGACGATGCCGAAATCCACCGCCGCATAGCGCGGGCTCTGCGGATCGTCGACTTGCACGAAAATATTGCCCGGGTGCATGTCGGCGTGAAAAAAATTGTCCCGGAATACCTGCGTGAAAAAAATCTCCACGCCGTTTTCCGCGAGCTTGCGTATGTCGGTGCCGCGCGCGCGCAATTCCTCCAGATTGTTGACGACGATGCCGTGAATCCGCTCCATGACCATGACGTCGACCCGGCAGTGATCCCAGTAGACCTCGGGCACGTACAGCAAGGTCGAGCCGGCGAAATTGCGCTTGAGCTGCGCGGCATTGCCGGCTTCGCGCAGCAGATCCAGTTCGTCGAGAATGGTTTTGCGGTATTCGCGCACGAGATCGACCGGGCGCAGACGGCGCGCCTCCCGCCAATACTCGTCGGCGAGCTCCGCCAGGGAGTGCAAAACTTCGAGATCGAGATCGATGACCTCGCGCATGCCGGGGCGCAATATCTTGACCACGACCTCGCGGCCGTCCTTGAGCGCGGCCACGTGGACCTGGGCGATGGAGGCCGCGGCCAGCGGCTTGGGTTCGAAGCTGCCGAAAATATCGGCGAGCGGGAGCCCAAACGCCTTTTCGATGGTCGCGACCGCGATCGCGCTGTCGAACGGCGGGACGCGATCCTGGAGTTTCGCGAGCTCATCGGCAATGTCGGCCGGCAGCAGATCGCGCCGCGTCGACAGCGCCTGACCGAATTTGACGAAGACCGGCCCCAGCTCCTCGAGGGCCAGGCGCAGCCGCTCGCCCCGGGTGACGCCGACGCTGCGTTGAAACCAAGTCCACGGCGAGAGGTAAATGAGAAACCGAAACGGCCGGTACAAGTGCGTCGCGCGCACGAAATCATCGAGTCCATGCCGGACCAGGGCGCGCTGAATTTGCAGCAGCCGGACGAGCACCCGCGAACGCATCACGCCGCACCCGTCAGGCGCTGTTCCAGGCGCCCGAGCCGGGCTTCGACCCGATCGGCGGTTTCCCGCAGCTCATCGACGCCGCGCAGGAATTCGTCGAGCTCGGTCCTGTTCACGAGGTCGCGGCCTTCTTCTTGCAGATATTCGGCGATGTTTTCGGCCGCCGTATGCCGGACCCGACGTGCGAGGTCGAGCGCGTGCCGGGCGATGAGGGAAACCCGCCGCGCCGGAAAGTCGCCTATCCAGCGCGACAGCTCTTCCTCCGGATCCGGCCGCGCCAGCATGAAAAGCTCCCGATACCCGTTGGCGATTTCCGCATCGCCGCGAATCTGCGCCGCGGGCCTGCCCGATTCCCGGTTCGCGCCGCCCTTGAACAAGTTAAGCAGCGCCGGCAGTGATCCGGAAATCACCGCATCCGCTTCGGAATCGCTGCCCGCCAGCAGCGCCAGCCGGCCTTGATGCGCGCTCGCGCGAATGCGCGTGATTCCATCGATGTCGACTTGCAATGAAGTGCCCTGCAGGCGCCGGGCGACGCTCGAGGCCTCTGCCGATGAGTCGATGCATCGATTGAGCAGGGCTTCGGCCGATGCAAGCCAGACGGCGGTCGCGGGCATGTCAGAGCTTATAGCCGCGATGCACGGCGACGATGCCGCCGCTCAGATTGTGGTAGCGCGTTTGCGCGAAGCCGGCGGTGCGCAGCATCTCGAGCAGCGTTTCTTGATTCGGATGCATGCGAATCGATTCGGCCAAATATCGATAGCTCGCTTCATCCTGGGCCACGAGCCGGCCCAGCAGCGGCAGCACTCGGAAGGAATAGGCGTCGTAGATCGGTTTCAGCCCGGGCGCCACCGGCGTGGAGAACTCGAGGACCAGCAACTGGCCCCCGGGCTTCAGAACGCGGTGCATCGACTCGAGCGCGGCCGCCTTGTCGGTCACATTGCGCAGCCCGAAGCCGATGGTGACACAATCGAAGGAATCATCGTCGAAGGGCAGACGTTCGGCGTCGGCGACGATGCACTCGACATTGCCCACCCAGCCCTTGTCGAGCAGGCGATCACGGCCGATTTCCAGCATCGCCGGATTCACGTCCGATAGCACGATCCGTCCTGATTTGCCCACTTGCCGCAGCAGCCCCAAGGCGAGATCTCCGGTGCCGCCGGCGACGTCCAGCGCGCGCTGGCCCGGCCGCAAACCGGTGAGGGAGAGGGTGAAGTGTTTCCACAAACGATGTACGCCGAACGACATCAAATCGTTCATGACGTCGTATTTGCCGGCCACGGACGCGAATACCGAGCGGACGCGCTCAGCCTTGTCGTCCCACGCGACCTTCTCAAACCCGAAATCGATCTTGCGGCCGGAATTGTCCATGGCGCCCCTTGATGTGCCGGACGTATTGTAGCCGACCGGGGCAGATCCCAAGGCCTTTGCTTAGGGCCTGGGTGCCGCCTTCTTGGCCTCGGCGCAGCGCTCCAGATACCGCGCCCAATGGAGGTCGCGATCGCGGCCCAGCTCGTGCAAGAAATTCCACGTGTACAGGCCCGTGTTATGGCCGTCATCGAACAGCAGGCGCAGGGCATAATTCCCCACCGGCTCGATTCCGGAGATGCCGACGTTTTGCTTGCCGGTCTGCAGCACTCCCTCGCCTCCGCCGTGGCCTTTGACCTCGGCGGACGGGGAGAAAACCCGCAAATATTCGAACGGCAGTTCGAAATGCGAACCGTCATCGAAGCGCACGTCGAGCAGCCGCGAGGCCGTGCGCAATTTGATTTCGGTGGGCTGGGGCATGTCAAGGACCTCGAGGCATTCAGAGAATGTAGCGCGACAGGTCTTCATCCTTCACCAGTTCGCCGAGATTGCTCTCGACATACTCGCGATTGACGAGGACGTGGGTACCGCTGCGATCCGCGGCATCGAAGGACACGGTTTCCAGCAGCCGCTCCATGACGGTGTGCAGGCGCCGCGCCCCGATGTTCTCGGAGCGCTCATTGACCTCGAAAGCCACCTCGGCGAGACGCTGGACTCCGGAGCCGGCAAATTCGAGGTTCACGCCCTCGGTGGAGAGGAGTGCCGTGTACTGGCGGCATAGCGAGGCGTCGGGTTCGGTCAAAATCCGCACGAAATCCTCGACCAGCAGGGGCTGGAGCTCGACTCGGATCGGCAAGCGGCCTTGCAATTCCGGGATCAGGTCGGAGGGCTTCGACATATGAAATGCCCCGGACGCGATGAACAGGACATGATCGGTCTTCACGGTGCCGTACTTGGTGTTCACCGTGCAGCCTTCGACCAGGGGCAGCAAGTCGCGCTGCACGCCTTCGCGCGATACATCGGCGCCCGTGGTCTCCTGGCGGCGCGCGATTTTGTCTATTTCGTCGATGAACACGATGCCGTTCTGTTCCGCATTCTCCACGGCGCGAACTTTCAGTTCCTCTTCGTTGATCATCTTCGCCGCTTCTTCGTCGACCAAGAGCTTCAACGCTTCCTTGATCTTGAGCTTGCGCTGACGCGTTCGGCCCCCGCCCAAGTTCTGGAACATGCCCTGCAACTGCTGCGTCATTTCCTCCATGCCGGGGGGCGCCATGATTTCGACGCCCATGGGCGCGGCGCGCACTTCGATTTCGATTTCTCGATCTTCGAGATGGCCCTCGCGCAGCATTTTCCGAAAGCGCTGCCGGGTCTCGTTATCCGGCGTCGCCGAGTCTCCGGTGAAACCCGCGGATGCTCGCGGCAGCAGCACGTCGAGCACGCGCTCCTCCGCGCTGTCGGCGGCGCGGTGACGCACTTTGGCAATCTCTTCTTCTCGCGTCATTTTCACGGAGATCTCTACAAGATCGCGTACGATCGAGTCTACTTCACGTCCAACATAGCCCACTTCAGTGAACTTGGTGGCCTCCACCTTGATGAAAGGTGCCTTGGCGAGGCGCGCCAGGCGTCGCGCGATTTCGGTCTTGCCGACACCGGTCGGGCCGATCATGAGAATGTTCTTCGGCGTGATTTCGGCACGCAGCGATTCGGCGACCTGGCCTCGGCGCCAGCGATTGCGCAACGCGATGGCGACCGCGCGCTTGGCCGCCTTCTGGCCCACGATGTGCTTATCCAGCTCTTCGACTATTTCACGCGGGGTCATCTGCGACATGGGGCGTTATAATTCCTCGATCGTCAGATTACGGTTGGTGTAGATACAGATATCGGCCGCGATATTGAGCGAGCGCTCGACGATGTCGCGTGCCGACAGCTCCCCCTGCATGAAGGCCTGGGCCGCGGCCTGCGCAAAGCCTCCGCCCGAACCGATGGCGATCAGGTCATGCTCGGGTTCGATGACGTCGCCGTTGCCCGATATGACGTAGGTACTCTCGGTATCCGCGACGCACAGCAAGGCCTCCAGCCGGCGCAGGCTGCGATCGGTGCGCCAGTCCTTGGCCAACTCGATGGCGGCGCGCGTGAGATTGCCGTGCTTTTCCAATTTTCCCTCGAAGCGTTCGAACAAGGTGAAGGCGTCGGCGGTGCCGCCGGCAAATCCGGCGAGCACCTTGCCGCCGTAGAGACGGCGCACCTTGCGGGCATTGGCCTTCATCACGCTTTGGCCCAGCGTCACCTGGCCATCGCCGCCGACCGCCACCCGGCCATTGCGCCGCACGGCGAGAATCGTGGTGCCATAGATTCGCTTGGGATCGTGATTCATATGATTCTCAAGGGTGGGGCCATTGGCCGCCCTTTCAAGCGCTGCGTTGGCGGCGCCGGGCGCGCGGATGCGCGGCTTCGTAGACGGTTGCCAGATGCTGGAAGTCCAGGTGGGTATAGATCTGGGTGGTCCCGATATCGGCGTGCCCGAGCATTTCCTGCACGCCCCGCAAATCACCGCTGGACTCGAGCACATGCGTTGCAAACGAATGCCGGAACATGTGCGGATGGACATGCACGCCGAGGCCCTGGCGGCGGCCCCACGCGCCGACCCGCAGTTGCACGGAGCGAACCGACAGAGGGCGGCCGAGCCGCCCCACGAAGAGTGCGTCCACGCCGCTCCCGGCGAGCGCCACGCGCTCTTTCAGCCATGTCTTCAATGCGTCTACCGCCTGGCGCCCGACCGGAACGATGCGGGTCTTGTTGCCTTTGCCGAGCACGCGCACGGTGCGGTCCTCGAGATCCACCGCGGTCATGGTCAAGCTCACGAGTTCGGCCAGCCGCAGACCCGAGGAATAGAACAATTCCATGATGGCCTTGTCGCGTATGGACAGCGAATCGTCGACCCTGAATGCCAGAAGCCGGCCCATTTGATCGGCATCCAGAGTGACGGGCAAGCGCTTCTTGGCTTTAGGCGCACGCACGTCGAGCGCCGGATTGCGCGCGCAATGGCCTTCGCGCATCAGGAAATCGTAAAATGTTCGCGCGGCCGACAGATGCCGCTGAATGCTGCGCGGGGAGAGGCCCGCGCCGTGCAAGGCGGCGGCGAACGTCCTCACTCCGGCATGGTCGAGCGCGTTCCAACCGGTCAAGCGGCGCTTCGAGCCGAACTGCGCCAAACCGCGCAGATCGCGCCGATAAGCCGCAATGGTATGCCCGCTCATGCGCCGCTCGTACGCGAGGTGGGATAGAAATCGATCGATCCATTCGCGCTCGGCGGGTTCCACTTGGGCTTACGGCTTCGCGCGGCGCGGCTCAGGAACGCATCAACGCGTAGGTCACCAGCTCGCCGATGCGCGACAGAAATTCCGTGCTCATGGCCGGATGGAATCTTTCCGCATCGCTCGCGCCGATGGCCAGAATTCCCAGCTCGCCCTTGGGGCCCAATGGGGTGAGAGCGACCGAGCCGATCTCTACCGAGTCCTTGCCGAAAAGATAATCGCGCTGCGCATCGCGGATTTGTCCGCAACGGGGCTTGCCGGATTGGAGCAGCGATTCGAAAGTCTTGACATCGGCGTCGGCCGCGTTACCGGAACGCAAGAACCGGCCCGCGGCGGCTTCCAAAGACGGTGCCTGTTCGAGGAACAGCACCAGCACCGAGTGCATGGCGTCGAAATCCTCGCGCAGCGAAGTCTCGACGGCGTTGATGGTCTCCGGCAGCGTGTGCGCGCGAATCAGACGCTGGCTCAGGCGGTGAATGCGATCGGCCAGCGCGTCATTGGCACGGGCCACGTCGACGAGCTCCTTCAACTTGCGTTCCAGCGATTGGTTGCGTTCGCGCAGCACTTCGACCTGGCGCTCGACCAAACTCACTGTGGCGCCCACGTCGCGCAGATGCGGCAGGCGCAATTTGATCAGCAGCGAAGAATTGCGCTCGAAAAAATCCGGATAGGTTTGCAGATATTCCGCGACACTGGTGTCGTTGAGACTCTCGTGCTTGATCCCGCGCGCCTGACTGGTCATTGGTTATCTCCCATACATCACGTTAAATATCGATCGATCCGGTAAACACCGTCGTTGCCGGGCCGGTGAGCCATATATGCTCGCCCTCCGCGGCCCAGGAAACCATTGCGCTACCGCCCGGCAGGTCGACTCGCACCTCCCCATCCAGCAGTCCCTGGCGCCTGCCGACGGCGACCGCGGCGCAGGCCCCCGTGCCGCAAGCCAGAGTCTCGCCCGCCCCGCGCTCGAACACCCGCAATCGAAGGTGGCCGCGGTCCACGATCTGCATGAACCCGACATTGGTGCGTTTCGGAAAACGCGGGTGGTGCTCGATACTAGGCCCAAACCGCGCGACCGGCGCGGCTTTCACGTCGGACACCCCGAGTACCGCATGCGGATTGCCCATCGAGACCGCTCCGATCTCGACCTCCGCGCCGTCGACTTGCAACGCATACTTGGGCGCCTCGACGGCGGCGCCTGCGCCATCGGCCGCGTTGAAAGGAAGCGCGCGCGGATCGAAGTTCGGCACTCCCATGTCCACCGATACCAGGCCGTCGTCTCGGACGCGTGCATGCACCCTTCCGCCAACGCTCTCCATCACGAGGGTGCGGCCTAATTCCGGCGCGCGCGCGTACAAGAGAGCCGCAATACAGCGCGCGCCATTGCCGCACTGTTCGACTTCCGTGCCGTCGGAATTGAAGATTCGATAGAACGCACGGCTGTCGGCATTCCGCGGCGTCTCCAGCATCAACGCTTGATCGAAGCCGATGCCGGTGTGCCGATCGGCGAGGGCGCGCAGGCTGCTCGAGTCCAAGTGAGTATCCGCGGCGGCGGGGGCGTCGAATACCACGAAATCGTTACCCAGCCCCTGCATCTTCAAAAACTCGATGCGCATACCCGTGGAGCATAGCCCATGCGCCCATTTGTCGCGAGCCGGGGTTGCGCAAACCATCATCGAGTTTTACCTTACTTGAAAACAACAATGCCGGGGAACTATGCGACACGTGATGGTTTTGAACTCGAAGGGCGGCTGCGGCAAGAGCACTTTGTCGACCAATATCGCCGTATTTTTCGCCCGTGAGGGCCACCAAGTATGCATCGCAGACTATGACCCGCAGCGATCCAGCCTCGATTGGCTGGCGCAACGCCCGGCGGATTTACCCGCCATCAGCGGTGTCGCAGCCTACGAAGAGGGGTTGCGCAACGTGGCACGCGCCACCGACATCCTGGTGATCGACGCGCCGGCCCGGGTCCATGGCACGGAGCTCAATGAGCTGGTACGCCGCGCCGAAACCATCATCGTGCCGGTGCTGCCTTCCAGTATCGACATGAAGGCCTGCGGACATTTCATGGCTGAATTGCTCGAAATAGGCAAGGTGTCGCGCAAGCAAGCGCGATTGGCCCTGATCGCCAATCGAGTGCGCGAATACACGCTGATCTACGAGGAATTGGATCAGTATTTGACCAAGCTCAAAGTGCCCTACCTGGGGAGCCTGCGGGAGGCGCAGAATTACGTGCGCGCCTACGCGCGCGGGATGGGCGTGCTGGAATTGCCTGAATATCTCGCATCGCCCGATTGGAAGCAGTGGGAGCCGATCGGCGAATGGCTGGATAGCAAGCGCAGCCAGCCTTCGGCCTAGGCGCAAACGCACCCGCCGCGCCGGCGCACAGCATGTCCGTGGATAGTACCGCATGCTAAGGTTGTCCAAGGAACACGGTGCGTATCAACTTACCCAAGTCCAATATCAGCTTCAGCGTCGCGCCGGATCAGTCGCTGCTCGATGCGGCGCTCGCTGCGTCGTTGAATTTGCCGCACAGCTGCAAGAGCGGCAATTGCGGCTCCTGCCGTGCCCGCCTGCTGCAAGGCGAGATTCATTATTCCAACGGTCTTCCGCTGGGATTGTCCGATGCGGAAGTCGCCGACGGTATCGTGCTGCTGTGCCAGGCGCGCGCGCGCAGCGACCTGTCCATCGAAACCTATCCGGTCACCACGCCCGAACAAGCCGTCATCAAGCGGCTGCCGGCCCGCATCGAGCGCGCGCTGCCCCTGTCGCACGACGTCATGGGCCTTCATGTGAGGCTTCCCGCAGCCGAAACATTCCGGTTCGAGGCCGGCCAATACATCGACATCATGCTTTCCGGCGGCCGGCGCCGCAGCTTTTCGATCGCTTCGCCGCCGCATGACGCGCGACTGCTGGAGCTGCACGTGCGCCGGGTCGCCGGCGGGGAGTTCTCGGAACGGCTGTTCGACGAGGACCCGCAAAAGTCGCTGCTGACCATCGAGGGTCCTCTGGGACAGTTCGTGTACCGACCGGGCGTCGCGCCGATGCTGCTGGTCGGCGGCGGCACGGGAATCGCGCCGCTGCTCAGCATTCTGCGGCACGTGATCGAAAACGGCATCGACCGGGACATCAGCATTTACTGGGGAGTGCGCAGCGAGCGTGATTTGTATATGCACGCCGCCCTCGAAAACTTCGCGCAGCGCCCCGTGCAGGGCCGCCCCGCCCGGCTGCGTTACGTGCCGGTTTTGTCGGAGCCCTCATCCGACTGGCAGGGTTCGCGCGGACTCGTCCACGAAGCGGTATTGAAGGATATCGATGATCTGGAAAAATACGATGTGTATGCGGCCGGGCCGCCTGCCATGATCGCGGCGGTCAGGAGCGAATTCGGCCGGCGCGGCGTCGCCGCGAGCCGGTTGTTTTTCGATTCTTTCGACTACGCGCCGGATACGCTCGATCGCCAACGGATGAGCGCCGCGACCAAATCGTGATCTTCCGCCGACTCGGCCTGCACCAGCGGCGACGATAGCCCCCGTTCGCGCAACCCGGCCGCGATGCGCTCGCCCGGCACCAGCCAATGCACGCGCTCGAATTCATGGCGCAGCGCCGGCGCCGCCAGCCCGAGCAAGTTGTCTGCGATCTCCAAGCTGGTTGCGGTGATCACCTGCACGGCTCCGGCGGTGAAGCTTGCGAGCAGTGCCGCGAGAACCTCGGGACTCGGCGTGGCCGGCACGCGTTGATAGACGTCGGCGGCGACCACGTGCGCGCCGCGGCGCGCGAGTTCTTCTTCGAGGAAAGGCCGGCCGCCGCTGCCTTTGATCACCAGGATGCGGCGACCCGCCGGATGTTCGAGACGCGGGTGCCGGAGGAGGCTTTCGGAGTCGAATGCCCCACGTGATGGCGGCTGCACCGCCACCCTGTAGCCGGCCTGATTCAGGGCACGCGCGGTGGCGGGACCGATGGCGGCGAGAGTCAGATCGCGCTTCTGATCGAGCAGCGAGGCGCCGAATCGCACGGCGTTGGCGCTGGTGAAAATGATGACATCGAATTCCGCGAGAGCGCCCAGGTGCGCCGCTGTTTCGCGCCGATTGCCGATGGGTTTGATGTCGACCACCGCCAAGCGCAGTGTGCTCGCGCCTTGAATCTCCAATAGCCGGCACAGCGGCATCGCCTGTTGCTCGGGCCGAGTGACGAGGACGCCGACACCGTGCAATGCGGACATGGTCAACCGGCGCGCAGGCGCTCGAGCAGGGGGCCGGCGCCGGCGGCCAGCATTCGCTCAGCCAGCAGCGCACCGAGCGCGGCCGGAGCGTCGATGCCCCCGGACGCCGCGTCGCGCAGCAGCCGCGAGCCGTCGGGTTCCGCCACCAGGCCGTCGAGGCGCAAGCGCTGTCCCTCGAGCCGTGCATGCGCGGCGATGGGCGATTGACAGCTGCCGCCCAGCCGATGCGCAAACGCCCGTTCCGCGTCCACGACGATCCGAGTGTCCCGGTGATCGAGCACGGTCAGGAGTTCCCGCGTGCGCGAGTCAGCGCCGCGGCACTCGATGCCGATCACGCCCTGAGCGACGGCCGGTAAACAGATCTTGGGATCGAGGCGCGCCGTGATGCGCGATTCCAATCCCAGGCGGACCAAGCCCGCGCAGGCCAGGACGATGGCGTCCATGTCGCCGGCGTCGAGCCGCCGCAGCCTGGTATCCACATTGCCGCGCAGGGTTTCTATCGCCAAGTCCGGCCGAGCCGCCAATAGCTGCGCCTGCCGCCGCAGGCTCGAGGTACCCACGCGAGCACCCGACGGCAAGCCGTCGAGCCCGCCGGCCGATGCCGTCAGCAGTGCATCGCGGGCATCCGCGCGTTCGAGCACCGCCGCGATGGTGAGTCCTTCGGGAAGGTCGCCCGGCAAATCCTTCATCGAGTGCACGGCGATATCCGCGCGCTGCTCCTCGAGAGCCACCTCGAGCTCTTTGATGAACAGACCCTTCCCGCCGATGGCGGCCAAGGTCCGATCTTGAATGCGGTCGCCTTGAGTCACCATGGGCACGAGGTCGACCTCGAGTCCGGGATGCGCCGCGCGCAGCAGCGCCGCGACATGCTCGGCTTGCCAAAGAGCGAGCTGGCTCTTGCGGGTGGCGATCCGCAGCGGCGACTGCTTCACGTGGCGTCGGTCTTGGCGGGAAATAGCGCGGATTTCAGCCGGTAGATGGCCGAAATATCCTCATCACCGAAGCCCTGAATGATCAGCTGTGCATATTGCGCGAGAGTCGATTCGACCACCGGCAGTTGCGCGCCGTGCTGAGCCGCCATCTCGCGGCAGATGCGCAAATCCTTGGCATGCAGCCGCACCCGAAATCCCGCGGGATAATTGTTATGCGCCATGAACGGCGCGCGATTGACGAAGTACCAGCTCGACCCTGCACCCTTGCCCAGCAGCTCGATCAAGCGATCGAGGGGCAGACCTTCTGCGTGCGCGAAGGCCATCGCTTCGCCGACCGCTTGGATGATGCCGGCGCACATGATTTGATTGGTGGCCTTCGCCGCCTGACCGGCGCCGCTCGATCCGAGATAGGCGACGTTTTTGCCGAGCGCCGACAAGATCGGCTGCGCGCGCGAGAATACCTGCTCGTCGCCGCCCACCATGATGGCCAGCGTCGCGTTGCGCGCGCCCTCCACGCCGCCGCTCACGGGACAGTCGAGAAAACCGACTCCGAGCGCATCGAGCGCGGCATGCATTTCGCGCGCCGTGCCGGCGCCGACCGTGGAGCAGTCCATCACGATCATATTGGGATTCAACCCCGGCTCGAGACCCGCGATCACCGCGCGCAAATCGTCGTCGGCGGAGACGCAGATGACCACGGCCTCGCAGTTCCCGGCGAGTTCCGTCAAGCTGGCGAACGCGTGACACTTGAGTTCCTTGGCGAGCGCCGCGGCCTTCTCAGCGGTCCGATTCCATACACCCGTCAGCAGACCCGCACGGTGCAGGCTGCGCGCCATATGCGCACCCATGGCACCCAATCCGACGAAACCTGTTTGCATACGCGTTTCCCGCCCTTATCCAAAGGACAGTAGCCTAAGGCTTTGCGCATCGGGCGGCAAAGCGCGCGCGAAAAGGGGATTGAGGCGCAGGCCTCGAGAGGCGGCGGCAGACTCAGCGAGCGGCAGGCCTCGAGTGGAAGTTGGGGGCCCGCAAGCCGCGCCGCGGGCGGCGGCTCTTACGTGGGGCTGTTGCAGGTAGCGTCGACTTCGCGCTTCGCATTCAAGCGTTCAGAATCGATTTCCTCGGAAGTCAAATACTGACGTTCGCCGTCGGCGCCGGCCTTGAACAGACGCCGGCCCTCGATTAATTTCTTGTAGCGGTCCTGTGCGTCGGCACACTGCTTCTCGCGGGTTTGCGCCACGTCGCTATCCACCGCCTTCTTGGCGCTGGCATCGTCTTGATTCGGTTGGTCTCGGTTGGTCGTCCTCAGCGTCGGCGCCGACTCGGGCGCTTTCGCCGGTGCGACATGAGCCACGTGGGTGCCGAGCAGCGCTACCACTTCCGCATGCACGCCATCCGGCGGACGGTCGCCGTATTGCACCTTGCCTTGCGCGTCGACCCACTTATAGACGACCGCGCCGGCCATGCCTGACCAGGCGAGCAGGGCTGCGAACAACAGAAGGCGTTTCATTGTCCGATCCTCGCTTGCAAGCTACGGCAGATCTCGATGTTACAACGCGCGCGAACCGGCTTCACCGGTGCGAATGCGCACCGCTTGGCCGAGCTCCGCAACGAATATCTTGCCGTCGCCAATCTTACCCGTGCGCGCCGTTTCAATGATGGCTTCCACCACTCGATCAACTTGTTCGTCATCCACCGCCAGCTCGAGCTTAACTTTCGGCAGAAAATCGACGACGTATTCGGCTCCTCGATAGAGCTCAGTGTGGCCTTTTTGCCGGCCGAAGCCTTTGACCTCTGTCACGGTAATGCCTTGTACCCCCACATCGGCCAAGGCGGCGCGAACATCATCAAGCTTGAACGGTTTGATGATGGCGATGACCATTTTCATTCGGGCACACTCCTCATTTCGAATAAACCCGCAGTCTAGCAGTGCAAACTGAAGGAAAATTGTTGCGACACAGCATGGAGTATTACAATTTTATGATGTATAAACCCGAAGTGTCTTGCGCCGGGCGCGCGAATATAAAAAACGGCACAGGTCTTTAAAGGACCCGTGCCGCCGGGATATCGCACCGACGGGGGAGTTGGCTGGCTTGCCGGCGCGAGATGCTCCTAAAACGTCAGAAGTTTGGCCTCGCTCGATAACGGGCGAGGCCTCTGATGTCCTCGCGAATGATCACCCATTCGAATTTCATGCTCATTATGGCTCCTAGATGGCGTCAGGACCGGTTTCGCCCGTGCGGACCCGCAGCGCCTGCTCGAGGTCGAGAATCCACACCTTGCCGTCGCCGGTCTTCCCGGTCCTCGCCACGTTACAAACCGCCTCCATCACCTGTTCTGCAATCGAATCGTCCACCGCCAGTTCAATCTTGGCCTTGGGTAAAAAGTCGATCCGGTATTCGGCGCCGCGATAGAACTCCGCATGCCCATGTTGCCGACCGTACCCTTGAACTTCGGTGACGGTAACCCCCTGAATGCCGATGTCTGCCACCGCTTGCCGAACCTCGTCCAACTTGAACGGCTTGATGACGGCGGTGATCAACTTCATGCATTTGTCCCCGCATTCACCCCTTAATGACAACGCCTCCGGCACTGCTTGCGCTACTATTCATCCTGAGCCTTGCAGCTTCCGTGCCAGCCCGCAGGTACGTTGAATCAATGGGTTGCGCGACCCGAACGGGGTGTCATGCACCGACATGGCGCACTACCTGTATCAGCCGCGTTACGGGAGTGCAGGGCACCGGCATTTCTGGAGGTCGATATGAGCTTTATGAATTCGAACGGACTGGACGAATTGGCGCGCCGCCTGGCGGAATCGGTGCCCGAGTCGGTGCGCGCCTTCGGCCGCGATTTGGAGGGTAATTTCAAAGCCGTACTGCAAGCCCAGCTGAGCAAACTCGATTTGGTCAGCCGGGAGGAATTCGATGTGCAGGCGGCGATTTTGGAACGCACCCAGGCCAAGCTGGCCGCCATGGAGGCGCGTTTGAAAGAGATCGAAGCCCGGTTCACGCCCCAGTAGGTTGCCGTCCGGGTGCGGTGAAACACATGGATGTGGCCACTCGGAAGCATGTAGGCATCCCCAAGGATGCGAGGCCGCGGGAGCGAGTCAATCCCCCCGAGGACGTGAGCACGGTCTTTAGCCGGGCGCCCCTGGGACTCCTGGCACCGCTGGTTCGCGTGGAAGTCCATTTGGGATCCGGGCTGCCCGCTTTCGCCATGGTCGGGCTGCCCGAGGCGGTGGTTCGAGAAAGCAAGGAGCGTGTCCGTTCGGCGCTGCTGACCACCGGCTTCGAATTTCCCGCCGGGCGGATCACCGTCAATCTATCGCCCGCCGATTTACCGAAAGAAGGCGGCCGCTTCGATCTCCCCATCGCCGTCGGCATCCTCGCGGCCACCGGGAATATTCTGCCGCGTGCGCTCGAGCATCGCGAGTTCTATGGCGAGCTATCGCTGGGAGGCGAGCTGCGCCAGACCCCCAAGCTCTTGCCGGCGCTCATCGAGGGCGCGCGCTCGGGAAGGGAATTGATTTTGCCCTTCGCCAATGCGCTCGAAGCGGGTCTGGTCCCCCGGGCGAAGCTCAAGCTCGCCAGCCATTTGCGGCAGGTGTGCGACGCGCTCAATGGCAAAGCGGTATTGTCGGCGGCCGCGGGTCCCGCGGATCTCGCGAAGCGCACGGCCGAGGATCTCGCCGACTCCACGAACGCCGAAGATCTCGCGGCCGCGGCGGACGTCCCGGACCTTGCCGACGTTCGCGGCCAGTTCGCGGCCAAGCGCGCCCTGGAAATTGCCGCCGCCGGCGAACATGGGCTCCTGATGATCGGAACTCCGGGAGCGGGCAAGACCCTGCTCGCACAACGATTACCCGGTTTACTGCCGCCGCTGGATCCCTTCGAGTCCCTGCAAGTCGCGAGCCTGGAATCCGCCGCGGGACGCAGGCCCAGTCTCGGCCGCCGCCGGCCGTTCCGCAGTCCGCAGCACACGGCCTCGGTCGCGGCGCTGACCGGCGGAGCGACGAGACCCGGCGAACTTTCCCTGGCACACCTGGGAGTCTTGTTCCTCGATGAACTCCCGGAATTCCCACGGAATGCCCTCGAGGCGCTGCGCGAACCCCTCGAGAGCGGCGTGGTAACCCTGACGAGGCTCAAGCGCGCTTGCGAATTCCCGGCGAGATTCCAATTGGTCGCGGCGATGAATCCCTGCCCCTGCGGATACGCCGGCGACCCGCGCGGACGCTGCCACTGCACGGCGGAACGAGTCGCCCGCTACCGCCACCGAATCTCCGGCCCACTGATCGACCGCATCGACATGCACGTGGAATTGATGGCGTTACCGGTCGAGCATCTGCTCGGCCAAGTACCCGCGGAGACGGAGAATTCAGCCACGGTCGCCCTGCGCGTCGCCGCCGCTCGGCAAGCGCAACTGCGGCGTCAAGGCAAACTCAACGCGCGCCTCACGCCGGCCGAAGTGACGCGATTCTGTCCCTTGCAACGCGAGTCGCGAGTCCTGCTCGGCACGGCCATATCGAGGTTGGGACTATCCGCCAGGGCTTGTCATCGCGTGCTGAAGCTCGCGCGAACGTGCGCCGACTTGGCAGGCGAGTCCGAGATTCGCAGCAACGATGTGGCGGAAGCCGTGCAGCTACGTGCACTCGATAAACTTACTTGTTGAGCGACACCATGTAGTCGACCGTCATGCGAATCGTCGCGTCCGGCCAGGTGGTGCCACCCTTGGGCGGCATATTACCCTTGCCGCCGATCGCATCCTTGTACAGTGTTTCCTTGCCCTGAGCGATGCGCGGGCCCCAGGCCGCATGATCGCCGATCTTCGGCGCACCATTGACGCCCGTCGAGTGGCACGCGGAACACACTTTCGTGAACGCCTGCTCGCCCGTGGCCGGCACGTCCGCAGCGCCCGCCGGAGCGGTCGCAACGGCCAGCGCCGAGTTGTCCTTACCCGCGATGGCGACGTGGGCGAACGGGCTAATGTTCTGCTGCACGTTTTTGACGTGCAACGGGTCCAGCAGCACGTCTCTCGCTTGAGTATCCGCGCCAATGGAGCGCGCGACACCGAACAGGATGATCGCAAAAACGATGAGGATACCCAGCACCAAACTAAAGGAATTGAAGAAATGCGTATCGGACGAATCGGATTTGGACACAGTAACTCGCTGAAATTCGGTGAAAAAACATCCCGGGAGCCGACATAGTATAGCCACAGCCGGCGAGTCGCGGAATAGCGGTGATGCGGCAGGGCGCGCTCGGGTCGGTTACTGGACTACAAAATAGCCTCGGCTACCGGTCCAAAAGACTCTTGGCGGCCATCGCCCCCTTCTCAACACAGGAGTGTAGATACGCGACCACCGCAATCTGCTTGTGCGCAAGCAGTCGCCGGCGCCGCTGTGGCCTTATAGACTGCCTTCGCTTTGGGTGGTCGCAATCGCGCGTCGCGCAACCGGCGCCAATGGAGAGTTCCATGAACTACGTGCAAGTTCTTACGCGATACAAGGCCTGGGCTGACGACTTGTTCTTGGGCGTAGTTTCGGATGTACCGGTCTTGGAGCTTACGGCCCCGCGCCCCATTGTTTTTGGCAGCTTAATCCGAACGCTCAACCATTCCTATGCAATGGACTTCGTGTGGCAATCTCATTTGCTTGGCAAGCCTCACGGGCTCACCACTCGAAATCCTGAGAAACATCCGGAAATGCAAGAACTGGCCACGGCGCAACGCGAAATGGACAATTGGTACGTGAATTACGCCGATTCAATCTCGGATCGTGAATTGGGTGAAATCGTCGAGTTCGAGTTCATTGGCGGCGGTCGCGGAACCATGTCTCGCCGAGATGTCTTGCTTCATGTCGTCAACCACAGCACGTATCACCGTGGTCATGCCGCGGACATTCTGTATCACCTCAACATTTTTCCTCCAACCACGGATCTTCCTGTTTTTCTCAGGGAGCAGTCAGCCGCCACCTGACGGCCCATTCCAGCGGAGGCACTTTGCGGATCGGCCCATAGTCACCGGAATATACGGAGAAGCCATACCCGAGTATCTTGCGTCATGTTGACCGCGATAGTCTCATCGCCGTTGGCCGGAACATTCACCGGTCTCATGGTGCTGGGCCTCCGGCGGTATTGGACGGGTCGTGACGGTGGGACCTGATATGGAAGACATGCTGACTTGGGGAAGGCAAATACTCGCCTCACAGCCTTTCAGCGTCTTGCTGGGTGCCGAATTGCTCAGTTTCCGCAAGGGAAGCGTTGAGTTAAAGGTCCCGCTCAGAGCTGAATTGCAGCAGCAACATGGCTTCGTTCACGGCGGCGTCATCAGCTATGCCGCGGACAATGCGCTTACCTATGCTGGTGGAAGTGTCCTAGGTCCAGGCGTGGTCACATCAGAGTTTAAGATTAACTATGTACGTCCCGCGATGGGTGATTTCATCGTCGCACGGGCCGCGGTCGTACACGCTGGAAAGAATCAAGCGGTCTGTCGCTGCGATGTGTATGTATTCAGCAGCGGTGGCGAGAGCCTCTGTGCAGCCGCACAGGGCACTATCGCCAGGCTTAGCCAGCCTTCAGAATCCGGAGCCTAACCAGCCAAAATGCATACCACCACGACTTTCGAGCTTCCTGGATTTCGAGTCACGAGATCTCTCGGTCTGGTAAGAGGCATTACCGTGCGGACGAGGTCTTTGCCCATGAGCATTATTGGAGGGCTCAGGACTCTATTCGGTGGTCGCGCCGGGATTTTTTCCGATCTTTGCGAATCGGCGCGCGAGGAGTCATTTCAACTGATGCTCTCGCATGCAAGGAGAATGGGTGCAAACGCCGTTGTGGGCGTCCGATACGACACTGGCCCGATGGTCGGCGCCGCAGAGGTTCTCTGTTACGGCACCGCGGTTGTAGTCGAGCCGCTGCAACCGCACGCGCCAGCAGACGAACGGCACGTCGTACCGCCCTGAGCCATGTTCGCCCCGGTGACTGACATCTGACCGACGTACCAAGCTACCCACGGATATCGAATGCTCGTCATCGGCAAATGCCACTGCGGAAACATTGCGTTCACACTCGACTGGCCGGAATCACAGCCGGAGATTCCCGCCCGTGCGTGTAATTGCTCGTTTTGCATCAAACACGGCGGGGTTTGGACCTCCAATCCGCGCGCGAAGCTATCGGTCGTTCTGCACCATGCCGACCTCGTGTCAAAGTATGCATTCGGCACGCAGACCGCCACCTTTCACGTCTGCACCCGTTGCGGCACGGTGCCGATCGTTACCAGCGAGGTTGCGAATCATCTTTACGCCGTCGTCAACGTCAATACGTTCGAAAACTTCGATCCATCGCGGTTGCATCGAACCACTGCCAGCTTCGACGGTGAGGATGTAGAGTCGCGTCTGGCGCGCAGATGCAATAACTGGATTGCCGATGTCAGTGTTTCGTGAGCCGGAACCCAAGCCAATCCCCAAGGCCGCGACCGTCGGCGTCGTCGCAACCCCATGATGCGGATAATGCTGGTGGTTGCGGTGGTTTGGCTGGCGTTGATGCCACCGTTCTTCACGGACGGCGCATGCACCGCCGAATTCGACCAGGTGGCGCGACAGATCCAAGACAACCGGCCTGCGCTCGCGTATTCCGCATCGGCGCAGGCGTACTGGAACTCCGTGCATATCCCGGCACAGTTGATAACGGCGCCCCGATGCCGGGTCGACAAGCCCCGGTTTATCGACCGCTGCGGACGAGGCGATTTCTTATACGTGGCCGTCCCGATCCAAAACAAAATCTGCCGTTTCTATCGGGATTCCGCCGTCCACGTTCAGCTTCAATACGATGATCATGGGCGGCTGAGACAGTTACAAGCCGACATGAAACCATTCAAGTACTTCTCGCTCCCATGGCTTGGGCTGAAATTATATTGGGGTAAGTAATGGCCTTCCTTTCGGAGAATCCAATGAACGAGAACTCGTTTCGGACTTTCGGCGCCTTCTATCCCTTTTATCTCGGCGAGCACGCCAATCGAACCTGCCGGCGACTGCACTTCGCCGGCACGAGCATCGCCCTCGCGTTGTTCATCACTGCCGTGGTCACGCAACGGTGGTGGCTGATTGCGGTGGCATTCGTGCAGGGTTACGCATTCGCCTGGGTCGGCCATTTCTTCTTCGAGCACAACAAGCCGGCAACGTTCAAATACCCCTGGTTCAGTTTGATGGGCGACTGGCGGCTTTGGTGGGACATTCTGCGCGGCAGAGTTCGGATCTAAGGGCGACGCAGTCATTCGCTCAAACCAATCGCTCACCCCCGTGAGTCGCCTTTTTTACCCGCGACATTTCCTATTGCTTGCCTGTTTCAGCATTCTGCTGGCCGTCATGACCCGGCTGCCTCTCACCGATAATCTCGCCGTTTCTTTCGTCCTCTACGGAGCGCTCCACGCCTCGGCGCTGGTCCTGAGCCTCCGGGCGCCCCAACCAATCGGCCGAAGCTGTCTGTTCGTCGTCATCGCCGCAGGCCTTTGCGTCATTACCCTTCGTGTCGGCATGGTCGGAAGGCACTTGTTCGGAGCCCTCCCCGGGAATCTCGGACCCTATACCGCGCTCGGAGTCGCAACCGCCACGGGCGCGCTCACCTACGGGATGCTGATCCGCTTGTATGGGATATTCCCGATGACCCTGGTGTCGCTCAGCGCAATTTCCCTCGGCTGCGTGTTGGCGACCTTTCTCGCATTGTTCAGCGCCGGCCCTTTGCACTTTCCCGCTCCTTGGTGGCTCACGGTCCTATGGTGGCACGCGTATTCAGGCGGCCTGTGGTATGTCGATCAGCGGCATGGCCGGGCACTGCAGGGACGCGGCCCGCGCCGGTGACAATTGCCGCGCGACCGTCGCCTTTGAGGCGCAGCGCCGCGGGGAAACGTTCAGGGACAATCAGGCGAGCGAACGTGCTCAGGCCGCACGCCCAAACCCAGGAACTGAGCGGGCCAGCGCCGCAACCACGGGACCTCGTCCAACACCTTCAAAGGCCACGGCACCGTCAACGTGCGTTCACCGCCCGAGACCACGGGCTTCAACACCCGATTGTGAACCGCTACCTGCAGCCCCTGGACGATCTTCACCGGGAACAGCCGGCGCTGCCGTACCGCATCAAGATCGCGGTCCCGCAGCGTTCCGGCTTTCAGATTCGCGGCGACGAGATTCGCGGTCGCGACCGCATCTTGGATCGCGAGGTTGATGCCCACGCCGCCCACGGGAGACATGGCGTGCGCCGCGTCGCCGATACAAAGCAAGCCCGGTTTGGACCAAGTCGTCAGCCGATCGACCGTTACGCTCAATAACTTGATGTCGTCAAAGTTCTTCAATTCGTCTACTCGGTCCGATAAAAAGCGTGCGCCGGCGGCGACAGCGGCCTTGAACGCCTCGAGCCCATCGGCATGTACGCGCCCTATACCCCCCTTGCCGATCACAAACGCGCATTGCCAGTAGTCGGTGCGATCGATGGTCACGATCATCGTGTTGGCGCCGAGGCGCCCTAGCACCTGCTCCGGGTCGCCGGGTCTTTTCGAGAGACGGAACCAAAGCACGTCGATGGGCGAGCCCAAGTCCTGCACCACGAGACCCGACGCCGCGCGCACCGTCGAATCACGCCCGTCGCAACCGACCACTAGATCGGCGCGAACCTCGAGCTGACCGTCCTGTGTCGTCACCTTGGCGCCCACCACTCGGTCCGCATCCTCGATCAGACTCGTTACCTGCGCCGACATCATGACCTTCAAAGCAGGAAAGCGCCGGCCCTTGTCGGCCAGGAAGTTGAGGAAATCCCATTGCGGCATCAGGGCGACGAATCTGCAAGGGGCCGGAACATTCGCGAAATCCGCAATCTTGACGCTGGTATCGCTGATCTCGGCCGACAGCGCCCGGATTTCGGAGTGCGGCAACTTCAGAAAGTCCTCTATCAGCCCCAGTTCCTGCATGATCATCAGGGTTGAGGGATGCACGGTGTCGCCGCGAAAGTCGCGCAGGAAATCCGCGTGTTTCTCCAGAACGACGGTCTTGACTCCTGCCCGTCCCAGCAAATAGCCGAGCATCATGCCGGCAGGTCCACCCCCGGCGATACAGCACTGAACCTGCAGCGTATCGGCCATGGGCCTCAATATACGCGCACAGTTCTGCAAGCCCTAGTGCGGCGTCCTCACCCCAGATATGCCCCGTGCCGTATTCGCGGCGGCGCCGTCTTGGTAAGATTGCACATGACGTAGCGCGTGGTCTCTGGCCTCCACTCTGGCGCGGGAACTACCATGAAAATCAATCAAGGCGGCTGCCTCTGTTCGGCGATTCGGTTCCGCATTTCCGGCGATCCGGCTTTCTCCAGCGTGTGTCACTGCGCCACCTGCCGCAGAGCGAGTGCCGCCTCAGTGGTCGCGTGGTTGACGTTCGACCGCGGGCAAGTCGAAATCTTGTCGGGCAACCCACGTACCTACCGGTCGTCGCAAGGTGTCGTCCGCCAGTTTTGCGGAACTTGCGGAAGCCAGATCTCGTACGAGAGCGTCGAGCGCCCGACGACCATCGATATCACCACCGCATCATTGGACAACCCGAATCTGTTCCCGCCGACCATGGAGGTCTGGCTGGAACACCGGCTGTCGTGGCAATGCGTCGATCAGACTCGAACGCAGTACCCGAGGAGCACAGGATGACACGGCGATTGATCAGCTCAGGATCGCAATTCGAACACGATATCGGGTATTCGCGAGCGGTTGTGGACGGCGAGTGGGTCTTCGTGTCCGGAACGACGGGCTTCGACTACGCGTCAATGACCATCTCCGATGATCTGTTGGCTCAGACCGAACAATGTTTGAAAAACATCCACTCGGCACTGCGACAGGCAGGCGCCGAATTCGCGGACGTCGTGCGGGTGACCTACGTGCTGCCCGACGCCGCGCGCTTTCCCGAGTGCTGGCCGGCTCTGCGGAAATACTTTGGCGAGGTTCGCCCGGCGGCAACGATGATTTGCGCCGGACTGTCCGATCCCCGCATGCAAATCGAGATCGAAGTTACCGCACGCAAGCGTGCCGTATGAGCGACACGACGGCAATGAGCACCTTCTACGATGGCGGTTGCACCTGCCGTCAAGTGCGCTACCGCATGACCACCAAGCCGCTGTTCGTTCACTGCTGCCACTGCAGTTGGTGTCAGCGAGAAACAGGATCCGCGTTTGCGCTGAACGCCATGATCGAGGCCGATCGTGTGCAGCTGCTTGCAGGCGACGTCGCCGTCATCGACACGCCATCCCACAGCGGCAAGGGCCAACGGATTACCCGGTGTCCAACCTGCCAAGTTGCCCTGTGGAGCAACTATAGCGGCGCCGGCGACGCCATCCGTTTCGTCCGTGTCGGTACGCTGGATGAAGCCGCGCGCTTCGCCCCCGACATCCACATCTATACCGCGTCGAAGCAGCCGTGGCTCACGTTGCCGCCCGATACACCGGCAGAGGTCGAGTACTATCGGACTTCCGAGCGCTGGCCGGCCGAGAGTTTGGAACGCCGTGCCGCGCTGTTGGCGAAATTTCCGCGACGGCCGTAGCGTACCGATCCCCGCACGGAGGTATGGTTGGTGTTTGGCACTCATGATCTCTGGCTGTTCGTGCTGTCCGGTTTGTTGTTGAACATCACGCCCGGACCGGACACCCTCTACATCGTCGGGCGCAGCTCCAGCCAGGGCCCGCGGGCCGGCGCCGTCGCTGCGCTCGGAATCGGCGCCGGCGCCCTCGTGCATATTTGCGCAGCGGCTCTGGGCTTGTCCGCGATTCTGTCCGCATCCGCCGCCGCCTTCACCGCCGTGAAAATCATCGGGGCGGCCTATCTGGTGTATGTCGGCATTTCGTTGATTCGATCGAAGAGTTCGACGCAATCACCGACAATGGCCTCTGGCAATCGGCCGACACGGATGCGGGGCATCTTCTTCCAAGGCTTTCTCACCAATGTCTTGAACCCCAAGGTTGCGCTGTTCTTTCTGGCGTTTCTGCCGCAATTTGTCTTGGCGGATGCGCCGTCGAAGCCCTTGGCATTCCTATTCCTCGGCGCGATCTTCGATTTCAATGGCACGATTTGGAATCTGTTCGTCGCCTGGTCGACTGCGCGACTCAGCAGCCGGCTCGGAGCCGGCGATCAATTCAAGGCGTGGTTCAATCGGTGCGTCGGCACTCTCTTCGTATTGGTCGGGATCCGACTGGCGTTGGCGCATGATCGCTAGCGCGCCCCCGACTCGTTCCCGACTCGACAGAGGGTGGCGACCATGGCATCGGCATTTAAAAAACTCAATCTGACGACGCAGCGCGAGATTGTCGTATTCAATGTGCCCGCGTCTTTCGACCCTGAACTTGCGGGACTCGACGGCGTCAAGATCGTGCGAAATCCAAAGAAGCCGGCGGGCGTTCAATTTGCCCTTGCGTTTGTACGGCAGCAGGTCGAGCTGGATCGTCTGTCGACAATTCTCGCCGCCCGTTCCGCGGGCGATGCCCTGTTGTGGTTCGCCTACCCCAAAGGCACGTCGAAGCGCTATACCTGCGACTTCAACCGGGACTCCGGCTGGGAGGTCATTCGAAACGCGGGGTTTGATTCGGTGCGTCAAATAGCCATCGACGAGGATTGGTCGGCGCTGCGATTCAGGCGTGTGGAGTACATCAAGTCCTACGCGGGCCGCTAGGGAAGCGGCGGACAAACGGAAAGAAGTTCAGTGACCTCGGCGTTCCACGGGTATGCTAATGTTGCGTCCAGAAAACGTGGAGAGACTCCTGTGAAAGCGTTACTGGTGATCGTCGGCTGGTGCCTTCTGTTGGTGTTGTGCTGGCCGTTGGCCGTCCTGGCCATCGTTCTCTGGCCCTTGCTGTGGCTTCTGTCGTTGCCGTTTCGCGCGGTCGCGATTACCTTCGACGCCCTGTTCGCGCTGCTGCGCGCGGTTCTGTTTCTGCCTGCACGACTATTCGGATACCGCGGCAGTTCCGCGGGTCGTCTTTCATAAGCGCCGAGTTCAGGCTTGCGCCGGTTCGATGCGCATCTGGCAGCGGCATCAAGCACCGATCGCCCATCGGCGGACCTAAAGTGAATCATCGATGATCTTGGCTCGGGAAGCGCTCGCGCTCTTGCAAGACGGAAACCGGCGCTTCGTGTCGGATATCAGTAATCGCGATGCCATTGCGAGCCGGGCGCGGCGTCTCGAATTGGCTGCGAGCCAGGAGCCGTTCGCCGCCATTCTCGGCTGTTCCGATTCTCGGGTACCCGTCGAAATCGTTTTCGATCAGGGCTTGGGAGATCTGTTCGTCATTCGCGTCGCCGGCAACATCGTCGCCCCCTCCCTGATCGGCAGTGTCGAGTTCGCCGCCGAGCAATTCGGCACGCGCCTGGTGGTCGTATTGGGCCACACTCAGTGCGGCGCCATTGAAACGACGTTGCGGCAACTGCAGCGACCGGTCGAGAATCAGTCGCGCAATCTGCACTCCATCGTCGATTTGATCCGGCCTTCCGTCGAAGGCCTGCTGGCGACGGATCTCAGGCACGATCTCCCCGCCCTGCGTCGCGCGGCGGTTCGCGCCAATATCCAAGCGTCGGTGAAGCACCTGAGGCATGGCTCGCACATCATCGAGCACCTCATCCAAAAGGCCGGCCTCATGGTCGTGGGCGCCGAGTATTCCTTGGAGACCGGAGTCGTCGATTTCTTTGACGGCTTAACGGACGTAGCGCAATGAGGATGCAATGGTTACTTCCGAACAATTGAACAAAGTCGGCATTGGAAAATTACCGGGCCATCTCGGCATCGTCATCACGCATGTCAGTGAATCAGAACTGAGCGCCGAGCTGGCGGTCAAGGAGGAGCACATGGCGCCTAACGGATATCTGCATGCGGGAACCGTCGTCACCCTGGCGGACACTTGCGCCGGCTACGGGTGCATCGCGAACCTACCTCAGGGCGCTACCGGCTTCACGACGATCGAACTCAAATCCAACCATTTGGGTACTGCCAAGACGGGAACGATCGTCGGCAGCGCGAAGCCCGTGCACCTCGGCAAAACGACGCAAGTCTGGGACGCGATCGTTACTCACCGGGATTCCGGAAAGACCATTGCGTTGTTTCGTTGTACCCAAATGATTTTATACGCCAAGTGAAAATGCGCTTACGTAGCCCGGCGCGGCCGAAGTATCAAGGGAGGC
>DASYFQ010000016.1:0-8013 GCA_036498345.1 Steroidobacteraceae bacterium
CATGGCCCCGCGGAATCTGGCGAGCCACTCCGCATCGGCGGAGCCCGAGGTGTCCGCATCCTTGAGGGCGCGGTAAAGTCCCAGCAATGTCTCGTCCGCCTGCGCGAGTTGGGCCGACGAATAATTGATGGGCCCCCGATAATGGCTGCTCAACAAAAAGAATCGCAGCACCTCGGGATCGCGCAACGTCTTCAAAACCTCGCGCACGGTAAAAAAATTGCCGAGTGATTTCGACATTTTCTCGTCGTTCACGCGCACGAATCCATTGTGCATCCACAGGTGAACGAAGGGCGTGTCGCAGGCGGCGCATGACTGCGCGATCTCGTTCTCATGGTGCGGAAACTTCAAATCCTCGCCGCCGCCGTGCAGATCGAAATAGCTGCCGAGCAGGCTCGTGGACATGGCTGAGCATTCGATGTGCCATCCCGGGCGGCCCTCGCCCCAGGGCGAGACCCATGAAGGCTCGCCCGGCTTCGCGTGCTTCCAGAGCACGAAATCCAAGGGATCGAGCTTGGCGTCATCCACCTGGACGCGCGAACCGGCGCGCAGGTCGTCGATTTTCTTCCCCGAGAGCCGGCCGTAGTTCGCGAACTTGCGCACCGAATACATGACGTCGCCGTTGTCGGCGACGTAGGCGTAGCCCTTGTCGATCAAGGTCTGCGTCATCGCGATGATCGGCCCAATGTACTCGGTGGCGCGCGGCTCGAGGTCGGGCGCCTGAAGCCCGAGGGTTGCGCAATCCTCATGCATGGCGTTGGTGAAACGCCGCACCAGATCGGTCCAATTCTCGCCGCTGGCGGCGGCGCGCTCGATGATTTTGTCGTCTATGTCGGTGATATTGCGCACATAGGTCACCGCGTAGCCCAGCGACCGCAAATAGCGCTGGATGAGATCGAACACCGTCAGCATGCGGGCGTGCCCGACGTGGATGTAGTCGTAGTTCGTCATTCCGCACACATACATGCGGACTTCGTTGGGGCGCAGAGGTTTGAATTCCTCTTTCTCGCCGGTGAGCGAATTATGTATTTTGAGCATGGGACTCGAGGCGGCGACGCGCCGTCTCCGGCGGCATGAGCTTGAGCAGGGGTGCGAGTTCAGGGCCGTGTGCCTGACCGGTCAAGGCGACTCTGAGGGGCATGTAGAGATCCGCGCCCTTGCGTCCCGTGCGTTCTTTCAGGATTTTCGTGAGAGTTTTCAGGTCCGACGAAGATTGGTCGACCGCGGCGGCGGCGGCGGCGAAAAATTCGGGTCCTGCCGCCGCAATGACGCTTTGTTCGTCCAGCCCGAGGGGAGGCAGGTCGCCGCGTACCACCGCACGCCATGGAACGGCATCGGCAGGCAGCACCACATTGTGACGCACCAACTCGACGAACTCGGCCGGGTCGCCGCATCCCAGCCAGGCAGCGATTTGCTCGGTCGACATCCGTTCCACCCCCTCCTTTTGCCAATGGGCCAATTGGACCTCGTCGAATCGCGCCGGAGCGCGCCCCAGATGTTCCGGACGGAAGTGAGCGGGCATCTCGGTCACGGCCAACCAGCCCTCGATATCGCTCGTATGTCCCAGACGGAACAAATGATTGAGGATGGCGGCGGGGAGGAATCCGCGTTCGCGAAACTCCTGGACACTGGTGCTGCCGTGCCGCTTCGACAGCGGCGCGCCATCCGCCCCCACCAGCAGCCCGACATGGCCATAGCCCGGGCGGCGCATCCCCAACGCGTCCAGCAGCAGCAGCTGGCGCGGCGTATTGGTGAGATGATCATCTCCGCGCAGCACTTGGGTGACACCCATGACGGAGTCATCGACGGCGTTGCAGAAGAAGAACGCCGACGTGCCGTCGTCGCGTCGAATGATGAAGTCGCCGATATCGCTCGACGCGTAGCGCTGCGGGCCGTGCACCGTATCGATGAATTCAACGGTCTGATCGTTCGGCACGGCGAACCGCAGCGCCGCCCGGAGGCCCCTTGCCTCCCGTTCGGCGCGCTGCGCGGCCGTCAGATGCCGGCAGGTCCCCGCGTAGCGCGGCGGTTTGCCCGACATGCGTTGCAGCTTGCGCGACAGTTCCAGCTCCTCCGCCGTGCAGTAGCAGGGGTACGCCAGGCCGTTGGTTTCCAGCCGTGCGAACAAGGATCGATAGAAATCGCCGCGCTCCGCCTGCGAGTAAGGAGCCGACGGACCGCCGATGTCGGGTCCCTCGTCCCAGTCCAAGCAGAGCCATCGCAGCTCCGCCATCAACTCGTCGCGGAAGCGTGACCGGCTGCGCTCGAGATCGGTGTCTTCGATACGCAAAATAAAGCGGCCGCCGCTCTTGCGCGCCCACAGGTGGCTGAAAAAGGCCGTACGCGCATTGCCCAGGTGCAAGGAACCCGTGGGACTGGGCGCAAACCGCGTGATGACGGGCAATGAATCCAAGGTTGCGGACATATCTCAAGATTGTACCTATTCGAGTAGAATCTCGGAGGATGAAACACCTACTACTCGCCCTCGGATTCATCTCCGCCGCTTGCCCTGCCCTCAGTTTTGCCGACGAAGCTCCGCCGGCCGCCGCGGCTGCGTCCGCCGCAACCCCCGCGCAAGCCCCCCAGACGAGCCCCGCGGACGGCGCGGCCAGACCCGCCGCGGGCGCCAAGGCGCAGCCCAAACCCACCGGCCCCACGCTGCCCGCGACGCCGGCCTCGCCGCAGATCCAAGTGGTCACTTCGATGGGCAGCTTCACGCTCGAATTGAACGCCGAACGGGCGCCTCTGACGGTCGCGCATTTCCTGAAATATGTCGACCAGGGACAGTATTCCGGCACGATTTTTCATCGAGTCATTGCGAATTTCGTCATTCAAGGCGGCGGATTCGACAGCAACTACAAACCGAAAGCCGCCCCCACCAAGGTGGTCAATGAATCGGGCAACGGCTTGACGAATCAGCGCGGCACCGTGGGCATGGCGCGCAGCCAGGACCCACACGGCGGCGATGCCCAATTCTATGTGAACCTGTACGACAACGAGGCCCTCGACCCCAATAAGACACGCTGGGGCTACGCGGTCTTCGGCAAGGTCGTCCAAGGCATGGAGGTGGTCGATCGAATCGGCAATGTCGCGACGGGCGCGCGCGGGCCGTTCAAAGAAGATGCACCGCTCAAGCCGGTGGTGATCGAGCGAATCGAGCGCGTGGCCAGCCCTTAACCTTGGCCGCACTCTTCATCTCGGATTTGCACATCGACGCGAGCCGCCCGGCTATCACCGAGCAATTTCTGGATTTTCTCGCGACCGAGGCCAAGGACGCGGACGCCTTGTATATTCTCGGCGATCTGTTCGAATCCTGGGTGGGCGACGACGCCCCGGACGACGTGCAGATCGCTGCAATCGCAGGACTTCACGCGCTCACCACGCATGGCGTGCCGTGTTTCGTCATGCATGGCAATCGTGATTTCTTGCTGGCGGGGCAATTCTGCCGCATGAGCGGCGCCCTGCTTCTGCCGGATCCCCTGATCGTGACCCTGTATGGGGAGCCCGTGCTGGTGATGCACGGCGACGCGCTCTGTTCCGATGACCGCGCCTACCAGCGTCTGCGTGCCACCGTGCGGGAAGCCGATTGGCAGCGGCAATTTCTCGCGCTCTCCATTGCATCACGCCGTGCCCTTGCCGGTGCCGCAAGGGTCGGCAGCCAAGCGCACACCGCCGCCCTGGAATACGCCATCACCGATGTCAACGCCGACAGTGTCGCGATAGCTCTGCGCCGCGCCGGCACCGCGACGCTGCTGCACGGCCACACGCATCGGCCGGCCATCCACGCCTTGCAGGTCGACGGACGGCCCTGCACGCGCATCGTGCTCGGTGATTGGTACGACCAGAGCAGCGTGTTGCGATGGGACCAAAACGGGCCCGAACTCAAGTCGCTGCCCCGTCCCTAGTCGCTGCGCCGTCCCTAGTCGTTGACGGGTACCGCGCGGCAGTACGAACCGCCGCTCAACATCCCTGCGCCGAGGGCGGTCCCGAGTGAAAGCGAAACACCGTGTCGGGCGATGTGATCAGCTCCGCCTCGAGCGCCGCAAATTCTTCGATCCGCGCCTGTAGCGCGACCCCCGCCCGCTTGGCCGCGCGCCCTGCGAGATCCAGGTAGACCTTGTGGTGGCGCGCCTCGGCATGGTGAAGTCCCTGAAACAAGTCGCTCAAGGGGGCGCCGATGGCAGGCGACAGCGCCGCGAAGCGCTCGCAAGAGCGAGCTTCGATGAAGGCGCCGCAAATCATCAAATCGACCTCGCGATGCGGTTCGGTCTTCGCCACGAGGCGGCGCATGCGCTCGGCATAGCGGCCGGGGGCCAGGCGCTGCGGCGTCACCTCGAGGCTGCGCATGAGTTTTGCAACCTGCTCGTAGTGACGCAATTCCTCGCGCGCGAGACGCGACATTTTGCCGGTCAGTTCGAGATCTTCCGCATAGGCGAACATCAGGGCGAGAGCGGTGGACGCGGCCTTCTTTTCGCAATTGGCGTGATCGATCAGCAGCACCTCCGGCAAGGCGCAGGCCTGCGCGACCCAACCCGCAGGCGTCGGGACGCGCAGCAAGGGATGCACGAAAACCGGCGCCGCGCGGCTCACGCGGGAATTTTGAGTGCCGAGATCGCCTCGAGCAGCGCGCCGGCCGATTGATAGCGGTCCGCCGGGGACTTGGCCAGCAAGCGCTCGAGTATCTCCCGATAGCCGGCGAACTGCGGCGCGATCTGCGGGAGTTCCGCCCGCTTGTGCTTGTAGATCACCTCCATCGCCGTGGCGCCGGTGTAGGGCTTTTGGCCGGTCAGCATTTCGTAGAACATCACGCCCAAGCTGTACAAATCGCTGCGTCCATCGATCTCCTCGGCGTGTCCTTGTTCAGGGCTCATATAGTACGGTGTGCCGAAGATCTCCCGCGTACCGGTGAGCGAGACCTGCATTTCGTTCGCCTTGGCCAATCCGAAATCGATCAAGCACAGCGAACCGTCGGCGCGCAGCATCACATTGGCCGGTTTCAGGTCCCTGTGCAGCACGCCTACGGCATGTATGGCATCGAGGGCGCTGGCAATTTGTTCCACGTAGAGGAGTGCCGTCGCCGGCGATAGCGGCGCTTTCATGCGCTGGCGCAAATCGCCGGCGGGAAAATGCTCCATGGCGATGTAGGCATGATCGTCGGCAACCCCGAGATCGTGAATTCGCACGATATTCTGATGCTTGAGGCCGGCGACGATTTCATATTCCTGCAAGAAGCGGTCGAAGCTGACGATGCGCTCGGAGACGTCGGGCACCTGATTGAACACCTTGAGCACCACGACCGTGCCGGCGCGCTCGCTCTCGGCCAGATAAATCGTGCACATGCCGCCGCTGCCGACCTGCCGAATGCAGCGATGGCCGCGGATCATCACGGTGCCGAAGCGATAGCGCTGTTCGAAATCCGGATGCGAGCGCAGCACCGAGAGCGCCTGCTTGTGCTCGCGCGAGGCGGCCACGATGGCCTTGACGAGCCGGGCACGATCGATCTTGCGCCCGTAGAGCCGGTGCAAGCCATGGACGGCGGCGGGCTCAGGTGTGGGCGCGTCCCGCAGCAACAGCAGCACGATGGGCGCGAACTCGGGTTTGGCCAACAACCCGGCCGCCAATGCTTCCGCGGCGGCCGTCGGCGGTACTCCGACGACGATCACGGCGTCAAAACCAACGGCGGCAAACTGCGCGTCGAGAGGGCTGTCTTCGCCCAGGCGATGTTCCACGAGGGTACAGTCCGGCCACTCGATCTCGACGTGCTTTCGAACCAGAAGGCGATAGTCGGCGCGCGCCGCGATCACCAATAGACGCATGGTTTGCCGCACGGACTAGCGCCGACGGTTATCGAACCGATTTGAGTCCGCGACCGGCGCCGTCGCGACGCTGCTGTTTGGCTTCATCGGATCGCTCTCCCTGCAGCCGCTTGAGATACTCCGGCGTCACATCGCCGGTGACGTATTCGCCCGAAAAACACGAGGTATCGAAGTCCTCGATCTTCGCATTGTCGTGGCGAACCGCATGTTCCAGATCTTCCAGATCCTGATAGATCAGCCAATCGGCGCCGATGATGTCGCGCACTTCATCGTCGGTATGGCCCGCAGCCACGAGTTCGGACGCATCCGGCATATCGATGCCATAGACGTTGGGGTAGCGAACCGGCGGCGCCGCGGATGCAAAATACACTTTCTTGGCGCCCGCTTCGCGCGCCATGTCGATGATCTGGGCGGACGTGGTGCCCCGCACGATGGAGTCGTCGACCAGCAATACGTTCTTGCCGCGGAACTCCAGGTCGATGGCGTTCAACTTGCTGCGCACCGACTTCGAACGCTGCTCCTGGCCCGGCATGATGAAGGTGCGGCCGATGTAGCGGTTCTTGATGAAGCCCTCGCGATACTTGACGCCGAGCAGTTGCGCGACCTGCACGGCGCTGGTGCGGCTGGTATCGGGAATCGGGATCACCACATCGATGTCATGGTCGGGGCGTTCGCGCTTGATCTTTTCGGCGAGGCGCTCGCCCATGCGCAATCGCGCCTTGTACACCGAGATATTGTCGATGATCGAGTCCGGCCGCGCGAAATAGACGTATTCGAAGATACACGGCGTGTGCCGGGCCATCGCGACGCATTGCTGCGCATAGAAGCGGCCGAGCTCGTCGATGAACACCGCTTCGCCGGGGGCCACGTCGCGAACCATGTCGAAGCCCAGCATATCGAGAGCCACGCTTTCGGACGCCAGCATCCATTCCGTGCCCTTCTTGGTGTCGCGTTTGCCGATCACCAGCGGGCGGATCCCGTTCGGGTCGCGAAATCCCAAGATGCCGTGACCGATCACCATCGCCACCACCGCGTAGCCGCCGCGGCAGCGGCGATATACGGCGTTGGCCGCCGCGAAAATGTCCGCCGGCGTGACACGGGGCGTACCGACGCGCTGCAGCTCGGACGCCAGCACATTGAGCAGCACTTCGGAATCGGAACCGGTATTGAGATGGCGGCGATCTTCGCGCACCAGCACCTCGGTCAGTTCGCGCGAGTTGGTCAAGTTGCCGTTGTGGCCGAGACAAATGCCGTACGGCGAGTTCACGTAGAACGGCTGCGCGTCGTTCGCGCTGTCGGCGCCTGCGGTGGGATAACGGACATGGCCGATCCCGACATTGCCCTTGAGTTTGAGCATGTGCTTCTGCTGAAACACATCGCGCACCAGTCCCGAATCCTTGCGCATGAACAGTTCGCCGTTCGCGGAGGTCATGATGCCCGCCGCATCCTGGCCGCGGTGCTGCAATACAGTCAGCGCGTCATAGATGCGCTGATTGACCGCGCTCACACCCACCATACCGATGATTCCGCACATGAAGAACCTCCGCCCCTAATTGGGTCTGACTTTGATTCCGGTCAAGCGCTCGAGCTTCGCCCAAGGATCGCCCTTCTCGCCGACCATGGCTCGCAGCCAATCGCCGACCGTTTCACCGTAGGGAACCAGCTTCGACCGGTTCCACCACTCTTCGTGATTCAAATGCAGCAACTCGCCGCCGATGATTATCAAGCCCACGAGCACCATGCCGCGCACGATGCCGAAGAGCACTCCGATGACCCGGTCCATCGCACCCAGACCCAAGCTGCGAGTGAAATAACCCAGCAGCAGCCCGACGGCCCAGCCGATCAAGAGGACGAGCACCAAAATCACCAACCGCCCGACCCACGGCGCGACCTTGGGATCCGCGAGCAAGCCGCCCAAATGAGGCTCGACCACGAGGCCGAATTTCCACGCCGCCCAAATGGCGAGGATCCAGAAAACCAAGGACGCGGCTTCGCGTACGAATCCGCGCAGCAATCCAATGAGGGTTGATCCCAACAGGATCAAAAGTATTAAGTAATCGGCTCCCGTCATGTTTCCTACATTCTACCGGAGCGCTGCGGGCACCGTCGTGAAACGAGCGTCACAAAATCCAAATCAAGGTGCCGGGGCAACCAAACTCGGGGTTTGTCCCAATGACTTCAGTTTTCCCGCCGCTTGGGT
>DASYFQ010000017.1:0-3569 GCA_036498345.1 Steroidobacteraceae bacterium
CCCCTTGACGGGCTGTTCTTGTGCGGAGCGGGTTGCCATCCCGGCGGCGGCGTGATGGGCATTGCGGGCCGCAACGCGGCGCGGCAAGTACTCAATCTGAGCGCTAAATCAACATGACCGACTCTCTCGTGCCGCATTACCAGCAGCCGCTCCTCGAGACTCCGTTTCACAGGCGAGCCCGCGCTCTTTCCCAGGTCGATCGCTTCATTGCGTGGGCGGGATATACGACCGTCGATGTGTTCACCACCGTGGAGCAGGAATATTTCGCGATCCGCAATGCCACGACGCTCTATGACCTGACGCCGATGGTGAAGTACCGCGTGGCGGGTCCGGACGCCTTGCCTTACCTCAATCGCCTGGTCACCCGCGATGTCGCCAAGCTCAAGCCGGATCGCGTGGCCTACTGTGTGTGGTGCAACGATGCGGGTCATCTCATCGATGACGGCACGATATTTCGCTTAGGGGAGGACGAATATCGAATTTGCACGGCGGAACGTCAGATCGATTGGCTGCTCGACTCCGCCATCGGCTTCGACGTCGAAATCGGCGAGGTCACGGAGCAAATAGCCGCCCTGGCGGTCCAGGGGCCAACCTCCTGCGCAGTGCTCAAAGCGGCGGGCCTGCAGGGAGTCGAGAAACTCAAGCCCTTCGAGATCGGCTACTTCGCGCTCGACGCACATCGGTTGACCGTGTCGCGCACCGGGTTTACCGGCGATCTGGGCTACGAGCTATGGATGGAGCCGGCAGGGGCCGTGGCCGTGTGGGATGCCTTGATGGAGGCGGGACGTTCGCGGGGGATCCGCGCCATCGGTTCACAGGCCTTGAACGTCGCGCGCATCGAGGCCGGCTTCTTGCTGCCCAACGTCGATTTCGTCTCGGCCGAACACACGATTCGCACCGGGCGCGATCGCTCGCCGCTGGAACTGGGATTAGGGTGGCTGGTGGATTTCAACAAGGGGCACTTCACGGGCCGGCGCGCGCTGCTCGGCGAACGCGCGCAAGGTTCGCGGCGCCAACTCGTGGGTCTGGATATCGCCGGCAACAAGCCCGCCCATAACTCGCTGCTCTACACCGATGACAGCGGCAAACGCGAAATCGGCAGCGTCACGTCCGCGATATGGTCGCCGACTTGCAAGCGTAATATCGCCCTTGCTATCGTCGATGCACCGCATTTTCAAATCGGCTCGACGGTTTGGGCGGAAATCTACTTGAATCGCGAACTCGTATGGGAGCGTCGGATGTCGCGAGCGCAGGTCGTCGAGCGTCCTTTTTTCGCGCCGGACCGGCGTCGCGCGACCCCGCCTGCGGAGTTCTAGGGCGCGTGGCTGCTGCGCCGAAATCCACCGCTGACCGGCCCTGGCTCGATCCGGACGCGAAACCGCAGATCGTCATCGAGGGCATCAATAAGTCATTCGGCGCGTTCACTGCCGTGGACGGCGTGAATTTGCGGATCTACAAGGGCGAGATGTTCGCGTTGGTCGGCGCCTCCGGTTGCGGAAAAACGACGCTGCTGCGCATGTTGGCGGGATTCTCCACCCCAAGCGCCGGCCGCATCCTGATCGAGGATGTGGACATGACCGAAGTGCCGCCGCATGAGCGTCCGGTCAATATGATGTTTCAGTCGTACGCCTTATTTCCTCACATGACGGTCGAGGAGAATGTGGGTTACGGCTTGCGGCGTATGACGTTGGACAAGCCCGTCAAGCACAAGCGAATCCAAGAAGCGCTGGAAATGGTGCAATTGGCGCCCCTGGCTAAACGCAAGCCCCATCAGCTGTCGGGCGGCCAGAGGCAGCGCGTGGCGTTGGCGCGGGCGCTCATCCGGCGGCCGAAGGTTCTGCTGCTCGATGAACCTTTGAGCGCCCTCGACAAGAAATTACGTGAACAGACGCAATTCGAGCTGATGAACATCCAATCGCAGGTGGGCATCACCTTCGTATTCGTCACTCACGATCAGGACGAAGCGATGGCCTTGTCGACGCGAATCGCCGTCATGAATCGCGGCCAAGTCGTGCAGGTCGGCACTCCGTCGGAGATCTATGAATTTCCGCAAACGCGATTCGTGGCTGACTTCATCGGCACCACGAATTTGTTCGAGGGCACCGTGAGCGGCGGCGAGCCGGGGCACCTCATCGTGCGCAGCGCCGAGGCCGGCTGCGACCTGATCGTCGATGAGCCGGGACGCTTCGGCAGCGGGCAGCGCGTCTGGGTGGCATTGCGGCCGGAGAAAATCCGCTTGAGCAAGCAGCCGCTCGCAGGCAACCGCTTGAATCAGATCAAGGGCGTGGTCTGGGAATTGGGTTATCTCGGCAATCGATCGACCTATCGCATCAAAACCGAAACCGGCAAACTCGTCACCGTGTTTGCGCAGAACGATCAGCGCACGTCGGAGTGGTCCATCGATTGGAGCGACGAGGTGTATTTGAGCTGGACTGCCAATTGCGCGGTGGTTCTGCAGCAGTGAACCTACGGCTTGGCACCACTCTCGGTACGTTGGGCCTAAGCGCGCTGCTCTTGTTCGGCGCGGGGCCGGCATCGGCCGGCAAAACGCAAAACGTCGTGTTGATCGTCAGCGACGGATTGCGGTGGCAGGAAGTCTTTACCGGAGCGGACGCCACTCTGCTGAACGAGAAGGAGGGCGGCAGCTGGCTTGGGGAAGCGGAACTTCGTAAACGGTATTGGCGCGCGGACGCCGATGCGCGGCGCGCGGTGCTGTTTCCGTTCCTGTGGGGAACCGTGGCCAAGCAGGGGCAGATTTACGGTAATCAGCTCAAAGGCAGCGTGGCGCACGTCACCAACGGCAAGGCGTTTTCCTATCCCGGCTACAATGAAATGTCCACGGGATATCCGAACGACGCGATCGACAGCAACGAGTTCGGACCGAATCCGAATGGGACGGTGTTCGAATGGCTCAACAAGCTCGACGAATTCCACGGCAAGGTCGCCATCTACGGAACATGGAACGTGTACGACAATATTTTTAACCGGAGCCGCAGCGGGTTGGTGATGCAAACGGGATGGACTCCGCCGCAAAAGGCCCACGAGACGCCCCGCGACGCCTTGTTGCGCGAGCTATACGAGACCACGACGCGTTTCGACGAAGAAGACGTCGATAATTCGCTCCTTCAGATACCGCTCCTCGACTACGTCAAAACGGGGAGTCCGCGCGTGTTGTTCGTGGGATACGGTGAAACCGACAACTGGGCGCACCAAGGCCGCTACGATCTCGTCCTCGACAGTGCGCATCGCATGGATCATTTCGTTCGGCAGCTGTGGGACACCATGCAGGCGATGCCCCAATACCACGGCACGACGACGTTCATCATCACCACCGACCACGGCCGGGGCAGCGGCCTGACCGAGTGGAAAGAGCACGGCGTCGAAGAGAAGGGTTCGGAGAATATATGGATCGCCGTGCTTGGCCCGGACACGGCGCCCCTTGGCGAGCGTGCCCACGTCGCTCCGGTGACCCAGGCGCAAATTGCCGCGACGGTGGCTGCGTTCGTCGGCAAGGATTACCGCCATGACGTGCCGAAGGCCGCGTTGCCGATCGCGGGGGTGTTGAGTGC
>DASYFQ010000018.1:0-99398 GCA_036498345.1 Steroidobacteraceae bacterium
TATCGCCTCCGACTGGGTGTATAGAAACGCCTTGTGGCGGCCCGCCGTCTGTTTCGGCGTCAGCCACTGCAATGCCGCGGCCGTGGGCAGGGTCTCGTAGTCGATGCGAATGGACTCGACCGTCTTGCGCGACGGCGGCAGGTCGATGACCAGCGCGCTGCCCAATATGTGATCCGGCTTTTCCAAGTGAAACGGCCGACTGACCCAGATGGTTTGATTCTTGGCGGTCGCGCCCAGCACATCCGTGGCCTTCTGAGTCACGTCGTTGATCATCAGGTCTTTGGTATCGAGCACCAGTTGCGTCGCGCGCGGATCGAGCCGCTTGAGTTCGAGGGCGGCCACGCCGCTGATCGTCTTGCCTTCGAGGTCGACCCGCAAATCCAATTCGAGGTGCGTGACCCGAAACTGGTCGACATTGGCGAAGGAATGATAGTCGAAGCCCGGCTCGATCGCCGACAGATCGGTCCCGCCCGCCGGCAACCCGACGCAGGCGAGAACCACGCCCGCAACACCGACGCGCACCTTAGGAGGCTGCCATTAGCGAACGGCAGCTTGGGTCTGCGGAGCTTGGGTCTGCGATGCCGGCGGAGCTTCGGCGCGGCCGCCGAGCAATTCCTTGAACGTCTTTTCGTCGACCAACAAACCGGTCTTGCCGTCCCAATTGGAGCCCGCCGGCAATGTGTTCTCGACCAGCAGCGACCGGCCGATCACATCGTCGATCCCGCCGAGGCCGCCCGTGACGGGCACGGGCACGGCGCGCGGCGAATGCGCCACATCGCCGACCCGCTGCCAATCGATTTCCTTATCGTGGTCCGAGATCTTCTTTTGTAATTTCGGGTTCAGCAGCTTCGCCAGCAGGGCTTTGCGATTTTTGCTCCAATCGCGCGAGTCGTCTTCCATCACGGAGTAGGCCTGCAGGTACAGCGTGCCGTCGCGCCATCCGAAAAGATAAGGCTGATTGACCACGGTCACCTTGGTGCCGATCGGGATCATGTCGAAGAATACCGCGATGTCTTCGGGATACAGGCGTATGCAGCCGTGACTCGAGCGCATGCCCACCCCGTAGGGCTTGTTGGTGCCGTGAATCAAATAACTCGGCCACCCCAAGCGGAACTCATAGGCGCCGAGCGGATTGTCCGGCCCGGCGGGCACTTGGGCAGGCAGTTTTTCTCCGCCCTCCAGATGCTCCTCCCGAACCGACTTGGGCACTATCCAGATCGGGTCCTTTTGACGGCTGACCACCTTGGTCGTGCCTTCGGGAGTCTTCCAGCCCACCTTGCCGATGCCGATGGGGTGGGTAAAGACGATCTGCGGTTCGCCCTTCTTGTGCGGCGGATAGTAGAAGATACGCATCGCGGCCACGTTCACCACCACGCCCTCATGAGGAGCCGCCGGCAATACGAATTGCGTGGGCACGACCACCTCGCGTCCCACGCCCGGCAGCCAGGGGTCGACTCCGGGATTCGCCGTCAGCATTTCCTCATAACCCACGTCGAAGCGCCGCGCGATGTCGGGCAGCGTGTCCTCCTTGCCGACGACGGTCTTCTGCACGTAGCCCACGATGTCGTTGCCGGGTTCGACGTCGGAGCGGTGGGTTGCATTGGGTTTGGGTAATTGAGGGGCGGGGGGCGGCAAAGCCACCACGGGCGGGGGGGCAACGGGCGTCGGCCGAAACAGCGAACAGCCGCCGATCGCCAATCCGCCGATGCAAACGGCTAGCTTCAGGATATTCATCCGCACTATCTACAGCAAAGTCGGGCGGTCAGGCAATTGGTTGTGGGACCGTACAGGCTGCTCGAGGTTCGGCGGAAAGTGGCGCATCAGCAACTCGCCGATGGCGTCCACTCCGGCAATCGAGCCGATTTCGAAGCGTCCGGCGCGGTAATGATCTTCCATGAGGCGGCACACCGCCTCCCATTCCGCGGAGCTGACACGGCCGCGGAAACCCCGATCCGCGACGATTTCGACGGCGCGATCCGCCAGCTGAACGTAGACCAAGACCCCGTTGTTGTGCTCGGTGTCCCAGACGCCAAGATATCCGAATACTTCGAGCGCGCGGGCCCGCGGAGCCACGCCGTTCAGAATGTGCAGCGGCGTCAACCCCGTTTCGATGGCGAAACGAATTTCCCCGGCATGGGTCTTCTCGACACGGGCAACGGCCCGCTCGATCGCATCCAAGGTTGCGGCGGGGAACAGCATGCGCGTGCGCCAATGCGCGGCCGCGGCATGGCGTATCAGGCGACCGATTTGCATCACCAACTCCCCGAGGCGCCGCCGCCTCCGCCGCCGCCGCCGCCACCGCTGAACCCACCTCCGCCGCCGCCGCCAAAGCCGCCGCCCCCGAAACCCCCGCCCAGGCCGCCGCCGAAGCCGCCTCCCCAGCCTCTGCCGGCCGACCATCCACGAGAAGCCGATCCTGCCAGCATGGCGAACAAGAAGGCGACCACACCGGCGCCCACGCCGATGGGCAGCAAGTGGCTGAACGCCCACGCCAGGACGCCGGCAAGTCCGCCCGTGGCCACCGATCCGAACAGCCTCCCGAAAAGCGCGCGCAGCACGCCGCTCGCGACGAATACCACCACCAGCAGCAGGGGCAACACATGATTCAAGCTGCTGGGGCGTTCCCATTTTCTGTCGGGTTCGGGCAACGGCTCACCATTGACGACGGAAATGATTTGATCGACGCCGGCTTCGATGCCGCCGTCATAGTCACCCGATTTGAAATGGGGGGTGATCGTCTCGGTAATGATGCGGTTCGCGATGGCGTCCGGCAACGCCCCCTCCAAGCCATAGCCCACCTCGAGGCGCACGCGCCGATCGTTCTTGGCCACGATCAGAATCGCCCCATCGTCTACGCCCTTGCGGCCGAGCTTCCATGCATCCTCGACGCGAATGCCGAATTGCTCGATCTCCTCGGGCTGCGTGGTCGGCACGATGAGCACCGCGATCTGGCTGCCCTTCTTGGCTTCGAGGTTCGCGAGCTTGGTCTCGATACGCGTGACGGCTTCGCCCGACAAGGTACCCGTGAGATCCGTGACTCGCGCCGTCAGCGGCGGAATGGCCACGTCCGCGCGGACGGCCAACGCACCCAGCAGCAGAGCCAACCCTGCCCCCACGCGGCCGATGCGGCAAAGAAGAGTCACGCGCGTGCCGCGGCCCGAGGCGCAGGTCAATGCGCCGGCGCGGGAGCGGGTGTCGGCGCAGGGGCGGGTGTCGGGGCGGGGGCCCCGAAGTCGACTGCCGGCGGCTTGGAGATCACCGCTTCGTTCTCGACGGCGAAGTTCGGCTTCGGTTTGTAGCCGAAGATCATGGCCGTCAGGTTTCCGGGGAACGACCGCACGGTCACGTTGTAATTCTGCACCGCCTGGATATATCGGTTGCGCGCCACCGTGATGCGATTCTCCGTGCCTTCGAGCTGCGCCTGAAGGTCGCGGAAATTCTGATCCGACTTCAATTGCGGATAGTTCTCGGTGACCACCAAGAGGCGCGACAAGGCGTTCGACAGTTCTCCCTGTGCGGCTTGGAACTTCGCGAAGGCGGCCGGATCATTGACCAATTCGGGCGTCGCCTGGATGGAGCCGACTTTTGCGCGAGCCTCGGTCACGCCCAACAGGACCGAGCTCTCCTGGGCGGCGTAGCCCTTGACCGTGTTGACCAAATTGGGGATGAGGTCGGCGCGGCGTTGATATTGATTCAGGACTTCCGACCAGGCGGACTTGATCTGCTCATCCTGAGTCTGCATGGCGTTGTATCCGCACCCCGACAACAGCAATCCGGCGAACGCGGTCAGCCCTAAAACCAATGTACGCATGAAGTCCCTCCCGACCCCTCTGGTTTGGGGGTGTGCGGGCGAGTTTAACACTGCGGCAAAAAAAGCCCCGAGTGATGAGTTCGGGGCTGAGAGGCGGACTTCAATGAAGGGAAGTAAAGCCCGCTAGGGGATGAACAGGCGCAAGTTCAGTGCAAATGGTCCCATTGCAAAACTTGAATCTCGGTTTCCTCGAGGTCGAAGCTGCGCGCGAGCATGCGCGCGATATCGCGATCACCCTCGACGCGGCTCGATCGATCGAGGAGTTCCACGACGCCCCGATACTCGTTGTATTCGACGGCTCCTTCCGATTGCGCGATAAAGTGGGTGTAATATTTAACGCTCATGGGTAAGGAGCTTAAGATTCGCGGCGCGCGCAATCTGTGAGCGACCGCTCAGTCGTTCGCAATCTCTCCACCACTTGGTTCACGTCCTTGAATGTCTCTACACTTTGATGCAACGTGTCAAGATACCGCTCCCCCACCCAGCCCGGCTCCAAGTACATCACTCCCGAAGGAGCCAAGCGGCTGCGGGACGAACTCGATCAGCTGTGGCATGACGAACGCCCGCGGGTGACCGCGGCGGTCTCCGAAGCCGCCGCACAGGGCGACCGCTCCGAGAACGCCGAGTACACGTACGGCAAGAAGCGCCTGCACGAAATCGATCGGCGGGTGCGATTCTTGCGCAAGCGCCTCGAAGGCATGACCATCGTCGACGCCCAAGCGGATCCCGGCCGGCGCGATCCGACGCGCATCTACTTCGGCGCGTGGGTGCAAATCGAGAGCGACGGCGCGTTGCGTTGGTATCGCCTGGTCGGGCCGGACGAATTCGACATGGCGGAGGACTACATCAGCATGGACTCGCCGCTGGGGCGAAGCCTGCTCGGCAAGCGGCTCGACGATGAATTGAGCGTCGCGCTGCCGGGAGGGGCGACCACCTTCACGGTGGTCGCCATCAGTTATGCGCTCAAACCACCCGAACGTTCTTGAACTGCCACGGGTCCGCAGTGTCCAGATCCTCGGCAAACAACTCGCCGCGCTGATGAAGCGGCGTCCAGTCGGTGTACTTGCCGATCACTTTGCCCAGGTACGGTCTGCAGATCTCGAGCGGACGCTTGAATTCCATGTCGTCGGGTTCGACGATGCCGCGGTTCGGATTCTCCATGGCCCAGATCATTCCTGACAATGCCGCCGAGGTGACTTGCAGGCTGGTGGCGCTGTTGTACGGCGCCAATTTCCGCGCCTCCTCGATGGACAGCTGCGAGCCGTACCAATACGCATTCTTCTTGTGACCGGCGAGCAGCACCCCGAGCTCGTCTATACCCGAAGTGATTTCGTTCAGCATGATGCGTTTGTGGTCCTGCAGGTGCCAGTTGTTGCCGGCAAATTCATGCACCGACAACACCGCGTTGTCGCTCGGGTGGTAGGCGTAGTGGCTGGTGGGCCGGTATGCCACACGCTCGCCATCCATGACCGTGTAGTAGTCCGCCAGCGAAATCGCCTCGGAATGCGTGATCAGGAAGCCGTGGAAATGTCCCGCCTGCGGAGTCCAGGTGCGCACCCGGGTGCTGGCGCCGGGACGATTCAAATAGATCGCGCAGCCCGAGCCGGCCGTGTGTCGTCCGCCGTCCGCCGGGAAATGCCTCTCGTGCGTGCCCCATCCCAGTTCGGCGGGTTGCGCCCCCTCGCTGACGAAGCCGTCGACCGACCAGGTATTGACGAACTCGTTCGCTGCTTTCGGCACATTGGTGACCTGCGTGTCGCGCTCCGCGATATGCATGACTTTGATGCCGAGGGTCTGGGCCAGCTTCGCCCAGGCCTCGCGGTTGCCGGGCGTTCCCGCGTCGACCCCCGTATCCTCCGCGATGTTGAGCAGGGCTTGCTTGACCAGGTGCGACACCAAGCCCGGATTCGCGCCATGCGTGAGCACGGCTGTCGGTGCCTGCTTGGCGCCGTTGCGCATGGCCAATGCCTCCAGGCGCATGGTGTAGTTGCTGCGCGAGTCCACGGTTGCGTTCGGGTCGGTATATCCCCCGGCCCAGGGTTCGATGCAAGTATCGAGATATAGCGCGCCGCGTTCGCGCGCCAATTGAACCAGCGCAACGCTCGATACGTCGACGGACAGATTCAACAAGAAGTCGCCGGCCTCCAGGAGGGCCCCGAGTACTTGCCGGTAGTTGTCCCGCGTGAGCGCGGTCTTGACGAATTTCACTCCGAATTGCTCGGCTTCGTTCCGTCCGCTGTTTTCCGCGGTGACGATGGTGATGCGATCGGACGAAGTGCCAATGTGACGCAAGATCAATGGCAAGACACCTTGTCCGATGCTGCCGAAACCGACAAATACGATCTTGCCCGCAAATTTCACATGCACTTCGTGTGTGCTCATAATTCTGTTCTCATTTTGGTTGCCCTCTGTCGTTATTTAACTTTTCAATGGTGACGCCCGTTGGGCGGACGCCGCCAGCCTACCTGGCGGCCCGGGAATTACTCAAGTTTCTGTAAATTATCTTGGATTCGGCGTTAAATTCGCACAACGCTCAGCAGTCGCGCGGCGGGAATGAGGCCACACGAGGGACAGATAGCCGCTCGCCACTCGCCCTTACGGTTCGGTGATGCTCAGTGACCCAGCGTGAAGGGCTTGCGCCGACTAGCCTTCGCGCCAATGCGGCGGATAGGTTCGCTCGTAGCCGGGAAGAGCCTCGATTCGATGAATCCAACGCGCGAGCGCCGGATAATTGCGCTCCATGGGCAGGAAGCGCGCGCCCAATTCCGCGGCGGCGCTTCTATTCAGAGCGCGGCGCAGCACTTGAATCCACGGGAAGATCACCATGTCCGTGGCGGAATAATTGGCGCCCACGATCCATTGCTCCTTGCTCAAACGTCCCTCGATGGTGCGCGCTTCGCGCGCGACGATGTGCATGGCGTCGGTGAGTGCGTCGATGTCTTCGGCGACCGCTCCGGCGAAGATCGCATTGACGATCTTGACCAGCGACGGTTCGGCATACGCCATGAATTCACAGATGACGCGCATGATGACGCCGGCTTCCTCCGGGGTGGCGCCGAAAATCGGGGCTTGCGGGTACTTGACGTCGAGGTAGTACAGCACCGCAACCGACTCGAAAACCACGTAATCGCCGTCCTTGAGAACCGGCACGCGGCCGCGCGGATTGAGCTTCAGCATGTGCGGGGACTGCTGTTCCTGCTTGTCGAAGTGCAGCAGCTGCGAGTCGTAGGGTAAGCCCTTGTGCTCCAGGGCCAAGAGGACGCGCCACGAGAACGGGCTGCCGCTGCCCCAGTAGAGAGTGAGTGCCATGCCGTGGATTGTAGCGGATGAAGTTCATTCATCGTCGCGCTAAGCTCTGATTCATGGCGTTTAAAACTCTGATCGACGCGGACTCGTTGCAAAACCTGCTGGCCAAACCGGGGCTGGCCGTGGTCGACTGCCGCTTCGATCTCATGCAGCCGGAGGCGGGGCGACAAGCGTATTTGACGGCGCATATCCCGGGAGCGCGCTATGCCGACCTCAATCGGCACCTGTCGGCGCCCATCGGACCCCGCAGCGGCCGGCATCCGCTGCCCTCGCCGGAAGCTTTCGCGAGGCACTTGAGTCACTTGGGAATAGGCAACGAGACTCAAGTCGTCGCCTACGACGAAGCCAACGGATCGGTGGCGGCGCGGCTGTGGTGGATGCTCCGCTGGCTGGGGCATGGCGCGGTCGCTGTCCTCGACGGTGGTTTTAAGGCGTGGACTGCTCACGGCGGCGCGCTGCTGGCCGGCGAGCCGGCCAGCCCCCGCGTGGAACGTTTTACCCCCGTAGTTGATCCCGAGGCCGTCGTCACCACCGCGGAACTCGAGCGCCTGCTGCTCGATTCCAAGACCGTGCTGGTCGATGCACGCGCCCCCGAGCGGTATGCCGGCACGGTGGAACCCATCGATCCCGTGGCCGGACACATCCCCGGCGCGATGAATCATCCGTTTAGCGCCAATCTCGGCCCGGACGGTCGTTTGCTCTCGGCCGCCGAGCTCGAGCGCCGCTGGCGAGGACGCCTCGCGGGCCGCGATCCCGAGAATCTGGTCGCCATGTGCGGCTCCGGCGTCACTGCCTGTCACAATTTGCTGAGCCTCGAGGTCGCCGGTCTCCCCGGCGGCAAGCTGTATGCCGGCTCCTGGAGCGAGTGGATTCGCGATCCGCGGCGGCCGGTCGCACGTGACTAGGCGCCGGCTTTCATGAATATGCAGTCCCAATTTGTTATCGTGCGCGCGACATGAACACACCCGCCAAAACGCTGCCCGTGAGCCACGCCTGGAAGATCGAAGAGTCTCTCGACTTGTACCAGGTGGAAGCCTGGGGCAAAGGCTACTTTTCGATCAATGATGCGGGTCATGTGGTGATCAGGCCCAGCATGGACCCGGCGCGCGAGATCGATCTGCACGACGTCGTTCAGGGCCTCAAGGCCCGCGACCTGCACACCCCCGTGGTCATCCGTTTCTCGGACATTCTCGCGCACCGCCTGCGCCACCTCGCCGAGGCCTTCGGCACGGCCATCGCGGAGAACGATTACAAGAACCGCTACGCCGCGGTGTTTCCGATCAAGGTCAACCAGCAACGCCTGGTGGTCGAAGAGGTCTACCGCTACGGCAAGGAATTCGGCTTCGGACTCGAAGTCGGCTCCAAACCGGAACTCCTCGCGGTGATGTCGATTACCGAAGACGCGCCGGACCGCATCGTGGTGTGCAACGGATTCAAGGATGATACTTACATCGAAGCCGTCATTCTGGCCACCAAACTCGGCCGCACTTTCATTCCGGTGGTGGAGAATTTCGAAGAAATTCATCTGATTCTGAAGCACGCCGAGCGCTACGGCGTGCGGCCGAAGATCGGGGTGCGGGTGAAGCTCGCGAGCGAGGGCGCCGGCCGGTGGCGCGAATCCGCGGGCGAGAAATCCAAGTTCGGTCTCTTCATCAGCGAGATCTTGGACCTCTACGCCCTGCTCAAGGATCGCAATATGCTCGACTGCCTGCAGCTCGTGCACTGCCATCCGGGCAGCCAGCTCCAGGACATCCGCCGCGTGAAAGACGCCATCAACGAATTGGCGCATGTGTACGCCGAACTCAAGCTCATGGGCGCCGGCCTGCAATACATCGACATCGGCGGGGGCTTGGGCGTCGACTACGACGGCAGCGGCACCAACTTCGAATCGTCGATGAACTACACCTTGAACGAATACGCGAGCGATGTGGTGTATCGCATCAAGAGCGTCTGCGACGCTCGCGACGTGCCGCACCCCATGATCGTGAGCGAGTCCGGGCGCGCCATCGCCGCGCATCACAGCCTGCTGGTGTTCGACACGCTGGGCTCCTCCAAGCTGGATCAGTTCAACGTCACCGGCCGGCCCGGAGACGACTACCACGGCAAGGAAGAGGTGCCGCAGCCGGTACGCGATTTGTTCGATAGCTATCGATCGGTCAATGAACGCCGCCTGGTGGAGTGCTACCACGACGGGCTCCAAGCCCGCGAACAGGCGCTGCAAATGTTCAACCTCGGTTATTTGAGCCTGGAATTCCGCGCCCTGGCGGAAAAACTCTACTGGGCGACCTGCGCCAAGATCCGCGACTATTGCCGCAAGCTCGATCGGGTGCCTGAAGAGCTGGAAAACCTCGAGGACATGCTGAGCGACATCTATTTCTGCAACTTTTCGGTGTTTCAATCGCTGCCGGACAGCTGGGCGATCGGCCAATTGTTTCCCATCATGCCCATTCAACGCCTGGGGGAGCGGCCGACGCGCAATGCGGTGCTGGCCGATATCACCTGCGATTCCGACGGCAAGATCGATCGCTTCGTGCACCCGCGGGCGACCAAACGCACCCTCGAGGTGCACGAATTGACCCCCGGCGAGCCCTACTACCTCGCGGCCTTTCTAGTGGGCGCCTACCAAGAAACGCTGGGCGACCTGCACAACCTGTTCGGCGACACCCATGTGGTGCACATTCGGCTGCAGGACGGCGGCGGCTGGTGGATCGAGGAAATCGTCAAGGGCGATACCGCCAACAAGGTGCTCGAGTATATGGAATATGACACCGACGAGTTGTACCCGGGCATCGCTCGGGACTGCGAACGGGCGGTTCAGGAAGGCCGGATGACCCTTAACGAAGCGCAGGCGGTGAAGCGCTTCTACGAGCACGAGCTCAATGGGTATGCGTATCTCGAGGTCGAATGAAGGTAACGAATTCCCACGTTATCACCGGCAAATCTTCGGTTTGCCAACAATAATCCCCTGGCGTAGAGTCCGGCCTGTAGGTTCGTTCCCTACACGGGCCGTAAGGTAAGCCCTCGGACGCACGGTTGCGCGCGACGGTGCGTGGGGGCTTGAGTGTCGCAACATTGAAGTGAGATTAGTTGAATGACGACGATCTACGTTGGCAATCTGCCCTTCACCGCTACAGAAGACGAAGTGCGGGCGCTGTTCGAGCGCCACGGCAAAGTCGATTCGGTCAAGCTCATCAACGATCGCGAGACCGGGCGTCCCCGCGGCTTTGCGTTCGTGGACATGGCGGCCGGCGAGGCACAAAACGCGATTCAACAGACGAACGGTTTCCAGATGGGTGGACGTCCGCTGCGCGTCAATGAAGCCCAGGAGCGGGCACCTCGGTCCAAGCCCGCAAGCGGCGGCGGCGGTCCACGTCGCTGGTAACTGCGTCGCGGGTTGGGATGGGCTAGAGAGGCGGGTCCCGGTGGGGGCGCAGCCGGCTGCACTCACCACATTTCTTTGAGTTGCGCGACCACATCCACCGTTGCCGCTTCTCCTTCGCGCAGGTTCTCCACGCCGCGCATATTGCGCAGCGAAATCCGCTCGAAACAGTCCAGCACCTTGTCGCTCATGAATCGGCTCTTGGCGCCGTAGACATGCGCATCGCCGTCCTTGGGCTGTTGCGTGACCGCATATTTGAGCGGCGCGCACAGATGCAATTCATTGCGCGCACGCGTCATCGCCACGTATAACAGGCGGCGCTCTTCTTCGACCATTTCCGGCTTGCCGGTGGAAAATTCCGACGGGAAGTTGCCGTCGGAGACATTCAGCACATAGACGATGTCCCACTCCTGGCCCTTGGCCGAGTGAATCGTCGATAAAATCACGTAATCCTCGTCTTTCGAGGCGCCGCCGGATTGGTCGCTGGTCTTCACCGGCGGGTCCAAGGTGAGTTCCGTCAAGAACCGCTCGCGGCCGGCGTGCTGCGTCGACAGCTGTTCCAGTTGTTCCAGGTCGCCCATGCGGGTCCAAGCGGCATCGTAAATGCGCTCGAGCTGGGGCTTGTACCAATCGCGCACCAGACCCACCTGGCCGGGCCACGGAGTCGCGGGATCGGCGAGCTTTTCGAACAATGCGCAAAATCTCTTCCAGTCCATTTTCACCGGTTGGGGGGCGTCGAAACCGGTCAGCGCTTTCGCTTGGTAACTTTGCGCTTCGAAATAATCGAGCGCCTGCTTGGCAATTCCCGGCCCGATTCCCGGCAGCAGCTTCAGCACTCGAAAGCCCGCCACCGAATTGCGCGGATTGTCCGCCCAGCGCAGCACCGACATCATGTCCTTGACGTGCGAGGCCTCCAAGAACTTGAGGCCGCCGTATTTCACGAACGGAATGTTGCGCTTGGTGAGTTCCACCTCGAGCACGTCGCTGTGATGCGAGCTGCGAAACAAGATGGCGTGGCGTTTCAGCGACCCGCCGATTTCCCGAGTCGCCAATATCTTGCCGGTGATGTACTCCGCCTGTGCGAGCGCATCATCCATCGCGACATAGAACGGCTTTTGAGCGGATTGGCGCGTTCCCAGCAAGGTCTTGCGGTGCTGACGGGCGCCGTCCGCCATCAGCGCATTGGCCGAATCCAGAATTTGCTGCGTCGATCGGTAATTCTGCGAAAGAACTATCATCTCGGCTTTCGGCTTGAAGCGATCGGCGAATCCGAGAATATTCTCGACCGCCGCGGCGCGGAACGAGTAGATGGCCTGGGCATCGTCGCCGACCACCGTGACCCCTTTGCCGTCGGGTTTGAGCGCCTGGATGACTTCGCCCTGCAAGGTGCTGGTGTCCTGGTATTCGTCGACCAGCACGTGCTCGAAATTCTTCGACAAGCTTTGCGCCAAGGCCGGGTTCTGCATCATCACATGCCAGTAGAGCAGCAAGTCGTCGAAATCCAGGACGCGGTTCTTTTGCTTGCGGCCGACATATTCCCGATACAGGCGCGTGAGGTCCGCTTCCCACTCGCTGACCCAGGGAAACTGCTCCTCGATGGTTTGTTTCAGCGACAACCGCGTATTGACCCGGTATGAATAGATGGCGAGGCATGCGTCCTTGCGCGGAAAGCGTTTGTCTTTGGCGGAGAAGCCCAATTCGTGGCGCACCACGTCCATGAGGTCGGCGGCATCCGCGCGGTCCAGCACCGTGAAATGCGGATCCAACCCCAGGTGTTTGGCGTACAGGCGCAATATCCGGTTGCCCACGGAATGAAACGTCCCCGACCACAGCAGCCGCGATACCACGCTGCGATCGCCCGCCTTGCCGCGGTCCGACAGCACTTCGGCGACGATGGTCTGGGTACGCTTGATCATTTCCTGAGCGGCGCGGCGCGTGAAGGTCAGCATGAGAATGCGCGCCGGATCCACGCCGTTCAGCACCAGATGAGCGGTGCGATGCGCCAAGGTGTTGGTCTTGCCCGTGCCCGCGCCGGCCAATATCAATAGCGGACCCGCATTCACGCCCTGCTCGGGAACCGGGGTGCCGAACGTAGCGGCACGCCGCTGGGACGGGTTGAGCGAATCGAATGCGGTGGTCTTGGCTTTCATCATAGGGAGGCAGCCGGTACTGTACGTATATCCAGATCGCGATGCAATACGCTAAAACAGCGCTCAGGATCGCGCATGGCGGGCCTCGCGCGCGAGGAGACAGATCACAGGCGGAGCTTTTCCTGCGGGTTCGGGCCCCGGTAGACTTGCTGATGCTCAAAAAACCCACGCCCATTGCCAGCCACCCCATTCACAGCGGCCGCATCATCGATGTGTCGACGGAACGGCTCCTCTACGCGAACGGTCGGGAATACGACCTCGACTTCGTTCGTCATCCCGGCGCTGCGGCGGTGGTCGCCGTGGATGGCGCCAACCGTGTCTGCGTGGTGCGCCAGTATCGGCACGGCGTCACGGATTTTCTGTGGGAAATTCCCGCCGGCAAACTGGATCCCGGGGAGGCGCCGCAAGTCTGCGCGGTGCGCGAATTGGCCGAGGAAACCGGGGTGGCGGCCAAGCGCTGGACGTCTTTGGGACAATTTCTGCCGGCCCCGGGCATATTCACCGAAGTCATTCACCTTTATCTGGCCTGCGACCTCGTTGTCGGGCCGCCCGCGCCGGACGCCGATGAAGATTTGGAGCTTCAGTGGCTGCCGTTGCGCGATGCGATGGACAAGGTGCTTCGCGGCGAGTGGAACGACGGTAAGACGGCCTTGGCGCTCTGGCGCGCCCAATACCACTTACAATTGTGACGGGGAGCCGGGTTTCGACGCGTCTGGGTTGACTTAACCCCTGCATTGCCTAAAAAGGTAGTGTGAGCCGAGATAACTCAAAACCTTCCGACAAGCCGGACGCCGCGACGGGTAAGGCACCTGCGCGCAATGAGGACGCCGACGTCGACGCCAGGAGCAACGGCCGCACCGGCCGGGTCAAATTCGACGACCGCGGCAACGCGATTTGGGAGTGGTCGATCGCCACCGGCGCGTTCGGGGGCGAGGTGTCGGAGGAGCGGCTGCAAAGGCTCGAGCACCCCGCGCTGTCGCTCGCCGACGATGCACCCACGCCGATGGAAACGGTTCGCGCCAATCCGCTAGGCACCAAGAAAGGCTACAACCCGTACGACAGCGGCAAACTGGGCAAGCCGCCGGCGCCGCGCAAGACGGATCTGCGCCGCCTGAGCGAGGTCATCAAGTTGAAAAGGCAGGCCGCCGCCAACAAGGACGACGTCGAGTAAGCCCTGCGCCGCGGTGCCGCCGCACCGCCCGCGCGTCCAGCCTCGGTCACGCCAGCGCGTCCGGCCTCGGTTACACCAGCGCGTCAGCCTCGGTCACGCCAGCGCGTCAGCCTCGGTCACGCCAGCGCGTGACGCAATTTTGCCGTGCTTCCCAGGCGATAGAATCTGCGCAATTCACGCACCAGCGCCTCGGTGCGCGCCTCGCCCCGGCTCACGAAGCGGTGCTCCAATCTTCGGCAATAGTGCGCGGCGCAGCGATGCGCCATGCGATAGCGATCATATTGATCCGGTTCCAAGCGTGCATCGAAGCTCACGCGATCGAACAGCCGCGCATGCACCTGCGCCGGGTAGCTGCCCCCTTGCTGGTCGGCCAGCAAGAACACGGTGACCGCGTATTTATCGACCTCGGCTTGAGTCTCGAGCTCGAGCAGCGACACCGGCAAGTCGCGATCCAGCCGCCAGGTCGAGTAGACGAAGTGGCTGACGCCCTCGAGCGCCGTGCAATAGTCGGCCAAATTATTTTCAGTCAAGGCGCCGACAGGATCCGCGCCCTCCAATCGCCGCAACAAGCTCGGGTCCAAGTACAGCGCGACCCCGGCGCCGTCCTGCGTTTCCGCCAAAAGCAATTCTTCTTCTGCCCGGCGCGCATCATTGCCGGGCTCGACGCCCTGGAGCGCGCGGCGATCCGTGACCAAGTAATCGTAGACGTCGTAGTTCAGTTCGACATCGTACAAGCGCCCGAGAAGCGACTGCAGGCCGTGTAGAACCATCCGTCAATGCTCGCGGCGCGCGCCGCCCACCGCGACCGGCTGCACGCCCAGCTGCTTCAATAGGCCGTGCGCCCGCGGGCTGCCGGTCTTCATCCAGATTTCGTACAACCGCAAAATGTCCGCGTCGGTGTGATGGTAGGACATCTCGCTGACTTCATTGAGGGCGTCGACCAGCGGCTGAAACTTTCGGGCGAGCTGCGCGTAAATCGACGCTATGCAGCGCCCCGACATGGAGCGCTGCATGGTATCCGCGAGCGAGCTGTACGCGTTTCCGCCCATCGCGATGTGATAGTCGATGTCGATCAATTTGCGCGCGAAGCTGCGCGCGAAAAATCCTGCGATGAACAAGGAGACGTCGCCGAGGCGCTGCAGGCCCCGCTGCCTGGCAACGGCGGTGGGCGCCTCGAGCGCGTCCGCCAGCATTTGCGCCAGCGGCCGGATGCGCAAGCCCTCCGGCGTGCGCTCGTACAGCGCGTCGGCGCGGGAGAACATGGTGAGCAAGTTGACCACATATTGCTCGGCCTGCTCGTCGATATCGAGGTGCTGATGTTCGCTCGCGGCATGAAATGCGTCACGAAAGAATTCGCGCAAGGAACTAACGGCTACAAGAGATCCAGAGACTGCTTGCATGCTTGGCGTCCTTTTCTACCCGATACCATCCTATCGGCAAAGGTACACGCAAGTGAAGCCGCGATAACGCGAACCAGTGTCAGAAAAAGCCTATTTTTATCGGTATTTTCGATCAGCAGTCGATGCAGTCGGCTGCTAAACGTGCGGCGCATCTCATTAGTGCTAAAAAATTTCCGCGAGCGACAAAATGGTGCGCGCAGGGCGCTCATATTGGGCCGGCCATTGGCGCGCATCGCGATTGAGCCACGCTGCTTGCATTCCGGCTTGCATCGCGCCGACGACGTCGGCCAAAGGATCATCGCCGATGTGCAGCACCCGGTGAGCGTCGACGCCGGCCATCTCGAGAAGTGCGGCGTATATTCGCGCGTCCGGTTTGGCCGCGCCGGCCGCGCTCGCGGTGATGTGGCCGGCGAACAAATCCGCGATGCCGCAGCGGCGCAGATCCGCGTTGCCGTTGCTGACGGCGAACAGCCGGTAGCGCGCACGCAGGCGCATCAACGCCGGCCGCACGTCGTCGTAGAACTCGACGCGATTGCGCGCGGCGAAGAACACCTCGAGCGCTTCGTCCGCGAGCGACTCCGCATGGCCCGCCGCGCCGAACAGATCCTTGAGCGCACGGTGGCGCAGGAAGGTCAGATCATGGCCGTGCTCGGGGAACCGCTCGGTCACTTGGGCGCGCAGCGCGCGCAGCGATTCGACGTCGTGGCCGCTCACGGTCCGCGGATAGCGGGCGCGCAGCCACGACAGCAGCTCACTCTCGGCGGCGGCAATGACGGGTCCCACCGGCCACAGGGTATCGTCCAAATCGAAACTCAAGACCAGCGGCGGGACCATTTATTTTCGACCTCGATTTCCCGCGTGGCAGCCTATGTCACCCATGGCAGCCATGTTATCATTATTTGCAGGAGTGATAACATGATACGGACTCAGATTTCCTTCGATGAGGCGCTCTACGAACGCGCCAAGCGTGCTGCCAAACGACGCGGCGTCTCATTGGCGGAATTATGCCGCCGCAGCGTTGCCGAAGCCGTGGGACGCGACGACTCCGCTCTTCCCTGGATGAGCCATATGGGTGCCGTTGAAGGCGAGGCGAATGACAGTTCGAGCGTGGACGAGGTGGTGTACGGACGCGACGCCCCGTGAGCGGGGTCGTGTTCCTCGATTCCGGGATCTTCATCGCCGCTCTCAGCCGGCGCGATCGCCTGCACGCGCAGGCAGTCGAGCTTTTCGGACGCCCCAGGACACGCTGGGCCACGTCGCTGTTGGTCGTCTCGGAAGCCCATTCCTGGTTCCTTCACCGCCATGGCGAGGAGGCAGCCAGAAGCTTGCGGGCCTTTATCTCGGCCTTGACGGGGCTTAGTATCATCCCTGTGACGCTCGACGATCACGCAAGAACATTGGGCGTACTCGATCGTTTTCGGGGTACCAAGCTGACCTACGTGGATGCGGCGTCGCTTGGTTGGATCGAGCAGCGGAAAATCAAAACAGTTTGGAGCACGGACCATCATCTCGGCCTTACCGGCGCCGAGATTTTGCCGCGGTCTTGAGGGAGAAATCACCGTGATAACCGATCGCCTTTCGGTCGCTTTCGCTTTGCTCAGCCTTGGTGCAGCCGCGACGGGCGCCGACCCCGCCTCCGCCGCCGGAAGCGCGGCCGCGGAGCACTCGCAACCCTTCACCGTCCAGGACCTCGTGCGCCTCGAGCGCGTGTCGGAACTCGCCGCATCGCCCGACGGCAGGCGCGTGGCCTATACGCTCCGGAGCACCGAGATGGAGGCCAACAAGGCGCGCACCGGCATTTGGCTGGCGGACACCGGCACGCGGACGCTGCGCGGCGGCGCCGCGCTGCGCCTCACCGATATCGCCGCGAACTCCAATGCCGCGGAGTGGAGCGCGGACGGGCGCTTCATTTATTTTCTGTCGAATCGCGGCGGTTCCACGCAAGTGTGGCGGGTCGCGGCGGGCGCCGCGGAGCCGCACGGCGCCGCGCGGAATACCGATGCCCTGGGCGCCGATGCGCCCGGCGCCCACGCTCTGCAGATCACCGATCTACCGCTCGATGTCGGCAGCTTTCGGGTGTCTCCCAAGGGCGACCGCATACTGGTGAGCATGGAGGTTTATACGGATTGCGCGGATCTCCCATGCACCAAGCAACGGCTGGACGCGGCGGCGCAGTCCAAGGCCACGGGAGTGCTGCACACCCAGCTGTTCGTGAGGCACTGGGATACCTGGAGCGACGGCCGCCGCTCGCAACTGTTTGCGATTCCACTCGACGACGTGGCGCGCGGCACTCCGGTGAACGTGACGGGCGGCATCGGCGACGTGCCGAGCAAGCCCTTCGGCGGCCGCGAGGACTATGCATTCAGCCCGGACGGCACGCAGGTGGCGTTTTCCGTGCGTGCCGCTGCGGGAGAACCATGGTCCACGAATTTCGACATTTATGAGGTCGCCGCCGCGGGCGGAACGCCGCGCAACTTGACCGCGGACAATCCTGCCTGGGATGGGGAACCGGCGTTTTCGCCCGACGGCACCCAACTCGCCTACGTGGCCATGGACCGTCCGGGCTTCGAGGCTGATCGTTTTCATCTGGTGTTGCTGAATCTGTCATCGGGCCTGAAACGTCCGCTCACCCAGAACTGGGATCGATCCATCGCGAGTTTCGCCTGGTCGCACGATGGCAAGACGCTGTTTGCCACCACCGACCACCTGGGTCAGCGGCCGTTGTGGGCCATCGATGCGACCACCGGCAGAGCGTCCGCCATCACCGGAGCCGGTGAAGTCGAAGGCTTCAGCGTCGGCCCTCAAAAGGTCATCTACGCCTTCAGCAACCTGGGCAGCCCCGCCGATCTGTACGCGGTGGGATTCGCGGGCGGCAAACCCGCGCAACTCACGCACGTCAATCAGGCGGCGCTCGCGCAGCGAAAATTCGGCGAGTACGAACAATTCAGCTTCGCCGGCTGGAACAATGAAAATGTCTTCGGCTACGTGGTCAAGCCGCCCGACTTCAAACGCGATCAAAAATATCCCGTGGCATTTCTGGTGCACGGCGGGCCGCAGGGCAGCTTCGCCAACTCCTGGAACTGGCGCTGGAACGCCCAGGCGTTCGCCGGCGCCGGCTACGGCGTCGTCATGATCGATTTCCACGGCTCCACCGGCTACGGTCAAGCGTTCACCGATTCCATCAGCGGCGACTGGGGCGGCAAGCCGCTGGAGGATCTGAAGCTTGGCCTCGCGGCAGCGCTCAAGCAATATCCCTGGCTGGAGGGCGATCATGCCTGTGCGCTGGGCGGTTCATACGGCGGCTACATGATGAATTGGATCGCGGGCCAATGGCCGGACCGCTTCAAGTGTCTGGTGAGCCACGACGGCATTTTCGACAACCGCAGCATGTACTACTCCACCGAGGAACTCTGGTTTCCGGAGTGGGAGAACGGCGGCCCCGAATACCGCAATCCCGCCGCCTATGCCAAGCACAATCCCGTCGACTACGTGACTCAATGGAAGACGCCGACGCTGGTGATTCACGGGCAGCAGGACTATCGCGTTCCCGACGCTCAGGGCCTCTCGGTGTTCACGGCATTGCAGAGGCAAGGCATACCCAGCGAGCTCCTGTATTTCCCGAACGAGAACCATTGGGTGTTGAAGCCGGCCGACAGCATCCAGTGGTACGACACCGTGCTCGCCTGGATGAATCGCTGGATCCACCAGTGAATTCGAGCGCCGAGCGCTGCATGCAGGCTAAGGTTCGACCGCCCGCCATGCCGCCGGATAGTTCTCGCCGAGCTGCATGATTCGCTGCAAGAGATCGTCGTAACTCATGCCGGCGGTCAGCGCCGACTGGGCGAAGTCCTCGGCGGCGGAGATGTTGGGATTGGCGTTCGCTTCAAGCACGAATAGCTCGCCGTCGGCGCGCAGCCGGAAATCCATGCGCGCATAGCCCGTCAAATGCAGCGCGCGGAAAATGCGCTTCGACAGCTGCTCCAGCCGCGCCATGGTGCCGTCCGGCAGAGTTTCGGCCGCCGCCGTGGTGATGCCGTAGCGCTGCTGATAGCCGCGATCCCATTTCACTTTGCGTGTCGCGATCGCGGGCAGGTTCTCCGGCAGCGACCCGAAGGTCATTTCCCACACGGGCAGCACCTTGAGCCGGTCGTTGCCGAGCACGCCCACATAAAGTTCGCGGCCCTCGATGTACTCTTCGACCAGCGCGTCGGAATGCGTCTGCTCATGAATGAAGACGATTCGCTCCGTCAATTGCTTCTGGTCCGCGACCACCGACGCGTGCGCGATCCCGAGCGACGCATCGTCGGTCGACGACTTCACGAACAGGGGAAAGCGCAGCTTCTTCGGAATCCGCGGCTTCTTGCCGCGCGGGAACACCATGAATTGCGGGGTGGGCACGCGGTGATAGGAGAGTAATTGCTTCGACAGCACCTTGTCGCGCGACAGCAGCATGCCGCGCGGATTGCAGCCCGTATAGGGCTGGTGCATCAGCTCGAGAAACGCCACCACATGCTGGTCATAGGTGACTATGCCGTCGAATTCCTCCAGCAGGTTGAACACGATGTCCGGCTTCCAATCGATGATGGCGCGCCGCAATTCGGACAGGCTGTCGCTCAAGCCCAAGGGCCTGACCTCGTGACCCTCGGCTTTCAAATGCGAAATGACGTCGTATTCGGTGCGCCATTCGTCGATCTCCTTCTCCGTCGAGCCCTTCAGAGAATCCGGCGGCACGAGCGTCGCATGCACGAGAACCAGGGCGCGTACTTTTCTCATAGCGAGACCCGCGGCAATTGCCGCTCCTCGTAGGACTCGGCGAGCCGCGCAATCACCCACAGCAAGTGGGTCTTCAGTTCGCGCCGCGAACCGCGCACGTATAAGTTCAACGACTCGCAGCGTTCGATCATGAGCCGCAGCACTTGATGCACCAGGTACTCGCTGAACGCGCCGGAGCGCACGATCTTCTGGCGCAAGGGATTGCGCAATTCACGCAGCACGGTCGACGCCTTGGGAAGGTTGCGGGTTCGCGGCGCCGCCGTGAACACCTTGAGCAGCAGTTCGTCGGCGCCGGAGCGGCGGCGCAGCGGCGCGCGCGCCGACTTCTGCTCGTAGTGATCGCGCAGGGTGCGCGTCTCATGCGTCACATCTTCGACGGTACCGCGGTCCGACACGGCCGTCTTGCTGCGGCCGATGTCGTTCGCGAGCGTGTCGATGAATTCCAGTTTTGCGTAGGCCGGCCAGCCCATATATTCGCGGCGCCATGCGGAACGAGGCTTGAGCCAGACCGCGAAGGTCTCGGCGAAGTCTTCGGTCGGATGGGCCTGGGCATACCACGCGCCCAAATGCTGCACGAAGCGGCGGCTGCCCGGCCGCGGGCGATAAGTGTCCGGATAGGGCAGCGACGCCGGTCCGAACACGGCACGCCAATCACTGCGGCGCCTCAGCCGATACGCCGTGTCGATGGCGTGTCCCGCCTCGTGGCGCAGGATTCGCATCAGCCAATTGCGGTTGCCGCCCTCCACTTCGCGCATGAAGCGCCGTTCGATCCTCGTCAATCGCGGGTGCGCGAGGTAGAAAGGAATGGCGATCCCCGGTATTCCATCGGGCGAGAACCATTCTTGCGCAAGCCAGCAATGCGGCCGAAAGCCCAGTCCCCTCATGCCGAGCTCGCGGTACAAACGCTGAATGGCGGCCTCGAGCTCCGTGCCCTGGACTTTGAGCTTGAGATCGCAGAAGCGCAGGCTGAGCAATTGGTCGTCCGACAGCGTTTCCCACGCATGCCGCAGTGCGCGCGGCCGGCGGGAGCCGGCAGCCTTTTTACGGAGTTGCAACATAGGGTGCGGAATTATATTTTCACTTCCTCGCGCGGTTCGAGCTCCGCCGTCGCCTCTTCGTCGGTCTGAGCCGTCGCTTCTGGCACGCGCCGGCCATCGAGGCCCGCGAAGTCGAACAGCGCCGGGTCGGCAAGCTGCGAACCGGCGACGTTGCAGATGCTGGAGAAGATCGACTCGATACGGCCGGGAAATTTCTGTTCCCATTCGCGCAGCATGCCCTTCACCACGAGCCGCTGCATGTGGGTCTGGGATCCGCACAGCGTGCAGGGAATGATGGGAAACTGCCGTGCGGCGGCGTAGCGCGCAATCGACGCCTCGGTCACGTAGGCGAGCGGCCGAATCACGATGTGACGGCGATTTTCACTGAGCAGCTTCGGCGGCATCGCCTTCAGGCGCCCTCCGAAGAACATGTTCAGGAACAGAGTCTCGACAATGTCATCCCGATGATGGCCCAGCGCGATCTTGGTGATGCCGTTCTCGGCGGCGAAACGGTACAAGGCGCCGCGGCGCAGGCGCGAGCACAGGCCGCACATGGTCTTGCCCTCGGGGATGACGCGTTTGACCACGGCATAGGTGTTCTGCTCGATGATGCGGAACCGGACGCCCAACTCCTCGAGGTATCGCGGCAAGACCTCGGCGGGAAAGCCCGGCTGCTTCTGATCGAGATTGACCGCGGTGAGTTCGAAGTGCACCGGCGCACTGCGCTTGAGGCTCAACAGGATGTCGAGCAGGGTATAGGAATCCTTGCCGCCGGACAGGCACACCATGACGTGATCGCCGTCGGCGATCATGCCGAAGTCGGCAATGGCCTTGCCTACGGAGCCGCGCAGCTCCGCCTGAAGCTTCTTGAAGTTATTGGAAGGACGTCGTACGGCGAGGGTCATGCGCGCACTCTCTAAGGAGTCTCCAGATACTTCGCTTCCAAGTAGCGCAGGTATGCGGCGGCGGTCAGCGGCTTGCCGGTCGCTTGCTTGATGAGTTCCTGCACCGGCAAACGCGCGCCGACGCCATGCACGTTGTCGCGCAGCCAGTCCATCACGCCGCCGAACTGGCCGGCGGCGATTTCCTCATCGAGCGAAGGATGCGCCGCGCGCATGGCTTCGTTGAGCTGACCGGCAATCACGGCGCCCAAGACGTATGATGGGAAATAACCGAAGTGGCCCACGGGCCAATGAATGTCCTGCAAACATCCGTCCACGTCGGTCGCGGGCCGAATATTCAGACGCTGTTCCAGATTCGCGTTCCAGGCCTCGGGCAGATCCGCCACGGGCAGCGAGCCTTCGAGGATCTTTTTCTCGAGCTCGTAGCGCAGCATGATGTGCACGGGATACGTCAGCTCGTCGGCGTCCATGCGAATCGTACTGCGCCGCACGCGGATCAAATGACGGTACAGGTTGGCTTCTTCCCACTCGGGACCGCTCACCTGAAAATACTTCTCCATCAGCGGCCGCACGTACTTCACGAAGGCGCGGCTGCGGCACAGAATCATTTCGAACATCAAGGACTGGCTCTCTTCGAGGGCAAGCCCGCGGTCACGGCCCACCGGCTGGTCGCGCCACTTGAGCGGCAAGCCCAAGTCGTACATGGCATGACCGGTCTCATGCACCGCGCCGAGCAGTCCCGAAAACGGATCGTTCAAATCGAAACGCGTAGTCACCCGGATATCGCCCGGGACGCCCTCGGTAAAGGGATGTTCGCTTTCGTCCAGGCGCCCGCGGTCGAAGGGGAAGCCCAAGGCCTTGAGCACATCCATGGAGAGGGAGCGTTGGCGCGCCACCGTGAACTTGCCGGTCAAGGGCGTGGGCGCGTGGGCCGCCTGTACTTCGATGGCCTCGTTGATGAGACCGGGGAGCTTGCGCGACAGCGCTTTGAATATGGTGTCGATATCCGCCGTCGAGATGCCCGGCGTAAATCCGTCCACCAGCGCATCATAGGGCGCAAGCCCCCGCGCCTGCCCCAGCAGAGCCGCCTTGTCGCGCACCAGGTGCACCACTTCTTCCAGATAGGGCGCCAGCAATTTGAAGTCATTGGCCTTCTTGGCCTCGACCCAAAACACCTCGGCGCGCGCCGTGGCCTTGGCGAGGCGCGCGATCAGCGACGGCGGGGTCGCAATGGCATGGTCGCGCTGGCGGCGCATCTCGTGCAGATTGGCGAGCGGCCAATCCTCCAACTGGGAGGCGCCCGCCTCGGCCCGTTCCAGCAGGCGCGCGACCTTGGGGGTGGTGAGCAAGGCGTGGTGCTCGGTCTCGAGCGCCGCCAGTTGCTCGCCGCGCACATCGGCGCTGCCGCGCGGCATCATCACGGCGGCATCCCATCGCAATAGCGACAGCGCGCCGCGAAATGCATGCAGACGTCGAAACTCCTGTTCCAATTGCTCGTAGGGCGAGGCGGCCATGGTTACCTTGTGAGCGACGCTGAAGGCAGCGGCGCATTTGTTCGGTGTTCGAGTTTACCAGACGGCGGCCTCGATCCGGACCTCCAGCTTAAAAAAATACAGTTATTTCAACGAGTTATTCAAAATCACTGAGCGAGAATGACCCCGTTTGATGAAACGGCAAGTCGCGCAGGAAGGGCAAGTCGATGCGCGCGGCACCGGTGAGTTCGTAATCGATCGAGTCGGCGTGCTGATCCATCTTATTAGCGAGTTTGAGCACGGCGAGCGCCATGTTGGCTTTGATCGTCATGTCGAATTCGGACTCGCCAAACGCGGGAACGACAAAGGCACGGTCGCTGACGCCGCTCGCGATTCTCTCTCCGCCCACGTTGAGTTCGACGTGCAGGCCGCTCACGGGCAGCGCGCGATCGTTGGGATTTTGTACATTGAGCCTGACCGCGAAATTCTGCTGCAACAGGTTGCCGCCGCGCATGTCGATGGATACCACCGAAACATTCGGGCGGTTGAATTTAGGAGCCACCAGGGAGCAGGCGGCCATGCACAGCGCCAGGCAGACCGGCGCCGACCGCCTCAGCATCAACATTCTTTTGGGCTCCGTGGCAACATGCGCGGAAATGATACCGGTTATATCGTTCGCTCGAAGGTCGGCTCGCCGACGCCATGCACGGGCGGCTCTGATCCTTTTGGGCGCCGCAGCGGCGGTCGCGACAGCTCTCGGCGCTGCGATTGCGGTAACTACCGCTCTCGGCGCCGCCGATGCGGCAGCCGCAGCCCCGGGCACTCCGGTTGCGGTCGCGACGCCGCCGGCGTCCGCGGTAATCCAGGCGGGCTGCCTTGCATCGGGAGATGGTTACCTGCGCGCGCATCTCGCGGGTGCGATCGACGCCAACATCGATTGGCCGAACAGCGGCACCCATTGCGAGGGCGAATCCCGGGATGAGCCGCCGGGAGTTCGCCTGAGTTTTCAGCGTGCGGCCGGCGGCAGGCCCGATTTGTTGCTGGTTTTCGGCTTGACCGGCGTTCGCGCGGGCGAGCCCGCCCATGCGGTGGGGGCCAATTTGACGGTCATCGTACAGGGCAAGACCCGTATCTTCGGCACACTCGGGGACACGCGTTGCACCGTGGATTCGTTGACGCAGCGGCGGCTCACCGACGCAGGTGCCTATCGGGTCGAGGCGCGCGGGTTTTGCACTCAACCCGCCCATGCCATCCGCGGCGACGGCGACGTGCTCGTCAGTACCTTCGAGTTCGCGGGGCTGGTGAACTACCGGAGCCAAAACCAGCAGAGCCAAGAGAAGTAACCGGAGCCGTTCTACATGAAGAAGTCTTTTTGGATTGCCGCGGTATTGTTCGCAAGCGCGATCTTTTCCGCCAGCATGGTCAGTGCGCTGGATGCGACCCCGGAGCCCCTATCGGCATTCCCCCAAAGTCTGCTGGCGATCCGGACCGCCGAGGGCAAGGTGCTCAATTTCAAGATTTGGAATGCGGACAGTCCCCGCCGCGAGGAACAGGGGCTGATGTTCGTGCATGACATGGATGAGCACGCCGGCATGCTGTTCGTGTTCCGTGGCAATCAACGGCCCATGATGTGGATGAAGAACACCTATATCTCGCTCGACCTGCTGTTCATCAACGAGCACGGGCGGATCGACTATATCGCCGCGCAGGCCACCCCCCTGTCGCTCTCCATCATTCAGTCTCCCAAGCCTGCGCTCGCCGTGCTGGAACTCAAAGGCGGCGCCAGTGACCACTTTGGCATCAAGGTGGGGGATTCCGTGCTCCACCCGAGTTTACATAACGTCGAGTGAACTCTTACGCGAGGACGGGGTCTTGACCTACATACAATTCAAACGTATGTGGTATAAAAGCAACGAAAACTAGATTCCGCTACCCGCGGACACCTATAGCTCAGAATTTTGGCGCATTTTTCGTCGTGTTGCGTAACAACAGTTTGTTGCCTTTACGCGAATTCAACATGGAGAGAGGTATGAAGCGAGTGATATTGAGTGGATTATTGGCCGCGTCCTGTGCCGTCGGCGCCAGCGCCGGCGCAGCGGACGCTTACGACGACACGGGCGCCTGGTACTTGGCGCCGTTGGCTCAATACAATTTTTTGGACGACAAGCGGGTTTCCAAGAGGGACGTCGGATATCAGGTTGGACTGGGTTACAACTTCGCGCCCAATTTCGCCGCGGAACTGGCGGACAGCAACGGCAGCTATTCCATCAAGGGGTCCGGGGCCAGTGAGAAGCTCAATGCCGTCTCGCTCGACGTCCTGTACAAATTTCTGCCCGTCACCTCGACATTTCGTCCCTATGCCCTCCTCGGCACCGGCGGAATGACCGATAACATCGGCGGTCACGGCAGTAACAATCAGGCGTGGTTGGCGGAAGCCGGCGTCGGGCTGTTGACCGGCCTCGGCAGCCAATCGGGCTCCACGCGGCTGCAACTGCGCACCGAAGCCAAGTACCGGCGCGAGTTCATCCAGAACACGGCCTACGTGCCGAACAATCCCGGCGACGTCATTTTAGGAGTGGGGTTTCAATTGATGTTCGGCGCTCCCACACCGCCGCCCCCCGTGGCCAAGGTGTTGCCGCCGCCGCCCGCACCGACCCCGCCGCCGCCGCCTCCCCCGCCGCCGCCGGTTGATGGCGACGACGATGGCGATGGAGTGCCGAACTCGATCGACAAGTGTCCGAATACGCCCAAGGGCGACATGGTCGATGCCTACGGCTGCACGATCAAGGACGAAATCAAGCTCGAGGGCGTAAATTTCGCAACGGACTCCGCGGAACTCGTTCCGGAATCGGCCTACGTGTTGAGCTATGGCGTGGACACGTTGAAGAAGCATCCCGACCTCGTGATCGAGGTCCATGGACACACCGACAATCGCGGATCAGCACAACACAATCTGGTGCTGTCGCGGCGCCGTGCTGAATCCGTCATGGCCTATCTCAAGGAGCATGGCGTCACCAACACCATGACGGCCAAGGGCTACGGCAAGGATCATCCCATCGCCGACAATGCGACCCCCGAGGGCAGACTGCAGAATCGTCGAGTCTCTCTGCATATCGTAAGCGGGAAATGATGACCCGACGCAGGGGAAACTAGTTCTGTAGCCAACTGACCCCCCGAGTTCGCTCGGGGCGTCAGTTTTTTAGAACCCGGTATAACTTTAGACTGCGGGATAGTGCTCGACCAGATCCCCCAAAGCGTCTTTCAAGGGACCGAGCCAGGGCTCGTAGTGGCGCCAATGATCCACGCCTTCCGAGAAAATGGGGCGCCGCACTTGCTCGGAACTTGCGGTCTGGACGACACGGCGATTCTCGTAGAAACGCAGGCATCCCTGCTCGAAGGGTAGTCCGCAGTATTCGAGCAGCTTGCGCACCTCGCCCTCGAGGTCCGTGACGACATGTTCGTAACACACGCGATGGATGCGGCCGGGTAGCACGGCGCCGAAGTGAGTCATCAACTCGACGTAGTCTCTGTAGTAGCTGCCCAACTGCGCGAGATCGTAGCTAAAATACTGGCCCAGCGCGAAATACTGCTTGAAGCATGAAAAGCAGCACGCGAGCGGGTTGCGCCGCGCGTCGATGATGGACGCGCGCGGGAACATCAGCTGGATCAGCCCGATATGCAAGAAATTGTTCGGCATCTTGTCCACGAACCGCGACGCATTGCCCAATCGGTAAACTTGCGTGTCATCGAGATATCGCTGCGCCAGCGCGGCGACTCGGCCCGCATCCAGCGTCTCCAATGCCTGTAGATACTGGAGGGGATCCAAATTGCCCTTCACACCGCCTAATCCGCGTGCGATATCGGTGATTTCAGCCAGCTCGCGCGTGCCCTCGACCTCCGAATGACTCGCCAGAATCTGTTCCAGCAACGTCGAGCCTGAACGCGGCAAGCCGACGATGAAAATGGGATCCGCCTCTTCAGAGCCCCAATCGGCACGCGCGGCAAAGAACTCGCGCGTCAAGATCTCTTTAGAACGCTGTAGATGCGCACGTCTTCTGGCAGGGTCGTACGACAGCGCAGAAAGCCGCAGCAAATTGCCGCTCGAATAATGTTCGAAGGACTCCGCATACTGCGTCTCGTCCTCGAGCGCCTTGCCAAGCGCAAACTCCATGGTCACGCGATCCTCGTGCTTGAGATCCGACCGCCGAAGTGCGGTGCGCATCGCACTCACATCGGAGGCCTCGAAGCGGAAGGTTTTCAGGTTTGACAGGCTCCAATAAGCTACCCCGCTGGTAGGTGCCAGAGCGATCGCCTGCCGATAAGCGTCGATGCCCTCCCCTTGTCGCCCGGCCGCCTTGAGTTCGTTGCCGTAAGTGATCCACGCCTCAGTCCTGTCCGGAAACTCCGAGAGCAGCGAGGCAACGATGTCGATCGAGCGATCGTGCTGACTGACAAAGCTCAAGAAAGACGCCTGAAGGCTGCGGTACTCGGCATTGCGTGGATCGAGCAGAAGCAGGCGCTCGATCAGCGGCGGCATCAGCGTGGGCTTCTGCTGCGTCAGCAGCAGCTTGGCGAGGTCGTAACGGGCCGCGGCGTAGCCCGGCGCAACCCTCAAGGCTTCCCGTAGCAAGTCCTCGGCCGCTGCGTAATCCTCGCGGCGTCCGACCGCGCCGGCCAACATACGCATGGCCGCCACATCGGCCGGCATCGACGCGAGGTGCCTTCGCAGCAACTCCTCGGCCACCGCGGTTCGATTGTCCCAAAGCGCGGCGGCCGGCTCGATCAGCCATGGCGCCTCCGGCATCACCTCAGAATAGCGGGCATACGCCAGGTCGGCTCCATGATCGTCGCCTTCGGCCGCCAGCGCGCTCGAGAGCTCTCGCCAACCCTCCGCGAGATTGGGCTCGAGTGCAACGGCCCGACGAAAAGCCGCTAGTGACGGCTCATGCTTCCCGGCCGCGCGGCAGGCCCGTCCGAGTTCCAGTTGAATCATGGGGGATGCCGGTTGGGCACGCGCCAGCGACTCCAGCACCTCGCATGCCCTGGCCGCCTCGCCAAGGCTGAGACAGGCGGTCGCCAACAACAGGCTTGCGGCCGAATGACCCGGAGAGAACGCCAAAATCTCGCCCGCCACGCGCGCGGCCGCGGCCGGGTCCGTGTCCAAGAGCACCGACGCGCGCATCAGTTTGAAATCCACGTCAACCGCCGCAAGCTTCACCGGATCCTCCCGAAAGCCCTGGGGCTCACCGCACTTAAGGCGCGTACCATGAGATGCGACGGCAGCTTTTGTCAAACCGCCGCGGGTCGGCGCGGTAGAATCGGCGACCATGGTAGCAATGTCTCCAGGAGTATAAGCGTGAGCACCCCCCATCCTGCGATGCTCGAAGAAGGCGCGATCATCGGCGCGGTGCAGGCATCTCGAGCGGCAATGGCAGCCGGCCGCACCGCCGAGGCCGAGCAACTGCTGGTGCGGGTCGCGCAGCAGGCCCCGGCTCACCCCGCGGTTCTCAACGAACTCGGCGTGCTCATGATGGCTCGCGGAGTTCCCGAGCACGCCTTGGCGCTGTTCACGCGGGCAACCCAGGCAGACTCCAAACACGCAGCCCTGTGGTCGAATCTGGCAAACAGCCTGCGCGCGCTCGGCCGGCGTCAAGAGGAGCGCGAGGCCCTCGAAAAGGCTCTGGCCCTCGAGCCCCGACATCTCGCGTCGCTTCTGCAAAAGGCGAGTCTGTTGGAGGACTTGGGCGATTCGCGCAACGCCGCCCGCATCTTCCAACAGGCGCTGGGGTGCATCCCTGCCGGCTCCTCGCCGCCGCCCACGGTCCTCGAACTCGTCGATCACGCGAAGGCGGCGGTCGCCGCCGACCAGGCGTCGCTTGGTGCAGCACTCGAGGAGCGGCTCAGCGAGATTCGTGCGCGTCACGGCGGGCAAACGCAGCGCCGAGTCGATCAATGCCTGCAGATGTTGACAGGGCAGCGATCGGCCTATTTTCCGCGGCCGACTTTCATGTATTTTCCGGAGATGCCGGCGGTGGAGTTCTTCGAGCGCAGCGAGTTTCCGTGGCTCGACGCCTTCGAGGCGGCAGCCGACGAGATTCGCAGCGAGCTGACGAACGTCATGATCACAGACCGCGCCGGACTACAGCCCTACATCGACTATCCGGCCGGCTTACCCTTGGACCAGTGGAAGGAACTCAACCGTTCGCGGCGTTGGAGCGCGTACTTTCTTTGGAATCAGGGTGCTGCCCAACCTTCGCACATCGCCCGCTGTCCTCGGACTGCGGCGGTGCTCGCCGGCGCGCCGCGCTGCGAAGTCGCAGCTCGTGCGCCGACTGCGTTCTTCTCGATCCTTGATGCGGCGACCACGATCCCGCCCCACACCGGCGTGACGAACACCCGTCTCACGGTCCACTTACCCCTGATCGTCCCCCCCGATTGCCGTTTTCGCGTCGGCGGAACTACCCGTGAGGTGGTAGCCGGAAAGGCCTGGGTGTTCGACGATACCATCGAGCATGAAGCTTGGAACGGGTCAGATATGCCTCGCGCCATACTGATTTTCGATATCTGGAATCCATTCTTGAGCGAGGCCGAGCGGGATATGGTGCGCGCGGCCACCGAGGTAGTCGGCTCTTACTACCATCTCCCGGCGGAAGGGTTCACGTGAACCGGCAGAGTCCGGGGCGACGCGCCGCGTTGGCCGGCGCAATTCTGGGTGCGTGCGCCGTCGGCGCGGCCGCCGGCAATGATTCCGCTGCCACCCTGGAGAACGCGCTCGCACATTGCGCCATGATCGCGGCCGGTGAGGCGCGCCTCGCCTGCTACGACGCACTCGTCAACAGCCGCACGCGGAGCGTTTCCCCTTCATCGCCGGCCGCCGCTTCATCGCCGGCCGCCTCAGCCCCGCCAGCAGCGCCGCAGGCCTCACCGCCTCCGACGAAAGAAGACTTCGGATTGAGTCCGGTCCAAAAGCAAAAAACTCATCCGCTTCAGAAACAAATCGAGTCGATCAAGGCGTCGGTCGCCGGATTAGGAACCTCCTCGATCGGCCGCATGCTGCTGATACTCGATAGCGGACAGTCGTGGGAACTCGACAGCGCAGATCCGGTACTGGCGGTGGGCGACGCCATTACGATCCAACGCGGCGCTTTGGGCTCGTTTCTTCTGACGACGCCGTCGGGGCGCACCCATCACGTTCGCCGCATCCACTGATTGACGCGATGGGGGCGTTGACGCAGATGGCGCCTGCGCGCCCTGCCGGAGCGCCACAAAAGAACGGCGGGCCGAGCCCGCCGTTCAGAATCACCGGAATGCGTGAATGGTGCTTAGAACTGCACCGTCGCGTGCACGTACAGGTACCGTCCCAATACATCATACGTCTGCGCGAAGGTGTTGCCGTTGCAGGGGCCGGCAGCGCAGTTCCCTGATAAAACGGTCGGAGGGTCCTTGTCTAGCACATTGTTGGCTCCGAGGCGAATAGTGACATTCTTCGCTGCGGCAATCGCCGCCGACATATCGATGTAGCTGTAGTTCGATATGCTGTTGAACCCGGGGTAATTGGCACCGGGGTAGTAAAGATCAGGGCTTCCGTTACTCACGTCAACCTTGGTGGCCCCGAAGTAGCGCCAGCGCAGGTTGAAGTCGAGCCCCGACCACGGCGTTGCCCAATCCGCCGAGAACACATGGCGCCACTTCGGCAGCGGATTGCCGCAGGTCGAGCCCCACAAACCGGCGCAGTTGTATGAAGGTGCTCCCGGTATCGGCGTTATGACGTTGTCGATTACATACGACCCTTCCAAGTTGAAGGCCAACTTACCCAGGCCATTCATATCCATGACGTAGTGAGTCTTGAGATCGACATCCCGCGTTGATATGACACCGACGTTCGCCGACGGCGTGCTCACAAAACCGCTCGAACTCAACCACAGCGAGCCGCTGGCGGAACGATGAATCAGGCTGCAGGCCGCCGTAGCGTTGGTCAGCGCGCAGTCCGAAATGATCGCCGTGGCGGTACCCGTGGTACTTATGATGGCGTTGGTGATCTTAATGTCGTAGTAGTCAATCGATGCTGAGAAACCCCGGAGAAACGTCGGCTGGAACACGAAACCGAACGAAGTCGTATCGGCCTTTTCCGGCGTGAGATTGGGATTGCCTCCCGACTGCGTGTTGATCTGAAACGACGAATTGACGGCCAGAGTCCCATACTGCGCCGGATTGAGGCCGGTTCTCGCGCACTCCGCCTGAGTGAGCGTCGGCGCCTTGCCCCAGCAAGGATCGAGCGTCCCGCCCGGGCCCACCGTTTGGACGGTGTACAACTCGCTGATATTGGGCACACGTACCGCGCGGTTGAAGCCGCCACGAAAGCGGATGTCGCTGACCGGCGCCCACTCGAGGCCCAGCTTGAACGTGTTGGTCTTGAACCCGAGATTGTAGCTCGAGTATCGATAGCCGCCTTCAAACGCCAATTGATCGGCTCCCGGGAGACCGTCCATGATCGGCAAGTTGAATTCCGTGAATACTTCCGCGGCATGAACTTGGCCCGAAATCGGCAGTACCGGTCCGGCCCCGCCTGAGGCTAGGCCCTGCTGGGTTGCATAATCCGGGTTGGTTGACGACGTATCTTCGCGCCACTCGGCACCCACGTTGAGCTGCATGCCGCTCTTGGCGGTCGGGAGCTGAAGGCCGTACTTTCCAAGATCGCCACTCACATCGGCATGGGCGACATATTCCGAGACGGTCCCTGTGCCACCGTTGGGAATGTTCAAGTAATTGAGCGCCGCTTGGGTTACGCCGCCAGGCACCCAAACGTTCCAGGGCACGCAAGCGGGATCAGTTTTATTGATGACGGACACGCACGTCGGTTGGCCGTTGGGACCCGTCACGACGTCGAGCGCCTTCTGCATGGACGCGGTGGAAAAATAGTTCAGATTGTTGAAGATGGTCGTCACGTTGCTGTACTGAGCGGACGCATCGTATTTCCATGCCTCCGCGAAGTCGCCCTTGACGCCTAAGACGGTGCGGTAGGACTCGTTCGTGAACAACTCTTGGCGGCCGCCTCCCTCGACATTGCGTCGCAGGAGGTAGGCTACCTTAACCGAGTTGGCGCCAAAGGCCCCCGCCTGCGCAGCGATGTTCGCCGGGGAGCAAATCACGCTGAGTTCCTGCGCCGTCAACAGCGGGTTGCCGGGCAATCCGACTCCTGACGGTCCACAGTTGATGGTCGGGTTAGCCGTTCCGAAATCACCGCCCGGCGCAAGCTGCGCCGTGGAGTTGTTTTTCATGAACATGAGTTCGGAGTACACCGTGGCGTGCTCGTTCACTTCGTAGTTCAGGAATGTGCCGGCAGTCCAACGCTCGTTCGGTCGCGTGTAGTAGTTGAGCGCACCGTAGTTGTAGACGTCACTCGGAGCGACCGCCCTGAACTGGCCGCTCTTCGGGTCGACCGTGTTGTAAAACAGCTGCTGGGTGTAATCGGCGTTATAACCGTAAAAGGTGCCCCCGGCGTCGGTGTGGGAACCGCCGCAACTCACCTTGGTGTTCGTGGGGGACGTAATTTTACCGCCCATCGTGCACGCGCTGTAGTCGAAGGGCCTCTGCAGGACCGCCGCCTGGTTCGTGTAGGTCAAGTATCCCGTGGCGTTGCCCTTGCCGTCCGCGAAATTCGAACCGAGAAGAACCGCCAGGTCCTTGTTGAAGCCGCTGTCCACGCTGCCCATCAGCGGTCCGTCTCCGGCCGCGTTCACGACCCCCGCAGCGAAGCCGTTGTGGTTACTGTGTTGGTACATGCCATAGTTGGCATCGATCTTCACGCCTTCAAAATGCGTGTTCAGGATGAAGTTGACCACACCCGAGACCGCGTCCGCGCCGTAAGTGGCAGAGGCGCCTCCGGTCAGCACTTCGACTTTCTCGATGAGCTGCGCCGGAACCTGGTTGATATCCGAGGCATTGAGTCCCGTGGTACCGCCAGGCCCCAAGCGCCGGCCGTTGACCAGCACCAAGGTGCGTTGCGCACCCAGATCGTGCAAGTCGACCGTCGCCGTGCCGTCGGCGCCGTTCGACAAGTTGGCACCCTGGCCGGCAAACACTTGCGGAAGATTGTTGAGGATATCTTCGACGCGCGTTAAGCCCGTCGATTGAATATCGGTTGCGGTTACGGTCGTGACCGGGCTGATCGACACCAGATTGGTCGACTTGATGCGCGACCCGGTGACTACTACTTCTTCCAAACCCGTCGACGGCACTTCATTGGACGCGGTTTGCGCGGTCTGCGCTTGCGACAGCGGGATGGACGCGGACGCCGCCGCGAGCGCTAGCGCAGCACGGACTGCTAGCCGCAATTTAACGTTGTTCCCCATTTGTTGCTCCCTAACGATGAAACGGTGAGTTCAGTAAAGCCGGCTGAATCGCCCGATATTCAGAACTTTTTCGATGACGTCCAGTCGGAGATATGTTGCGATTACACCATGCAAAGTGGGTGTTGCCAAGGCGCCTCAACATCTAAAACTAGGCAGCCGTACCAAAATGTGCTCATTCCGACCAAAAAAGCGCCCGCGGACGGGCACGCGCGAACGGGCACGATTGGCCTAGTGCCGCCTCGCCTCTCCCAGCTGCCTGAAGCAAGTTAACGATATCAGGGAATTCTCTAGTCAAATCGTGAGGGTTCGGCAATGCCGTCCAACACGCGCGTCTCACGCGTCACGGGCCTTCGGGTGCTGTTCCGATGTTCCGCGAAGCGACGTTCGCCAGATGGAGGCCCGGAGCCGATCATTCAAAAAAGCCGCAATTTGTGAAAGCGCCCCTTGTTGTGTTTTAACAACAGGCAATTGGCTCCCTACCGAGCGGGTGACGGGTGGTAAAGATAGTCGCGCAAAGCGCTCACCTGCCGTTCATAGTGCCGGCTTCGTCCGGACGAGCGTCGATACAGGGGTTCCCGGACCTGCCAGACACTGGCCGTCTTGATCGCGCGCCCAGCCTGCGGCACCGACAGACAACGCTCATCCCAGTCGAGCCCTAAAAACGCCAGCAATTGCTCCATTGCGGGCTTGGGTTCCTTGACCAAGGCATCGTAGTTCACGTCCAGAATATCCGCGCCAAAGAGCATCTTCCAATGAGCCATTAGACGCCGGTACATGAGGTAGTAATGCCCGATATCCATCAGATCGAGCGCGTAGCTCATGCCCTGATCCAGATGCAGAAAATAAATGGACAGACAGTTGTCGAGCGGGTCCCGGGTCGGGTGGACGATCTTCGCATCCGGAAACAGCAACTTTATCAGCCCTATATAGAGGAAATTGTCGGGACGCTTGTCGGTTACCCATCCCGCCTCCGGGAAGAGGTCGTGCAGGGTGCCGAGATATTCTGCTGCGAGCGCCTGCAGACGTGGCGGGGACATCGATGCGATCGACTCGGGAAAAGGCGCGAGAGTGGTTTGCACGGTCCGCGGCAGGAAATCGAGTTCACCGCCCGCCATCACCAGCGGATGACCCGCGATGAGTTGCTCGACCAGGGTTGAACCGGAGCGAAACATCCCGCAGACGAATATCGGGCGGGGCGGCGCGGGTTGCGGCAAGATTGCGAGGGGTCGCTCAGCGATCGGCGCGGCAGGAAAAGCGGCGGTCAATCGTTCGATGAATCGCTCCTCGAGCGCAAGGTCGTAGTCGCGAAAGGCAGGTCCGGCACTCTCACGGCTATGGCGATTTGCCGCCCGGTAGGCCTCGAACGCCGCGTCATAGGCTTCACAGCCGTCGAGTGCTCGACCGAGTGCGAATCCGAGGCTCGCGCGGTCCGCGGTGCTAGTGCCTGGCTTCGTGAGTACCGCTCGCAGCCGCCCGATCATGGGATCATCGAGAGTCGAGAACGTCTTCAGCCCCGCGTAGCGGGCGAGGACCTGCGGATCCTCGGGAGCGAGCGCCAGCAGCCGTTCATACACGGCCGCCGCAAGATCCCGACGGCCAAGATCCTCATGGAGATTCGCCAGATTGACGAGCGCCGGAAGGTATACAGGGTTCAGTGCGAGGGCTTTCTCGAGTTCACGCTCCGCCGCACCGTACTGGCGCAGGCAGTCACTGTAGATGACCCCGCGATTGAGATGCACCTCTTCAGGCTGCGGGACGCCCCGCTCGAGCGCCTCCTCGTAGGAGGCAAGCGCCGCGGCAAACTCTCCCGTTTGGCGCTGAAGCCTGGCGAGGTTGTACCAGCAATTGACCAACCCGGGCCAGTTGGCCAGCAGGCGTTCGTAGGCTGCAATGGCCTCGGGAATCTGCCCCTGATGCTCGAGCCGCTCTGCTTCGCTCAGCATCGCTTCGCAAGTCCCCATCAAATTCATGGCGATCCACATCCCCGGAAAAAACGCGTTACTGGCACCTGTTCAGCATACTTCTGATCGACCAACGCCATTGTCAAGTTCCTTCAGCCTCAGCAGCGGGCCAATGAAAGGCTCGTAGTTGCGCCAGCGTTCAACGGACGATTTGTCGATGATTTGCCGCACCTGCCACCGACTTCGAGTGACGACGGCACGATTTGTCTGGTTGAATCCAATGCAACGGCTATCCCACGGTAGGCCGACGAATTCCACCATTTTGCGGCTCCATGCTTCTTGGTTGGCAACCAGCCCTTCATAAGGCACTTCCATCATCGCGTGCTTGGGCAGCAATGAGTTCCAGTGCTTCATGAGCCGCAAGTATTCGTTGTAGTAGTGGGCCAGGTCCTCGAAATCGTTGGCATAGGAATGAGCCAAGTCAAAATTTTGGAAGTAGGCAGATAGGCAGGTATCGATCGGGTTGCGCCGCATGTGGATGATACGGGCGTTCGGCAACGCCGCGTGAATCAGACCCAAAAAGAGAAAATTGGCAGGCATCTTGTCGACCACGCGCACCGCTCCAGGCGACAAATCTTCCAGTTGCCGCAGATAATCCAAGCCAAGCCTGCCTATCAAGCGTTCTCGGGACCCGACGTCGAGCGTCGAGGATTCATAGTTCGCCGATGCCTGGCTCCAAAACGCCAGTTCGCCGGCGCCGAATACCGCGGGATGCGAGGCAAGAATCTGCTCCGCGAGCGAAGTGCCGGAGCGCGGCATCCCGACAATGAATACCGGACGCGCCGAGGCGGTCGCGGCGCCCCGTGCCTGGCTCATCCATTGGCGGTCATAGTGTTGAACCGTGAGACTCACCGCCTGCGCCAGATGCCGCCTGTCGTGTTTCGCGGTGCACAGCTTCGTCAGCTCATTCGCGCGCCGGTAATTCGCGAATGCCTGCGCGTAATCGTGCACGTCATCGAAATATTTTCCGATTGCATATCGCAGATGAACTTCTTGTCGCGGCGGCAGACGCTGGCTCGCAATTCGCTGGGCTTCGGTCAACCAGGCCGAGTCGTTCGCTGTCATTTTGCGTAAGCCGGCGATGCCCGCCCAAGCTTCCGCCGAATCCGGTTCAATCGCGATGGCACGCTTGAACAGCTCTTCCGCTTCTGCAAACTGTCCCTTATCCGCCTGCAATTCCGCCAGGAGCACGATCGCCGCGGGCAAGTCCGGAGCAATTTCACGCGCGTTTCGGCAACTTGCCTCGGCTTCCACCATGCGGTTTTGCAGCCGTAGAACGACCCCGAGATTGCTGTGGGCCTCGGCGTAATCCGGATTGACCGCCAATGCTTGCCGAAAACAGGCCTCCGCGTCGCCGATCCTTCCTAGATCTCGTAATGCACCTCCCAAATTGCAGTGCGCCACCGCGAAATGGGGCTCGATCTCGAGCACCCGGCGGTAGCTGGCCGTCGCGGCATCGTACTGCCCAAGGTCTCGCAACGCATTGCCGAAATTAATGCCTGCGGCGGCGAAGTCGGGCTGAATCTCGAGCGCTCGTCGATGGCTTGCGACAGCGTCATCGAACTGTCCGAGGCCTCGCAACGCGTTGCCCAAGTTGGTGTGAGCAGCGGCGAAATCGGGCTTGATCTCGAGCGCTCGTCGAAGGTGCGCCACCGCCTCGTGCGGCCGCCCGAGTTGAAGTAACACATTGCCGAGGTTGCTATGCGTCTCGGCAACATCGGGCGCGATCTCGAGGGCCTTGCGGAAGCTCGCCGTGGCGGCATCCGGCTGTCCGAGGTCGTTCAACGCACTACCTAGGTTGCCGTGCGCGTCCGCGAGATCGGGATCAATCTCGAGCGCCCGGCGGTAGTTCACCACCGCGGCATCGAGTTGTCCGCGACTCCCTACCACGCCCCCCAATGCGACGTGCGCAATGGCGAAATCAGGCCTGATGCTGAGCGCCCGTCGATAGCAGCCCTCCGCATCCTCAAGGCGTCCCGCAACTCGCATCGCATTGCCCAAGTTAAAGTGAGACTCAGCGTCGTCCGGCAACAGCGTCGCAGTCTTTTCAAGGGCGTGCAGAGCCTCTTTGCCTTGCATCCCAAGGGAGACGCCTAAAAACTTCCAGACAATCCCCGAATTCGGATGTTGGACCAAGAGTTCGCGCGCCCTTCGTTCAACTTCGTGATACCGCTGGGCGCGCATGTCGGTCACGAGCTGGCTCACGTCAGCCTGCGCCGGTATCGTCGACCGGCCGGGTATGGTTCGCGAGTTCGGGCCGGCGTTTTTGGCCTCGGAACGCGTATCAGGCGCTTCCGATCGAATATGCCCACAGCATTTCTTGAATTTTCTCCCGCTACCGCAAGGGCATGAATCGTTTCTTCCCGTTTTCAAATTCACATCCTCGATTGTTTACAGTCGATGCGGTCCGGATCGAAGATACTGATACGTCGCGGCGATAGCGAGATCAAAGCCGACGGCAGTGAACGGAGGGATCTGGAGGGGCCGACAGTGCGCGATACAACACTAATATGATCAATGGGTTATCTAATTTTAAGCCGACTCCGCCGGGCGAAAATCACCCCGCGTTGAGCGCTCCGCGCGCGGCGTAAACGCTCGTTTGGAACCTGCACGCGTTTCTGGAGGAGGATCGGCGCCAATCAACGAAACAACGCTTGACCGGCGCGCAATCCTATTCATGAGGGATGGTTCGGATAAGCTGCGGGTTTGGATGCCAATATGGACAAAAACATGAAAAATCAGTCATTTGCGCAGCGGTTTGGCTACGCGGTCGGCGGGCTTCGCACGGCGTTTCGGACCGAAGCGAGTTTTCGCACCCAACTGCTGCTGGCCGTCGTGGCGGCCGTGACGCTGGCCTGGGTGCGTCCGCCCTGGGTGTGGGTCGCGCTGTGCATCGTCTCGGCGGCGGCCGTGCTAGCGGCGGAGCTCGTGAACACCTCCCTCGAACACCTGGCGGATCGGCTGCACCCCGAGCAGCACCCGACCATCCGGGCGGCCAAGGACTGCGCCGCCGCCGCCGTCCTGCTGGCTTCCATTGCCGCCGTGATCATCGGCGTCCTGGCCTTGGCCGTCGGCCTCCATCTGTTGAATCCTCCAACCATCGAATAAGACATAAGCTCATATAATTGAGTAATAATCTCCCCGTTGGCCGGGTCTTTGTAGGGGAGCAGCAATATCGCTGCGTTCAATAACAAATTGAGGAATCAATCATGCAGATCAATAAATTGTCGAACGCGGCGATGGCTGCTGCCGCCGCGATGTTGTTCACGTCCGGACTGGCGAGCGTGTCGGTGGCGGCAGATGCCTCCACCGCAAAGGTCCACTGTACGGGCGTGAATTCCTGTAAGGGTACGTCCGAATGCAAGTCGGCGAAGAATAGCTGCAAGGGCATGAACAGCTGCAAGGGCATGGGCTGGGTATCGCTGTCGAAGGCCGATTGCGAAGCCGCCAAATCCAAGGCCAAGGCCGACAAGTAAGCCGTATCGGGCTCAACGATCGGGGTCGGGCGCGGCCTAGCGCCCAATCCCGATCTCCGTGGCCCGATCTTCGCGCCCGAGCGCCCATACATGCAACTGGCCGGTTTCGGTCTCGGTCTGCGAACCCCGCACTACGAGGCCGTGCTCAACGAGCCTCACGCCATTGATTGGCTCGAAGTCATAACCGAAAACTATCTGGTGCCCGGCGGCAAGCCGCTTCACTACTTGGAGCGGATACGCGAGCGCTTCCCGCTGGTCATGCATGGCGTATCGCTGTCAATCGGCAGCACCGATCCCCTCGACGTCGACTACCTGGCCCAAGTTCGGGCGCTGGCGGCGCGCATCGAACCGCATTGGATATCCGATCATCTCTGTTGGACCGGTGTCGACGGAAGCAACCTGCACGATCTCCTGCCGCTTCCCTATACCGAAGAAGCACTGGCCTCGGTGGTCGCGCGGGTCGGTCAAGTCCAAGACGCGCTTGGGAGGCGGATCTTGCTGGAAAACGTGTCCAGCTATCTCGCCTTCCACGAATCCGACATGAGCGAATGGGAATTCTTGCGCGAGGTGGCGCAGCGCGCGGACTGCGACATTTTGCTCGACATCAATAACATCTACGTGAGCAGCGTCAATCACGGCTTCGATGCATCGACCTACCTCGAGGCAATGCCCAAAGACCGGGTTCGTCAATTCCATCTCGCCGGCCACAGTGATCTCGGCGGCCATCTCATCGACACTCACGACCATCCGATCGTCGAACCGGTCTGGAATCTCTACCGCGCAGCCGTCGCGCAATTCGGTGCGGTGCCGACCATGATCGAGCGCGACGACAACATTCCGGCGTTGGGCGAACTGGTGGCGGAGCTGCAAACGGCCCGCGACCTCAGCCGTAGTTGCGCTCAGCGGGCGGCGTGATGCCGCGGCAGCCTGATGCGACGGCAAGTCCCACGGCGCGGCTGCGCCAATTACAGCGGGATCTGCAAAGCCATTTGCTGGGCGAACCCAGCTCGATTGCCGCTGCCGTCGTGGATACGCCGCCCCTGCCTGCCTCTGCCCGATTGGCCATTTATCGCAATGCCTATCGAGTCAGATTGATCGAGGCGCTCGACGATACCTACCCCATTCTGCATGCCTTGCTCGGCGACGAGGTCTTCGTCGCGCTGGGCGAGGAATTCGTGGCCGCCCACCCTTCCGTGCATCGCTCGATTCGGTGGTACGGAGGCGAGCTCGCGGAATTCTTGGGACAGTGCCCACCCTATGCCGAGCAGCCTATTCTGGCGGAAGTCGCATTGTTCGAATGGACACTGGCGGAGGTCTTCGACGCAGCGGACGCCGAACCCAAGTTGCGCGCGGCACTCTCCGCCGTCGACGCGTCGGTATGGGGTGAGCTGCAATTCGAGTTCCACCCATCGTTGCGGCGTCTGCATCTTCACTGGAACACCACCGCCGTCTGGCAGGCGATGAGCCATGGTGCGACGCCGCCCGACCCGGTGTGCGCCGAGCATCCCGTGCCCTGGCTCCTATGGCGGCAAAATCTGCAGAATTACTTTCGCTCCATGACGGCTGATGAGGCGGCGGCGCTCGAAACGGCGCTGCGCGGCGGCAATTTCGGCGAGATCTGCGAGTCGCTCGCCGACTGGCTGCCCGGCGGAGAGATCCCGCTGCGCGCCGCGAGCTTGCTCGGCACTTGGGCGGACAGCGGGATCATCGTCGGCCTCAACTGAACGCCGGACGCGGCCCAAGAATAACGACCCCCGAAGCGTTGTTCGACCTTCATTGTCGAGAGAACCAATAATGGCAAATCACAGCGTTGAAAATACCCCGCAGCGGTACGCACGAATAGGCGGCTTGCTATACCTGGCAATCATCATTCTCGGCGCTTTTGCTGAAGGATTTGTCGCCGACAAACTCGTCGTGCCGGGTGACGCTGCGACGACGGCGCACAACATTTTGGCCTCACCGGAGTTGTGGCGCTTCAGCGTCGCCGGCGACTTGATCGTCGCGTTATGTGCCGTGCCATTGATGTGGATTGAGTATCTGTTGCTCAGACCAGTCAACAAGCACCTGGTTCTGCTTGCCGTGTTATTCAATCTGGTGTCCCTTGCTGTTGAAGCGATGAGCAAGTTGTTTCTTATCGTAGTGATGCCTATATTGGGGAACGCCGATTACCTAAGAGCATTTGAACCCCAGCAGCTACAGATTCTCGCGAACCTGGCTCTCAAATCACATGACATTGCCTTCAATATTGCCCTGATATTTTTTGGCTTCACCTGTCTGGTGAATGGTTACCTGATCTTTAGATCGGGCTATTTTCCGAAGCTTATCGGTATATTGATGCAGCTTGCCGGCCTGAGTTACCTGACGGCCTGTTTTTCGGCGCTTTTTGCCCCTGCATTCGCCGGTCTGATAATTCCTGCCGTTCTGATTCTGCCGTTGATTGGAGAGTCGTCATTTTGCCTGTGGCTTCTCGTGAAGGGAGTGAATATCGCGAAGTGGAATGCATCTTGATATTACCCATCGTTGCCGCGCTCACGGAGCGCCGTGATCGCTCGCGCGGCGTCCATCAAATTGGGTGCGATGATATCCGGCTGGGCCCGCACGGCCGTTGACGAGTCGGGGGCGATCAATATCGTAGTCGCTCCCGCGCGGCGGCCGAACTCTATGTCCGATTCCTTGTCCCCGATCATGATGGCCGACGCGGGATCAAAGCCTAAATCGGAAGCCGCCCGCAAGAGCAAACCAAGCTGCGGTTTTCGACAGGCGCAGCCGTCATCCGGCGCGTGCGGGCAATAATAAATGCCCTCGAGTCTGGCCCCTATCTCTTCCATCATGACATTCAAGCGCGTATTCATTGCCTCGACCCGTTCGGTGGTAAAGAAGCCTCTCCCCACGCCGGACTGATTGGTAATGACGACCAGGCGGTAACCGCGGGAGTACAGCCATTTCATGCCTTCCGCTGCTCCGGGCTCGAATTCCAGGCCGGCCGGGTCGCTCAGGTATCCGCGGTCGATCACCAGGGTGCCGTCGCGATCCAGGATCACGACCTTGTCCGCTGCATTCCCGCCGCTCACGAGCCGGATGACCCGGTGACGCGCGTGACGGTATCGGTCGTGCTATGACCGGCCAGGAGATCCGCGAGCAGCACCCTGCCGCCGCGCCGGATGACGAAGTCAGCACCGACGACCTGGTCCAGCGTGTAATCCGCGCCTTTGACCAAGACGTCCGGCGCCAGCGCTTCGATGAGATCGATCGGCGTGTCTTCGGCAAAGATCACCACGGCGTCGACGGATTTTACCGCCGAGAGCACGGTCGCACGCGCCACCTCCGCTTGTATCGGGCGGTTCGGACCTTTCAAGCGCCGAATCGACGAATCGGCGTTGAGCCCCACGATCAGGCGATCCGCGCTGTGGCGGGCCTGCTCGAGCAGCGATATGTGCCCTGGATGCAGCAAATCGAAACAGCCGTTCGCGAACGCAATCTTGAGGCCCTGTTCGCGCCAGCTGCGGGCCAATTGCAGGACGGTGTCCAATGCGAAGATTTTTTGCGGATCCGTACTTCCGTCGAACGGCCTCTGCACTGCGATCATTTCTCCCGCGGTGACGGTCGCGGTACCCCGCTTTCCCACGACGATGCCGGCGGCAATATTCGCCAGCGCCGCGGCGTCTACCACGTCAGCTCCCGCCGCAAGACCGAGCGATATCACGGCGACCACGGTGTCGCCCGCCCCCGATACGTCGAAGACCTGCCGCTTCGCGGTGCGCAGATGCACGGCGCTGCCGCCCGCTCGAACGATGGACATACCGTCCTTGCCGCGCGTGACCACCATGGCGTCACAGATCTCTTGTTCCAAGATCCGATGCGCCCCATTGACCACCTGTTCGTCGGCAAGGCACTCCTGCCCGCAGGCCTGCCGCAATTCCAGCTGATTCGGAGTCAGCACGGTTGCGCCCCGATATCTCGCGAAGTTCTTCGATTTTGGATCGACGATGACGATCTTGCCGGCGCGCCGAGCGATATCGATCGCGGCGCGGGCGACTGGATCCGAAAGAACTCCCTTCGCGTAGTCGGACAGCACGACCACTCCCGCACCGGCCAGCGCCGCCGAGTATTCATCGAGCAATCGCTCCGCGATGTGAGCCGGAAGCGGATCTCGACTTTCCCGGTCCGCGCGCATCACTTGCTGTCCGTCCGCCACGTAGCGGGTCTTGACGGTGGTGGGACGCGATGGATCCACGATCAAGCGCGCATCGATCGTCACCGAGGAGGCCAGTTGAACGCGCAAGTCTGCCGCCCACGCGTCATCGCCGACTATGCCGAGCAGTATCGCACGGGCGCCCAGGGCCGCGATGTTGCGCGCGACATTCGCCGCGCCGCCCGGCATGTCCAGAAACCGTTCTACGTTGACCACCGGAATCGGCGCCTCCGGCGAGATCCGTTCCACCGAGCCATAGATGAATCGATCGAGCATGACGTCGCCCAGCACCAGCACGCGTGCCGCGGGGAATCCGCTCAACAGCCGGATCAGCGCCTCGGATTTCATGGGCCGGCCGCTACCAGACCGAGGCGCTGTTCCAACGCCTTGCACAACATGTGGCCGATCAGGCCGTGGAGTTCCTGGATTCTCGCCGTCACAGTCGACGGTACGACGATCACGGCATCGCAGGCGCTGCGCATTTTGCCGCCGGTACCGCCGGTGAGACCCACGGTCTTCAGGCCCATCGCTCTCGCCCGATCAAGGCCCCTGAGCACGTTCGCGCTGTTGCCCGACGTCGATATCGCCACGGCCGCATCTCCCTTGCGGCCCAAGGCTTCGATCTGGCGCTCAAACAAAGCATCGAAGCCCATGTCGTTGCCGCAGGCCGTCAGCGTCGACGTGTCGGTCGTCAGCGCGATGGCTGAGATCGCCGCACGATCGGCCTGGTAGCGGACGATCAGCTCCGCCGCGATGTGCTGCGCATCGGCCGCACTGCCGCCGTTTCCAAACAGCAATAACTTACCGCCGCTGCGCACGGCGCGGTCCAGAATGTCGAGCGCCTCGACGAATGGCCGGGCGAGCATGAGAGCAGTCGCCTCGAACACCCTGCGATGCTCATTCAGTTCTTGTTGCAGCAGGGCTTCCGCCGGCGGGAGCAATGCGCTTTGACTATCGTTTATTGACATAGGGTCATTGTACGCAGCGGCTCAATGATACGGATCGTCTGCAGCGAGATAGTTCCGGACGTACGTCGATATGCCCTCCTCGAGAGAGGTAAACGGCCGGCCGTAGCCGGCTGATCGCAGCCGGTCCATTCGCGCTTCCGTGAAGTACTGGTACTTCCCGCGCAAGTTTTCCGGCATGTCGACGAACTCGATTCTCCGCGGCTGCCCCGCCGCATCGAACAGAGCGTGCGCAAGATCCAGCCAGGTACGCGCCTTACCCGTACCCAAGTTGAACAGACCGGATATTTGCCGATGCTCCACGAGCCAAAGAATGACGTCGACACAATCCTGCACGTAGACGAAGTCGCGCAATTGTCCGCCATCCGCATAATCAGGTCGATAGCTTCGGTAGAGGCCCAGCGGGCGAGCGGCCCGGATCAGCGAGTAGTTCTTGGCGATCACGCTCTGCATGTGGCCCTTGTGATACTCATTCGGCCCATAGACATTGAAGAATTTCAGTCCGGCCCATTGCGGCGGCAACGCCTGCTCCTGCTCGGCCAGACGGGCGATGCGCCGATCGACGACATGTTTGCTCCATCCATAGGCATTGAGCGGGCGCAGCAGCGCGAGCGCGTCGCAGCTGAACGCATCGTCGAATCCGCGGGCGCCGTCGCCGTAGGTAGCCGCCGAGGAGGCGTAAATGAAGCGGGTTTTCGTTTCGGTGCACCATTCAAGCAACCTCAACGTCGTACGCACGTTATTGAGGGTGATCCGGTCGACATCGGTCTCGGTGGTCGAGCTGATTGCACCCATATGGATCACCGCTTCGACTTTGGTCTGATTGCCGCGCAGCCAGTCCGGCAAATCTTCGGGGGAGACGATATCGGCTATCTCGTGTTTCGCCAAATTGCGCCATCGTTCATCGCTGCGCAACCAATCGCAGACGACCACGTCCTGGCGGCGAGCGGCCAGCGCGGCGACGACATTCGAGCCGATGAAGCCGGCGCCGCCCGTTACGAGGTACATTTGTGTCGCCGCCGTAGGGTCGAACGCAGGCACTCCATCCGCGCGGCGCGTATCTCGATCAACCTCTTCACCGGGGTAGTCATGGCGAAGGACATGATACGTGTTCCCCGGCCGGACGAAAACGCGGTGAACGGCGGCTCGAACCAATTATCGATTCGAACCGCCGTTCGCCCAGCCCTGAGGATCGCCGCAGGCGTCGGCCAGGCGGCCACAGGTGCAACTTGCTACAGGAGCGCGCCCTGCTCGCCCATCATTTGCTTGCGCAGCAACGGAATCGGCGGACCTCCAAAGGACAAGAACTGGTCATGGAAGTCATGCCACAGCGCTTGTTCATCCGCGGGTGCCGCCGCGGAGGCCGCGCCAGAGTGCTTGGCGGTCCAGTCGGTCCGCAGTTTCCGAATCATGAGTTTGCCCAGCGTGTAATTCAGATACGCCGGATCATAGGTGCCTCGCGCAGCTTGCTGGCGCGCGTTGCCTGGATCTTGGAATGCCTGCTCCCGGAACATCTTGTCGGACTGCGCCACGGTCATACCGCGAGTGTGCAATCCGATGGACGACAAGAAGCGGACGTCGCGCAACAAGGCGTCGGTGATTTGACCGATGTGCTTCTCGGGGTCGCCCTTCCCCAAGCCTTTCTCGTACATCATTTCCTCGCAGTAGTGGGCCCACCCTTCCGCGAACCCATATCCCACCCACAAGGCTTCGAGCTTCGTGGGATTGGCGTTCGAATGCAGGAACTGCAAGAAATGTCCGGGCCATACCTCATGCACTGACGTGAACAGCAGCGTCGCCTCGCTCGGGATATAGGCCTCTTGTTCGGCCTTGCTCCACTTCGGGTCCGGCGGCGCAATGTTATAAACGGACGCGACTCCGTGATCGTAGGGCCCGGGCACCAGGATGAACGCGGCATTGGAGCGGTTGTAGATCGGCGCCTCCGCGACCTTGGCTTCCTCGGCGCTCGGTATGGAGACCACATTGTTCTTCACGATGAAGTCCTTGAGCATCGCCAACTGGGCGCGGGCGGCCTCGACCGCCCCGTCTTTGGGCTTATGCGCCGACACCTTCGCAACACATTGCGCCAGGGTCGCCTTCGGTGCATAGGTCTCGCACTCGGTCTTGAGCGCCGCCGTATTGCGGTCGAGATCGGCGCGGCCGGCCGCCTCGAGCTGATCGATCGGGACATCCACTCGTTCGGTTTGCGAAATCATCTGCGCGTACAGGTCCGGACCCAGAGCAAACTTTTCGTTCGCCTGTTTGCGATCCTCTTCGAATGTCCTCTTGAGGGCATCCATCGCCTGCGCCGCCGCGGTGTCAGCCTCAGTGAGCTGCTTTTGCAGCTCGGGATCGTTCACCGATTCGAAGGTGGGAGCCACCTTTTTCGAATAAAAATCAGCCAAGCCGCCAAACTGCGCGATGCCCAATTCCACATAGGTCTTGGGCAAGGGCGATTGAAGGTTGGCTTTGATGTCGTTGGCCATCTTGGGAATGCCGCGCGCGTACTTGATGTACGCCTTCATGCGCGCCTCGAGCGGCGCGTAGTCGCGGTTCAAGTACATGTCGGGATCCAGTCTGCCCATATACCAAGCCGGGTTGCTGAATGGGAACTTGGCCTTCTCCATCCAGAACAATTCGCCATCGACGACGGCCAGCAGATATTCGCGGTCGAAGCGCTCCCGCGGTTGCAAGGTTTTCGGATCGACCGCCGCGATTTGATCGCGCTGATCATGCAGGCGGGCGATCTCACGCCTGATTCCGTGATTGCTCAAGTCAGGCAGCTGGCCGTCGAATTCGTGGCGGCCGGATTGTGCGGCGAAGAAGGGCCGAGCGGCGAAATAACTCTGGATGAAGCCCGCCGTGAGCTTATCCCACGCCTGACTGGCCGGGGATGGACCCTTGGCTCCTCCGGACGCCGGCGGTGACTGATTGCATGCTGTCAGACCGAGAAACAGAACTCCCGACAATGCCGCTCCAACCTTCAGCGACTTCCACATAATAGCTCCCCCCTTTATAAGTATTAAGACTCGATACGCAAACCTCGACTCGCGGTTCTAGAACGAATAGGCGCCGCCGCGTTCCGGCGCACGCTGATGGGCGGCGCGCGCGCGAATACGGCGGCGAAAGACGGTCAATCGGGGACAGCTGGCATCCAGGCCCGCGGGCGAAGCTGCGGCTTCCAGGGGAAAACTCATTGCACATCCGCCGCGGTGAACTCCGTACCGGCGATGCGCTGCGCGGCGGCGCTGACAGGCACCCGCTGCGACCATGAATCATTGAGGCGGTGCACGGTGATCATGCGTATTGCGCACTGATCATTGCTGTTGCACGGTGATCATTGCCGCATTGTATGGCATTCTTCGACCATGAACAGCGCAGGAGAACCCTTAAACAAACCCGCTCACGATGACTTACGCATCATGACGCTCCAAGCGCATATTCTCGAACAACACGTCGACCAGCCTCAGGCCGGCGGGACTTTTTCCTGGATCCTGTCCGCGCTGTCGATCTCTGCGAAGATCATCGCGGACAAGGTGCGCCGCGCGCGGCTGGAAAATGTCCTCGGCAGCATCGGCACCGAGAATGTTCAGGGCGAAGTCCAGCAAAAGCTCGACGTGATCGCCAACGAAGTATTGCTGCGCTGTTTGGGCGGCCGGGAGGGCGTGGCCATCGTCGCGTCGGAGGAAAACGAAGAGCCGATGATCCTGCGGGAAGACAACCAGGGCATCCCGCGGTATTGCGTGCTGTTCGATCCTCTCGACGGCTCCTCGAATCTCGATGTCTGCGGGGGTGTGGGCACGATTTTCAGCATCCTGTCGCACGACAACCGCGCGCAGCACGCCGCGGACTCGCTGCTGCAAGTGGGCGCGCGGCAAATCGCGGCCGGCTATGTTCTCTACGGCTCATCCACGGTGTTCGTGCTGACCATCGGCAAGGGTGTGGACCTGTTCGTGCTCGATCCAAGCGTCGGGGCTTTCATGCGGGTCGAACGAAATCTGCGAATCCCCTCGGGGAACAGGACCTACTCGGTCAACGAAGGCAACCGCAGGACATTCCCCGAAGGTTACCGGCGCTACCTTGATTGGGCGCAGAGCAGCGGCTACTCGAGCCGTTATGCGGGCGCCATGGTCGCCGACGTACACCGCATTTTGCTCAAGGGTGGCGTGTTTTTATACCCGCCGACCACCAAATCACCGGAAGGCAAGCTGCGCCTGATGTACGAAGCCAATCCCATGGCCATGATCGTCGAACAGGCCGGCGGCAAGGCCGCCGCCGGCATCGGGCAGCGGATCATGGACATCCAACCGACCGCGATTCATCAGCGCACGCCCGTGATATTGGGAGCGGCGGATCAGGTGGATGCGGTGCTCACGCACCTCGCGAGCAGCTGATCAACCATTCTCGCCGGGCGGAAACCACTCGGCCTTGGCCGCGCGAAATTCCGGCAGCGCCTCGCAGCGCTCGGCAATCGCCGCGAGCCCGGGATACGCAACCGCCGCGCGATTGATCGCCAGCGCGTCGACCGCGAACGTATACGCGCAGGTCGCGGTGATATCTGCCTGGGTGATGCGATTGCCGATCAGCCATTCGCCGGCGCGGGCCTGAGACAAACGATTGAGCTCGGCGAGCGCCGCGTGCATTTGGGTGTGGCAACGTTCCATCCACGGCCGGTAGCGCTTCTCCGGAGGCCGAAACACCGTTTCATAGACCTGTGTTACGCCCTTCTCCGCCGCACCCGTCGCAACCGCCAAGACCCGCAGCGCCTCGCGCCGCTCCTTGCCCGAACGCGGCAGGAGCGCGCGCTCCGGACCCGCGTACTCATCCAGCAGGTCCAAAATCGCCGCGGATTCGATCAGCGTCTCGCCGTCGGGCTGCACCAAAATCGGAACCCGGCCGAGGGGGTTGAATTGCCGGATCAACTCGAAGTCCTTGCCGACGGACCAATTACGGTGCTCGAACGCTATTCCGAGCAGATTCATGCTCACGGCGACGCGACGCACGAAGGGTGAGTCAAACATACCAATGAGAATCAAGCGACGATGCCTCCGAAGAAATTTAGTGGCCACCCCTGACCAACAACCCCGCCGATGCGAGAGCCAGCGCCAGTTCCTCCTCGATACGAGAAGCCTCCGAGCGCTTGATATATTGCAAATGCAGCGTCGGCCCGGTCAGCACTTCGATGCCTCGTTTCAGTACGCTGCCCGCCGCGCGGACACCTGCTTTGTGCTGATCGAAGCGCTGCGCCGGACTGTACTTGCTCATTCCCACATACACGCCGTATGCCCCGTCCCGGTCCTGATAGTCGAGAAGCACCAAGTAGATATTCGATCGTCCCTTCGCGGAAGAACGAAACTCGAGCGCGATCTCATACACGATGGGCAGCCACTCGATGTAGCGCATCGGCAGCCATTCCGGGACCGACGCCGCGGCTCGGGCCCACAATCTCTCCAGCGCGCGCTCAATGTTAATGGACATTTCGCCGCGCATCCAGAGTTCGTGTACGCAGTGTGCGCCCACGACGCCATCCGATTGCGCTAATGCGCGCTCAAAGCGGTTGGCAATATCGGTGTGAGTCAGCCCTTGAAGCGGGCGACGAGCCGGTGCTGCCTTGGCGTCGATGATTTGCAACTAGAGAAATGGTAGCACCGTCAGCGCTCGCGAACAGGCGGACTGAGGACGCCGGCTTGGTCGTCCGAACCGCTTTAGGCGGCGACTTGCTCGTAAGAGAAGTAGGGCGCACCAGCCCGCTGCGACGCGTGCTCAACCGTGATCGAACAAATGTTGCCCTGAGCATCGACGTCGAGAACGGTGTTCTCGTCCAGATCGCGGGATTCCGCGACTACAGCATCCCGAAACTCAATGAACAAAGTGTCCGTGTCGGCAAAGTAGCGTACTTTCATGGAACAAACCTGCGGTCAAAGAAGGCGTTGTGGACAGTCTCTGCGTCCGCCAACAGGATAACCCGAAGATACCGTTTTTCCATCTCCGGTATCTGAACCCAACGCCGAATTCGGCCATCCGCCTGGAGAATTTCGCGTAGAGGCGCCTGAATAGCACGTTCGATCCATGCTTCCTGAATGATGATTCGATCAGGGCGCCGGCGAACGGCGTCAAAATATGCAGTCGTTTTCACAGATGCGAGCTACGGGCCGAGCGGGCGCTGCGACGCGCGTCCGGCCTGCGCGCTAGGGGCTGCGGTGCGCATCACCGGACCTCCATCGAATTTCGCCCTTGCACGGATCCAACAGGTGCGGGATGCCAGAGACCAAACCCATGGTTCGAACCAGCGCGAACGCGCGTATTTGCGCCCGGGGAAATGCTTCGTGTACGCGGCTCGCCGCGGCGAGAAGCGTCCTTCCCTTGGTAACTACATCATCGATGAGTATGATTCTTTCGGGCAGTATCATCGGCCGCTCGATCAAGAAGGACTCGTAGTGCAGATACACGGTTGGCCGTTCCCCGGGCGCGGCCGTGGCCGACTTGCGCACTGGGCGGACTCGGCGCAAACCCGGCCACGCGGTGCCTCCCAGACCTTCATTTACCAGTGCAGCCGCCAGATGATTGGCTGCCCACACGCCTCCAGTTAGGAACGGCGCGCATCCCGGCACCGGGACCAAGACGTCGGACAGGCCGAAGAATCCGGCCAGCAGCGGTGAGTCGGTGACTTGCTGGCGAACGCGCAAGGCATACTTGAGCATGAAACTCTCGTTTCCCGCCTTCAGCAACGCTCGCAGGAGGCGGGATCGCTCGCACACCGCTCCCGTTCCGGTGGGCGAATACACGTAACAAGAGGCGTACTCGATCGCGCGGATCACACGTCGTCCTCGAGACGCAAAGAGAGATCAGCGTACGAGGTCGTCATTTTGATCGCGACCATTCGAGACCGAGGGAGTCGAATCGGCTCGATCCTGGTTTTGGCTCTGCCGTAAGCGCAACCAGTTCTCCCTTGCTTCCCGCCGGATGTCCTCGAGACTTTGCGGTTTGGCGGCTGCCTTGGCGGTCGCTTGCGCCACGGCCGGCTCTGCGGGAATGCGCGCTTCTCGGCTCGCTGATCTCTCCAGCCGCGCCTGCACCCGCGCTTGATGTTCTTCGCGCATCCGATCGGCGACTACACTCCGATATCCATGCCTCTCCATTTCGAATGCTGCCCGCGGGATCTGCGGCCGCGGTTCCCGGTCGATTCCCTGCGTTTCCAGGCTTCGGTGATCGACGCGGGACGCGATGTGGGCCTCTTGCAGGGCCTCGTTGGTGATGGCCGCCCAACGTTCCCGCACATGCAACAGTTCATTGATCGCGGGCGGGAGGCCGAGTTCGCGGCGCCTGCGGTCGCTCATGTCGAGCGTCGTCTTGGCGCCCAGTCCCTCCACCGTCACTTCGCGGGTCGTCGCCAGCAGGTGTGCGTGAAAATTGCGGGGGTCGCTGCCGGGAAAATCACGCGGCGCGTGGATGGCGAAATCCACCGCAAAACCGTACCGGTTGGAAAGCTCCTGCGAAAATCCTCTTACCAGCCCGACCCGCTGCGGCGGCGAGAGCTCGACCGGCAGAGCGACGAGATATTCGCGGGCGACGCGAGCATTCTTGCGCGTCTCGGCGCTTTCCGCCGCGTTCCAGAGACCGGCTCGATCTCGAGCCCACGCCATTTCTTCACCGGCGAAGCGGCTCGGGAGCACGATTTCCTTGTGCATGACGTCTTGGCGTTCGGAATGATCATAGGTCCTGCCGGTGCGCTCATCGCGGATGCGTTCTCCGGCACGGTATGCAACGGCGCTCGCGGCGCTGCTGCCGCCGGCGCGGCCGAAGGTCTTCATGTTGAGAAAATAGACGGCCATGCGATCAGCTCCTGCGCATGCTGCCGAAGAACTCGGGCTCGACTGCGTAGCCGGCCGCCACCGCCTGGAATGGCTCATGAATGCGCAGAAGCTGGATGTCCGCTGCCGCGGCTTCGCTCGAAGGCATGAACGCGCCGCCCGGCTCGCAGTGCAATTCGTGATCGCCGAGTAGTGCGCCGCAGTGCTCGCAGTGATTCGCCCAGTAAGAACTCAACGTGGCGGCGCTGTGCGCCAAATGGAAGGACTGCGATAGTTGGTTCAATCGGCTCCGAACGGCTTCGGGCAGGCACTCCAGGTAGAAAAGGATTGCATTGGCATTTGCGGACTGCCACGCATCGAACGCTGTTTCGTCGGCGTTGGCGGTCTGTGCATCCTCATCCAAAGTTTCGTGGCCGCCGGGAACCGCGAGCGCCAGCAGGCGGGTCGACGAGCCGCAGTGCCAACAGCGCACATTCGTGCGGGCTACATAGTAGGTTTGCGATCGGACATTCGCATCGGCGAGAGTTGGGATGTCTGACATGACGGCCTCCGTGGCGACTCAAGGGAAGGAGCAATCAACAAGGGCGGCGGCGTTCCGGGCCGAGGCGATCTCCAAACGCGACTTTCAGCCAAGGGCCACTGGAAGCCGTCTTGAGGTAACCGCAGAGATCCGGCAACTGCTCGAGTTCCGAGGGCATGACGGCCGTTTCCGTCGCGTGTTGCTCGGTGAAGCTGCGCGACCGGCGCGCGCCGCGCGCGGAAAATGGGCTTTCGCGGTCGCTGCCGCGGGAGACTTGGCGTCTGAGGATCTCTCGATCGCCGATCAGCCGGGAGGCGAATTGAGAAGTACCGCCATTCTCGCTGCCCGAGCAGCGCAAAATGAGGGTGTTCGCGCAATTCTCGACGAGCGTCTGGGCTGCGCTCTGGCCATACGTCGAAGACACCTGCGCAATGCGGTTCGCCATGGCCATTCCGCCGAGCACCATCACCAGAATGATGGCGACCGGCGTCAACCACGCGAGCAGGTTGGTCTGTAGCGAGGTCGCTCCCGTCATGAAGGGTGAGGCTTGAGCCATCGCCAAGTCGGGCGTGCCCATTGCAAGGGCGACCAGCAATAGCGGCAGCAGGATTTTCTGCGGGAGAAAGCGATGCGGACGAGAGTGATGCACGGCGAAATTCCTTTTCCACTGGATGTAGGCGCGTCAGCCGGCCAATGCGCGAGCCGGCCTCCTTCAGATTTCGGTTTCGAGCGCTCCTTCCCGCTCATCGCGCCGCGCCGCCAGCTCCTCGCGCTTGATTTTGCCCGGCGCGCCGAAGCGAAACGTTTGAATGACGTATGAATAGTCGTACTGCTTTTCGCCTTCTCTATCCGTCCAATTGTTGGAACGGATCTGCGCCTGAAGAATGAGCTGGTCGCCCTTGCGCGCGTTCTTTGCAATCGCCTCCCCGAGACTTTCGAACGCCACAAACCAAAGACTGGTAACCGCCTCGCGCGTATTACCCTGTTCATCCTTGCCCGCGTAGTCGTTGCCTACGAGGCAAATTCGCGTGTACGTCGTATCCCCTTTGACGGCCAGCTCGGGATCTTTCGCGAGGTTGCCGACGGCGGTTACTGTGAAGCTATTCATGACTACTCCTTGACTGTTGTGTTGCGCGACTCGAGATGATTCATCCGTCGCGTGGCAGGCAGTCTGAGAGCAGCACCGGGTAATTTGAATTCAACTAAGTGACGAATTTGCAGAGATAATGAGCATCGCACTTTCAGAGCGACGATCTCCGGAACGCATTCGTCCAGAAATTCACGGTGCGCGATTTTTTGCGCTGCACTGCTGGGATCGCCGGTAGCGGCGCTCGAATTATTGCCGCCGCGTATTTTTGCGGGACGAATGTACCGGCACGACGTGTCCGCCCATGAAAGCTGCGTAGCTGACTAACGGCTCAGAAGCTGCGTAGCTGGCTATCGGCTCAGCTTTGCTTGACCTTGCTTCGCGCACGTGCCTTTTTCGCCGGCCGAGCGAGGGTCAAGACCCGCTTGCGCACAGTACGCAGCACTTCGCTCGACAAAGGCGAGGCGCCCACCGCGCGAGCCATGATCAGCGCGCCATAGAGCGTGCTCAGCAGCAAAATCGCCGCTGCGCGCGAATCGACGATCGATCCTTCCTGCCGCAGCGCCACGCTCAAGGTCTCGAGGTTGCGCTCGATCTGCCGGCGGAACTGTGCTTGCACATCTGCGCTCTTGCGCGGCGCGTCTCCCGCCAGCGCCGCCACCACGCATCCGACGGCCCGCCCGTCGCGATGAGCTTCATCGAGATAGACATCGACGAACGCTGCGACATCCGGCTTGTCGCCGCGGAACAAGTGCTCACGCAATTCCTGGCCGCTCTGCGCGAGCGCCAACTCGAGCGCCTCGCTCACCAACTCGTCGCGAGAATCGAAGTGCCTATAAAAGCCGCCGTGCGTGAGTTTCAGGTCCTTCATCAGGTCCGACAGGCTGATGCCGTCGACACCGCGCTCTTTGAAGCGAGCCGCAGCGGCCTCCACCAGTCGTGCGTGCGTATTTGCCTTGCTGGCTTTCGAGTGACCCATGGCATTCCGTATAGCACGCCACGAAAGCCCAGTCAGTATCTGGATGTTATTTGACATCCAGCCGGAGGAGGACTAGGCTGATTGTGGATTACGAGCATCATCCACAATTTCTACTGAGCCGAGGTTCATATGAGCACTGCAAACAAAATGGGTACGGCACTGATCACGGGCGCATCGACCGGAATCGGCGCCGCTTACGCCGGTCGCCTGGCGCGCCGCGGCTACGACTTGATCCTGGTCGCCCGCAACAAGGCGAATCTGGACAAACTTGCACAAAACTTGGGCGCGGAGACCGGCGTACGCATCCAGGTGCTGCCGGCGGATCTCACCGTCGAAGCCGATCTGAAGCGCGTTGAGCGGGTGCTGCACGACGACCCGAGCATCGGTCTGCTCGTCAACAATGCGGGCGCCGCCACGCTTCAGCCTTTCGCGAGCGCCGACATCGGACGGCTCGACCGCGAGATTCAGCTGAATATCGTGGCACCGACACGGCTGACGCACGCAGCGCTGCCCGGCCTCCTGGCGCGCAACCGCGGCGGTATCATCAATATTGCCTCGGTGATGTCGCAGATGGTGCAGCCTGGGAATTCGGTGTACGGAGGGACGAAGGCATACCTGCTGCATTTCAGTGAGGTGTTGGCGCTCGAAGTCGCCGCCTCCGCAGTGCGCGTGCAGGCAGTGCTCCCGGGCGCGACGCGCACGGCCCTATGGGATGGGTCGGGCGTCGAATTGAGCGACCTGCCGCCCGAGATCGTGATGGAGGTCGACGAAATGGTGGATGCCGCGCTGGCGGGCTTCGATCAGGGCGAGCGCATCACTGTGCCCTCGCTGCCGGATGCCGGCGATTGGCAGCGCCTGATCAAGGCTCGCGAGGACCTGCGGCCGAATCTGTCGCGCAAGCATTCGGCGCCTCGGTATAAAATCTCACTGGCCCCGGCGGTTTGAGCAACCGTCGGTCGAGATCACGGCAATGAGGGCTCGGCGATCAATCACATTTGGCCAGCAGATTGTTCGGCACTCGACAACCCGATGTGGTCCGCGCTCAGCGGGCCGCACCGGAACCTCGCCGGGCAGCTGGACGACTTGATGTGGTATCCGCCGTCGATCGCACCGTTTGCGGCGATTCCAACGGCGGACGTCGTACCGGATCTAGAATCCGCTTATCGTCAAGGCCTCGCTGACCCGGCGTATTTTGTAGGGGCGTGTCCGGCTTCCCTGCCCGACGGATGGCGGTTCGTGTCATGCTCGTACATCCTGCAGATGTTCCCCACTGCGGACATCCCCCAGGTCGGCGAAGACGCGGGCATCGTGCTCGGCGAGACCGACAGGATCGCCATGCGCGAATTGATGCAAATTGCGTTTCCGGATTTCTTCCGCGCGCGTACTGCCGAATTGGGCCTGTACTTGGGTATCTACGAGGGCGCCAGACTGATCGCGATGGCCGGCGAGCGGCTGGCTCTCGCCGGGCTGCAGGAGATCAGCGGGGTGTGCACTCACCCGGATTTCGCAGGACGAGGTCATGCTCGCCGGCTCACGCGGGCGCTCTTGAGCCGGCACCGCCGGCGTGGCGTCCGCTCGTTTTTACACGTAAGCGAAGGCAACGCGGGCGCGCGCCGGCTTTACGAGTCCATGGGATTCGTGGTGCGCGCCAGTTTGCTGATGTGCAAGGTCGAGCGCATCACGGCGTCGTAGCCTTCTCGCCGGGATACCCTGAATACGTCAAACACGGAGCGGCTCGTTTCCCGCCCATCCTCGGATCGTTGTCCCGGCGCGACAAAAGCTGCAAATCGCCGGTAATTCTGTTAGCGTTCTTGGTCACCATCCGGCCCCCCATCGTCGAGCTGAATGAGAAACGTGTTCAAGGCACTCGGTCTGTTGCTGCTGCTGCTGACGGCGCAGCAGGGTGCTGTGGATCACGAACTGAGGCATGCATGCTCAGCCCATCAAGCGGAACTGGGAATCGACTCGGGCGTCGCGGCGGATGCCACGTGCGCGCTCTGCGCTGCTTTTGCGCAGGCCGGCAGCCCGACTTTCAGTCATGCGTTCAAAATCCCTTCTTTGGTCCGCACCACATCGCAGCTCACTCCTGAGCCGCGATTCGTAGCCCTAAGCGCCGCGGTTCCCCGACCGCGCAGCCGTGGCCCTCCCTCCCTGGGATAAATCACCTTCTTGAGCCCCAGACCGCCCGAGCAATCGGCTGCGGTGCGCTTCTTTCAAGCTTTTTGCGGAGACCTTTGATGTCCAGTATTCCTACCCTGGCTGCAGCGTCCGGCGTTACGGCAGCCCTCGCATTATTCATGACCAGTACCACAGCGGTGGCTGACGCAACCGCCACTGCCGGCAGCATGCCGGAGATCGTGGTGACGTCCCAGCACCTGGACGAAAGCCGTTCCCATATTCAGACCCAGACCGGCGCATCGACCTATACCATCGACTCCGCAGCTATCGCGGCGACTCCCGGCGGCGACAACACGCTGCTCAATCAGGTCATCATGCAGGCCCCCGATGTGGCACAAGATTCCTTCGGTCAATTCCACGTCCGCGGCGAGCACAACGGTCTGCAATATCGATTGAACGGCATCATTCTGCCGGAAGGCATCAGCGTCTTCGGCCAATCCTTGGACCCTCGCCTCATTTCCTCGATGAGCGTGGTCACCGGCGCATTGCCGGCGGAGTACGGACTGCGCACGGCCGGCATCATCGACATCACGACGAAGAACGGGCTTCAGGCTCCGGGCGGCGCGGTGTCACTGTATGGCGGCAGCCACGGTACCGTCGAACCGAGCTTCAACTACGCCGGCGGCGCGGGGCAATTCAGTTACCTGGTCACGGGAAGCTTCTTGCGCAATGATCTCGGCATCGAATCGCCGGACGGCAGTTCGAACCCGATTCACGACCACACCACGCAATACCACGGCTTCGGCTACTTCGAGGACATCCTGGATGACGGGAACCGAGTGGCGCTCATGCTCGGCAGTTCGGTGGGCAAATTCCAGATTCCGAATCAAAGTGGCCTGCAACCGTCACTCGGGTTGACCGTCAACGGCGTATCCGCCTATCCCAGTGAGGCTCTCAACGAAAATCAGCGCGAAGTGACGCAGTTCGCCGCCGTGAGCTGGCAACATTCCGCCGGTGCACTCGATGTTCAGAGTTCGTTCATGGCCCGATATTCGAGCCTGACCTTCAAGCCGGACCCCTTGGGCGATCTGCTCTACACCGGCGTCGCGCAAGACGCCTACAAGCAGAACATGGCCTACGCTCTGCAAAGCGATGCGGCGTATCGGCTCGATGACAGTCACACGGTCCGCGCCGGCGTTTTCGTCCAGTCGGATCATTCGATCAGCGATACCACGTCCCAAGTCCTGCTGACGGACGCCACTGGCGCACCCATCGGCGATGTGCCCACGGCCATCGTCGACAATAACGCCAAGACCGAATGGATCGAGAGCCTCTATTTGCAGGACGAGTGGAAGCTCATACCCACGTTCACGATCAATTACGGCCTGCGATTCGACCATTTCAACGCCTACACGAGCGCCCACCAGGTGAGCCCGCGAGTCAACATGGTGTGGCAGGCGCTTCCCGATACCACGGTGCATGGCGGCTATTCGCGCTACATGTCGCCGCCGCCTTTCGAGCTGGTGGGGGGCAAGGACATCGGCTTGTTCCAGAACACCACCTCCCCGCCGAACTCACCGGTGGCGGATTCACCGTCGGCGGAAAAGGCGAACTACTACGACCTGGGTGTCCAGCAAAAAGTACTCGGCGCGCTGACCCTGGGGGTCGATACTTATTATAAGCAATCGGTCAACCTGATCGACGAGGGCCAGTTCGGGGCGCCCATCATCCTGACACCCTTCAACTACCGCTACGGCAAGCAGTACGGCGCTGAATTCACGGCGAACTACACGGTGGAGCACTTCAGCGCGTATTTGAACTTCTCCGCGCAAAGTGCGAAAGGCAAGGATTTCACCTCGGCGCAGTTCAATTTCGCGCCGACGGAGCTCGCCTACGTTGCCGCCAACTACATCCATTTGGACCATGAGCAGCAGCGGACCGGTTCCGGCGGCGTGTCATACCTGTGGCGCGACACACGATTCAGCGCGGACTTCCTCGTCGGCTCGGGGTTGCGCGCGAGCCTTCCGCTGCCTCCCGGTGTAACCACTCCCTACGGCGGCACCAGCATACCGAACGGCGATCATCTGGCCTCCTACGTGCAGGCCAATACGGGCATCTCGCACCTGTTTACCATCCCGGGCGCAGGCACTCTGACCGCACGCTTCGATGTCATCAACCTCTTCAACAAGGAATACCAGATCCGCAACGGCACCGGCGTCGGCGTCGGCGCGCCGCAGTTCGGCCCGCGCCGCGGCTTCTTCTTCGGCCTGTCGAAATCACTTCCTCCTATCTAGCTGAGCGCGGGTAAAATCCCCGAGCCGAGAGACCGACCTTGACGGGTTGGTCTCTCGGTCTTGGCACAATCAACGACCGCATTCCGCGGAGGGATAGTCTGAATGAACCGCATATTCGCAATGGTGGGCGCCGGTCTGGTTTCTGCGGGCGCCGTTTTGGTGCTGGCATCGGGTACGACGATATCGGCACCGGTATCGACGCCGGCCGCACAAGCGCAGCTCGAGCGCAATTTCGATGCGGCCATCACGGCCGATGAAATGCGCGGCTGGCTGCAGCGGATGTCGGCCGAACCCAATCATGTCGGCTCGCCGCACGACAAAGCGAATGCGGAATGGGAGCTGGGTCAATTCAAGAAATTCGGCTGGGACGCGCATATCGAGACCTTCGAGGTGCTGTATCCCACACCCATCAGCGAAACCGTCGAACTCCTCGGCGCCCAGCCCTACAAGGTCACGCTCCAGGAGCGGCCGATCCCCGGTGATTCGAGCGCGTCCGCCAAGGACCCTGCGCTGCCCGCCTACCTCGCCTATCAGGGCGATGGCGATGTCACGGCCCCGCTGGTGTACGTCAACTACGGCATGCAAGAGGACTATAAAACGCTCCAGCGAATGGGCATCAGCGTCGAGGGGAAAATCGTCGTCGCACGCTACGGCGCCGGCTGGCGCGGCCTCAAGCCCAAGCTCGCGCAGGAACACGGCGCGATCGGTTGCCTGATTTATTCCGATCCCGCCGATGACGGTTATGCCGTCGAAGCAAGCTATCCTGACGGGCCGGCGCGTCCCTCGCAGGGCATTCAGCGCGGCTCCGTGATCGACATGACGCTGTTCGGCGGCGATCCTCTGACGCCGGACGTGGGCGCAACGGCCAATGCCAAGCGTCTGAAGATCGCAGAATCCCCGGTCATTCTCAAAATTCCAGCGCTGCCGATCTCCTATGCGGATGCGCAGGTGCTGCTCAAGACCCTGAGCGGGCCGGTCGTGCCGAAGGAATGGCGCGGCGCATTGCCGATCACCTATCGGGTCGGTCCCGGCACGGCGCGGGTTCATCTCGCGGTGAAATCCGATTGGAGCCTCAAGACCATCTATGACGTCGTTGCCGTGATGAAGGGCTCGACGTGGCCCGATCAGTGGGTGATGCGCGGCAATCATCACGACGGCTGGGTGTTCGGCGCGGCCGATCCGCTGTCGGGTCAGGTGTCCTTGCTCGAAGAGGCCAAGGCCATCGGACAGCTGGTGAAGCAGGGTTGGAAGCCGAAGCGAACCATCGTTTATCTCAGCTGGGACGCCGAGGAGCCCGGGCTGCTCGGATCCACCGAATGGGTGGAAACCCATGCCGCCGAACTCAAACAAAAAGGCGTTCTCTACGTCAATTCTGACACCAACGGCCGCGGCTTCCTGTTTGCGGGAGGCAATCACGATCTCGAACATTTCGTGAACCTCGTCGCCGACGATGTCACCGATCCGGAGACCACGGTATCCATCGGCAAGCGTTTGCGCGCAAAGATGGAAGTGGACGGCACCAAGAAGGGCGCCACCGAGGAGGCCAAGGCGGATGCGAAAGCCGCGATCGATCCCAGCAAGGATTTTCCCCTCCAGGCACTCGGCTCCGGTTCGGATTATTCGGCCTTTCTCGAGCACCTGGGGCTGCCGACCTTGGATATCGGTTTCGAGGAGGAAGGCAGCAGCGGCGGGGTGTATCACTCGCGCTACGATACCTTCGAGCATTTCGAGCGCTTCGGTGACCCGGGCCTGGTCTACACCGCGCTGCTGGCCAAGACCGTCGGCCGCCTGGTGCTGCGCGCCGCCGACGCGGATTTGCCGGTGCAACAGGCCGGCGACTTCGCCGACACTGTTTCCGGCTACCTGGAGCAGGTGAAAAAGCTCGAAACCGACAAGCGCAACGCGGCGCTCGTGCAATCGAAGATGCTGGCTGGCAATGCCTTCCGGCTGGCGGCCGATCCGACGAAGACGAGCGCCGCGCCGACGGCGCTGCTGCCGGTACCGCCGATCGATCTGAAACCGATGGATCTGGCCGTGACGCGGCTGTCCGCGAGCGCGAAAGCCTACGACGCGGCATGCGCGCAGAACGGCGCGCGCCTGGCGCCGGCGGCGCGCATGCGCGTCGCGAGCTTGATGCAGACGATCGATCAGACGCTGGCGCCGGCGGTGGGTTTGCCCGAGCGCACCTGGTTCAAGAATCTCATCTATGCCCCCGGCCGCTACACCGGCTATGGGGCCAAGACGCTTCCCGGCCTGACCGAGGCCATCGAAGAGGAACGCTGGGCCGATGCAAACGCCTATGCGCGTTTCACCGCGGATGCCTTGAATGCGTATAGCGCGCGGCTCGATCAGGCGACCGCCGTTCTCAACGGTCCTTAGGAGCGGGCGGCCGGGGAGTTCATCGTACCCTCCCCGGCCGCTGCAATCCCTGGCGGGGGCGGCTCCAATTGAGCAGCATTGCAAGCGTCAAACGTTATAACGTACCATTGCCGGCGTTGGATCGAGTTTCGAGCGCCGAATTACCCGAATAGCCGCGTGCCTGTCACGTTGGACGAGCGTGCAATATCTTCAGTTCATCATCGTGGCGGGCGCCGCATTTCTGGCTAACGTCGCCGGCGGTGTATTTGCCCGGCGCGTCGCCGACCGAACGCATCTCGCCCCGGGCTTCAGCGCGGGTACGGTCATTGCGGTCGCTTTTTTCATTTTTCTGCCCCAAGCCGTTTTGATCAGCCCCGCGGCACGCGGCGCCGGCGAATTGCTGCCTCTGGTGGGCCTCGGATTCGTGATGGCCCTGCTGCTGGATCGATTCGGAACTGTCTGGATGGACGGCAGTGAAGCTCATCTCACGGCGCGCAAACACTACGGTCATGCCGTCCTGAACGGAGCGGCGATCGGGCTGGCGTACCACGTATCCCCGGCGTTGAGCGCTGTCGTCACGGCGGCGTTGCTGGCCCATGAATTCTCGGACAGCGCCGCTGCCGCGAGACAGGCATCGCGCGAGCCCTACGAGAGGCGGGCGCTGCGCGACAGTGTCATCAGTTCGCTGTGCGTGGCGGCCGGCCTTGCCGCAACCTGCATTCACGGCATGCCGGCGGGAACGGTCAGTGTCGGGTTGGCGCTGTTCGGCGGATATTTCATTTACTTGAGCGCGAGCGATCTCATCCCCGAAAGCCATCATCTGCATCCGCAGCTGTTGACCGTCGTGCTGACGTTCGGCGGAGCGGCAGCGATGTACCTCGCGAGCGTGATCGTCAAATGAGCCGCATGGTGGTTCGCTAAAGGCTCGTATAGCATGTCAGTCATGAAATCAGCTGCAAGCCGCTTTGCGGACTCGCGCGGCAAGCACGATCACCAGCGCTGTGTATCCAAAGCGCTGCGCGTGGCCGATGAGGTGTGCACCGAGCGCGGCCTGAGATTGACCCCCACGCGCAAGCGCGTGCTGGAACTCATCTGGACGCGCCATGCGCCCATCGGCGCCTACGACATCTTGGGTCAGTTGAGCAAGGAGGGCCGTCAAGACGCCCCGCCGACGGTGTACCGCGCGTTGAGCTTTCTGATGGGCGCGGGATTGATCCACCGTATCGACACCCTGAACGCCTACTTGGGTTGCGAGACTCCGAAGCAACTGCACGCCGCGCAATTTCTCGTCTGCCGCTCCTGCCGCGCAGTGACGGAACTCGGTGATCCGGCCATCGCCCGATTGCTGGCCCAACGGGTCAAAGCTGCGGGCTTTACCGCCGATGCACACGACTTGGAGATCAAGGGATTGTGCGACTCTTGCCGCGGCCGTACCGGGGCGGCCAGCTAGCTCCGCTAAGGAGCCTCCCCGCTCGAATATTCAAATTGGGGCGTGCTAGTATCGGCCCATGAGGCTGCAATGGTCATCAGTCACTCGATATCGCCGGTCTTTCGTGGCTCGCATAGCCGTTGTGATGGTCGCGGCGCTGATGCTGGCGCAATGGGGCGCACTCGCCCACGCCTATTCCCACGACCAGAACGGCCAGTCTCAAGCTGAGCGGCAGTCTCACGTCAAATCATGTCCGGAATGCCCGAGCTTTGCACCCGTCCTCGCGGTCGCGGGCAGCCCGGCGCTCTTCTCAGCCATCCTGTCGACGCCGATCCATCTCAGCGATTCCAGCCTGCCCGTCGCGTTGCACGATGTTCCCATCGCGCTCGCCTTTCGCTCCCGCGCTCCGCCCCGCAGCGAACTAATCCTCTAACTAATTCCTCTCATCGAGGGATGCCAGCGTTTAGACGGTGCCGTGGGTAGCTGATTATTCGGGGTTTTTCCATGTTCGGATCAAGAGGTGCAGCCGTGCCGCTGGCACTCGGGCTCATTTGCGCCGCGGGTTCACAATCGGTTGCCGATGAGTTTCGATCGCGCGGTGTCCATGAACATGGTTCGGCGACGGTCGACATTGCGGTTCAGGACGCCATTCTGGATATTGCGCTGCATTCGCCCGCGATCAACGTCATCGGGTTCGAACACGCCCCGCGCAGCGCGGAGGAAAGGGCAGCGCTCGCCCAGGCGAATCGGGTGTTTGCCTCGCCGCAAGGGTTGTTCGTGATTCCGCCGCGAGCGGCATGTACATCCACGAGCGTCACGCTCATCCCCATCACCTATGAGCACGACGGCGACGACGACAAGCCCAACGCGCCGCATGCCGACTACGACGTTAGCTATCGATTTCGCTGCGCGCATGCCGATCAGCTGGGTTGGATCGACGTCAGGCTGTTCGACCAGATGAAGGGCATGCGCAAGATCGTCGCCAATGTCGTCACGCCGGCGCTGCAAGCCCAGTCCTTGCTGTCGCCCGACAACACCCGCGTGCACCTGCGGCCTTGAGCACATGACCTCCCAGGCGATCGAACTCAACGAGGTACATTTTGCATGGCCGCGCGGCGCGACCGTGTTGGCGATCCCCCGATTCGCCGTCGCCCGGGGTGAAAGTGTGTTCCTCAAAGGCGCGAGCGGCAGCGGCAAGAGCACTCTGTTGGGCCTCATCGGCGGGGTTCTGCAGCAAGCACGCGGGTCGATCCTGATTCTCGGCACCTCGATGCGTGACCTGCGCGGTTCCCGCAAGGATGCGTTTCGCGCAGCGCATATCGGATTCATTTTTCAGATGTTCAACCTGCTGCCCTTTCTGTCGGTTCTCGACAATGTCACGCTGCCCGCGCGGTTTTCTCGGGCGCGCGCGGCGCGTGCCGGCGATGATCTCGGCGGTGAAGCCAGGCGGCTGTTGGCGGACTTGGGCTTGAGCGATCCGCAATTGCTGGCGCGTCCGGTAACGGAGCTGAGCATCGGGCAGCAGCAGCGGGTCGCCGCGGCCCGAGCCTTGCTGGGGCGCCCGGACCTTTTGATCGCGGACGAACCCACCTCAGCCCTGGATGCCGACACGCGCCTCGCGTTTATCGACATGCTCAAGCGCGAATGCGCCAGCGCCGGCACCACGCTCTTGTTCGTCAGTCACGACACCGCGCTCGCCCGCTCATTCGACCGCACGGTCAGCATGAGCGAAATCAACCGGGCCGAGAGCCATCACCCATGGCCCTGATCGTGCTCGCGCTGCGCAGCCTGTGGAACCGGCGCACCACCGCGGCGTTGACCATCAGCGCCATAGCCATCAGCGTCACGCTGCTGCTCAGCGTCGAGAATCTGCGCGCCGCCGCGCGCGACGGGTTCGCCAACACGCTCTCCGGCGCCGACCTGATCGTCGGAGCGCGCAGCGGGCCCATCAATCTGTTGCTGTATTCCGTGTTTCGCATCGGCGATGCCACCGCGAATGTCACGTGGGAGTCCTATCAGAAGATTGCCAAACATCCCGATGTCGATTGGAGCATTCCGATTTCGCTCGGCGACTCGCATCGGGGCTTTCGCGTCATGGGAACCAGCCTCGACTATTTTGCCCACTACCGCTTCGCGGGCGATCAAACGCTGAAATTCGCGCAAGGGCGTGCCTGGTCCGATCTGTACGACGCCGTCCTGGGAGCCGATGTGGCGGCCCAGCTGCACTACCGGCTGGGAGATCCCATCGTGCTGGCTCACGGCATCGGCAGCGTGAGCTTCGCGCAGCACCGGGACAAGCCGTTTCGGGTGGCGGGTATTTTACGGCGCACCGGCACTCCGGTGGATCGGACCGTCCACGTCAGTCTGCAGGCCATCACCGCCATTCACCTGGACTGGCAGAGCGGCATGCAGGCGCCTCCCGGAGCGCGCGTCTCCGCGGAGGACGCGAGGCATCGGAATCTGACCCCGGATAGCGTCACCGCATTCATTCTGGGGATGAAATCCAAAGTCATGGTCTTCGTCATGCAGCGTGCCATCAACGAGTATCGCGAAGAGCCGTTGCTCGCGATCATTCCGGGCGTCGCGCTTCAGCAGTTGTGGAGTCTGCTGGGGGTCGCCGATCAGGCGTTGATGCTCATCGCGGCCTTTGTCGTCCTCGCCGGCTTGCTCGGCATGCTCACCTCGATCTTGACCAGCTTGAACGAGCGGCGGCGCGAGATGGCGATTCTGCGCTCGGTGGGCGCGCCGCCGCGGGACATTTTTCTGTTGCTCATCCTCGAGGCGGGCGTGCTCGCGCTGCTCGGCGTATTATTCGGCACAGCACTGGCGTATTTGCTGCTCGCGATCGCACAGCCCGTACTGATCAACCGCTTTGGTATTTTTGTGCGCGTCAGCATGCTGCGTGGTAATGACGTGGTCATCCTCGCGGCCATCGTCATCGCGGCACTCGGCATCGGAGCGATTCCGGCCTGGCGGGCATATCGGCATTCCCTCGCCGATGGCCTGACCGTCCGGGTCTAGGGAGACAACATCAAAGTAAGTTCACTCGCCGTTCCGTTGGCCGCCGTGTTGGGACTGTCGCTGCTGGCAGGCAGCGCCGGCGCCTCCCCGCCCCGTGCCGGCGCGCCCGCGCCCAAGGGTTTCATGTTGCCGAACAACGTGTTGCAGGTCGATTGGGATGAACTCCTGCCGCCGGGCACAGCGGATCATGCCGACACGTCGGCGCCGCCCCCGCAGCACGATTACTTGGGCGAATCCGCTCCGGCCGCGAAACAGACTGGCTCGTCTGCGGTCAATCCGGACCTGCACGGCCTGATGTTGCGCATCCCCGGATTCATCGTTCCGCTCGACCTCGATACCGCGGGCAGAGTGCTGGAATTTTTCCTGGTGCCTTATTACGGCGCCTGCATTCATGTACCGCCGCCGCCGCCGAATCAAATCGTCTATGTGCGGGCGTCCAAACCCTTCCTCGTCAAAGACGGCACCGACGCCTACTGGATTACCGGACAAATGCGCATCGAGCGCAAGCACACCGACCTGGCATCCGCCTCCTACTCCCTGGCCGCGAGTAAAATTGAACCATACCCATGAATAATCCACATCTCCCGAGATCCGAGTCAGGTCCGTCATGCTGCTCCTAGCGCTGGCAGGCGCGGCGTTTTGCACCACCTGGACCGGCGGCTTGCTGGCGCTGCGCCTTGCCGCACGGATGCAATGGGTGCTCGGCTTCAGCGCCGGCGCCGTCGTCGCCGTGGCGTTCTTCGATCTCTTGCCCGAAGCGGTGGAGCTGGGGGCGCCTTCCTTTGGCGTAGCCAAGGTGTTCTCATGCGCCGCCGCGGGATTTCTCATCTATCTCTTGTTCGATCGCGTGCTTCTCTTCCAGGGCCAGCGCTATCGGGATGAGCTCGCCGCCCACCTCCCCGGCGCGCATGAGGGGGCGAACACCCGGCACCGCGCCACCTTGTTCGCGAGCAGCCTGTCGCTGCACAGCTTTCTCGACGGCATCGCCATCGGCTTGGCATTCCAAGCATCGGCCGCCGTGGGCGCGGTGGTCGCGATCGCCGTGCTGACCCATGATTTCTCCGACGGCGTCAATACCATGAACGTGGTGCTGCGAAACGACAATAATCGCCGCCGGGCGCTCCAGTGGCTGCTGGCCGATGCGGTGGCGCCGGGCCTGGGGATTTTCTCGACGCTGTTCTTTCGCATCCAGCCTGATGTCTTGGGAATAATTCTCGCGCTTTTTTCGGGTTTCTTTCTCTACATCGGCGCCAGCGATCTGATTCCCGAGAGTCACCGCGCCTTCCCGAAAGCGCTGACGACGTTCATGACCTTGCTCGGCATCGCCGTGTTGTATGTGGCCGTGACGCTCGCGCAAATATAGACGCAGGGGGTGTCGATGCAAATCGAGTTAAACCGCGAAGATCCGAGCCAGCAAGCGACTCTCGCGACGCTGCCGCGCTTCAATGCTGCCGAAATCAATCGGCGGCGCTTGCTGGCGCTGATGCTGGCGTCAGGTGCCCTGGCAGCCGCCTTGCTTGCAGCGGCCGCCGCGTCGAATTCCGCCATTGCGCGTTCGCTGCTCAGCTTCAATGGCGCCGCCCTGCTGCTGCTGTGCGCAGGCTTGCAGTCGGCTTATGGACTCCTCGGCGCCGAAGGCGCGCTGATCGCCGCGCTGCTGCACAATCTGAGCACCCTGCTCGTGCTCGGCAACGCAGGGCGGCTGCTGCGATTTCAGGAATTGCTGCCGCGGCTGTGATACACGTGCACATCAGCTGGATCGTTGCCTTGTCCCTCTGGACCGGCGTCGCGGGCGCATCGTCGATGCCCGGCGACAAACCGCAGGAGAGCGCGAAGCCGCCCAACGTTCTGCAGGTTGATTGGGAAAAGCTCCTGCCGCCCCACGCAGCCAAGCCGATCAACGAACCGCCGGCGCCGGTGCATGGCTATCTGGGTGAATCGGGGCCTGCCGCGAAACAGAGCGGCTCGTCAGCGGTCAATGCGGAACTCGAGGGCCTCACCTTGCGCATACCCGGGTTCATCGTTCCGCTCGACGTGGATGCGGCGGGGCAAGTCGTGGAATTCCTGCTCGTGCCTTATTACGGCGCCTGCATCCACGTACCGCCGCCGCCGCCCAATCAGATCATCTACGTCAAACCGGCGAAGCCGATCCCGGTCAAGGACTTGTTCAATGCGTACTGGGTGACCGGACGCATGCACGTCGAGATCCGCAATACGCAGATGGCATCCGCGTCCTACACGATGAATGCCAGCAACGTAGAGGACTACCAATGAGGCGCCGCGTCACGGCCCGGCAAGCACCTTCATCAGGCGATAACTGAATTCGAGCGACTCATAGAAGGCACTCACACCGACACGCTCGTCTTTGCCATGAGCGCGCAGATCCGACACATCGACAAATGTGCCGCTGACACCGAATGAAGGAAGTCCGGCGCCGCGCCAATACACATTGTCGGAGGCGCCCGCCGACATCACCGGTACGACTTTGACACCCCGCCACATCTCATTGGTGACCTTCTCGACTTTGGCGACGACGGACTTGTCGAGAACGGCGGGCGCCGAGTCGACCGGAGCCCAGATGACGCCGATTTCGATGGTCGGATCGTCGATGACGCGCTTCAGCGTCGCAATCACCTCGTCCGGGTTGCTACCCGGCAGCAGGCGGCACTGAATGGTCGCCTTCGCCCGAATGGGCAAGGCGCTTTCGCTTTGCCCCCCCTGCACGACCGTGGCGGGACAGGTGCTGCGCAACTGCGCATTGATCACAGGCACGTCGCGCAGCGAATCCGCCGCGGCGGAGTCAGTCGGGTCCTTGAGCACCGCGCGGATTTGCGCGGCACGATCACCGCCGACGCGGTTCGCCACCGCCTCCAGATAAATGCGAGTGGTCTCGCTGATCTGTACCGGGAATTGGTAATCGCCGAGGCGCGCCAGCGCATGGGAAAGCCGGGCAATGGCATTGTCGCGCGGCGGCAGCGAGCTGTGGCCGCCGGTGCCGTAGGCGGCCAGTGAGTAGGTCGCATACACCTTTTCGGCCGTCTGAAGGGTATTCCACAGCCTCTCGCCATTGAGCATTTCACCGTTGCCCGCGTCGAGGTTGATCACCAGGCCGGCGTCAACCGAGGCACGTTGATTCTTCAGCAGCCAATCGACGCCATTGGCATCGCCGCCGGCTTCCTCGTCGGTGTTGAACACGAGAATGATGTCGCGACTGGGTTTGAATCCCTCCTGCTTCAGCCGGATCAGATCGGCAGCCAGGATGGCAACCTCGTTCTTGATGTCGATGGTGCCTCGGCCGTAAAAAAAGCCGTCCTTCTCGGTCAGTTCGAACGGTTCGACGCTCCAGGTCTCGCGAATGGCTTCGACCACATCGAGATGCGCGTTGAAGAGCACGGGCTTCCCTTTGCCACGCCCGTGCAGCCGCACCACGATGTTCATCTTGTCGGGGCGCGGACCGCCCACGTACACGTCGCCGTCCGGAAATCCGGCCGCCTTGAATCGCGCCGCGAGCGCCTCGGCCGCCTCCGCCGAGCCCTTGGCATGAGTCGTATTCATGCCGACGAGCTGCGCGAAGACGGCGCGCGCCAATTGATCGTATTGCGCGGGCGAGCGGGGTGTTGCGGCGAGATCGGCGGCGGGCGCGGCTGCCGCAACGGTGCAGAATGCGGCGATCGCCAAGGTCAGATGATGCATAGCTCGAGTCAAGCTCATTGTCGGCTCCGAAGGTTGAGGTATCGCGGTCGCACGGGCTGGCGGTCTTCTTGTTATTGTCGTGACCGATCCCCGTGACAGATTGCCGAAATATACAGCACCGCAGGCGGCGCGGCTATTTGAGGTGAATGCCCCAATTGTCGATCCACGATCTTCCGCGGGGAATCGGCCGTCATGGTTCCGTCGTGAACGGCGGGGCCTATCTGAGTTTTTGCAGCTCGCTGACCGAAACGAAAATCGCGCTTTCCAATCCCGTCTCTGTCGAGCCGGGCAGCGCGATCTCCAGGACCCAGCCATGCTCGTCGTCGTCGACGATGCTGCCCTCGAGGGTGACCGGCGCTCCCAGGTATCTGCCGTCGAGGCGGTAGTGCACCAGCTTGGCGTAGATGGTTTGACTCATGGCACTCTCACGCGATCGATGGCCGGCGCGCGGCGCCGAAATCGGGCGGCCGTTGGCGCGCAGTGGTGTTACATTATAACATAACTGTGCGAGCAACGGGGAGACACGCGGGCGCGACGGCTATCCTGCCTTTGCCGCGCCCGAGCAGCCCCAACGGCATTCATCCGGCCGGGCATCCCTCAGGGTTCATGCCCATACACCATTTTGCCGCCGAATATCGTGAAGACCACGGCCGCGCTCTTGAGCTCCTCGGCGGGGATCGTGAGAACGTCGCGATCGATCAAGGTCAGATCGGCCCGCTTTCCGGGCACGAGCGATCCGATCTCGCCCAGTTGGTCCAACGCCTCCGCGGAGTTGCGCGTGTAGGCGTAGAGCATGGCGGCGCGCGGCATGCGCTGTGCGGCATCCAGCACGCCTTGCGGTCCCGAGCGCGTCTCCGCCTGGAAAATCGCGTCAAATGGGTTCGCCGTGCTGACCGGCCAATCACTGGCCCCGGCGATCTCGCCGCCCGTATCGAGGATGGATCGTGCGGGATACATCCAGCGATAGATCTCGGGAGCTATGAACGGCTTGACTTGCTCGTTGGTGCTTGGATCGGCAACGGCCCAGAGAAGTTGCAGCGCTGCGATCACGTGCAGCTTGGCAAATCTCGGGATGTCCTCGGGATCGACGAACTGCGCGTGCGTCAACACGAAGGGCAAGGTGCTCGAAGGATTTGCATTGCGGGCGGCCTCGAAGGCATCGAGGGAATCCTTTACCGCCAGGTCTCCGATCGCGTGGATATGGACGGTCAGCCCGCGCCGGTAGGCTTCACTCACCAGCGCGTTCATCTTGGCGGGCGTGAACAACGGTGTCACGGAGCGGCCGTTATTGACATAGGGCCGGGTGAGCGCGGCCGTTTGCGACGGAATCTCCACGACGCCGTCCGCGAAGACCTTGAGGCCCGGGATGGTCAAGTTTGGAACGTGCTTGAACTTCGCGCGCAAGGCCTCGACCACGTCGATCTGTTGATTGCCGAGGTCCGGTTGAACCACCGGGTACGCGACCACGTGGGCACTCAATTCTCCGCGTTGCGCCAACGCCTCGTACACCGGCAGATATCCGGGATCGTTGACGCTCGCCGGAATGGCGCCCCCGACCACGCCGCTCACCGCCGCGTCGAGCCATCCGGTGATGCCCAGCGCGTTCATGTAATGGACGGCGGCCCGGCCGGCTTCGAGCATCGATTGCTCCGACGGGAGAGGCAGACTCTTGTCGAGCTTGCTCTTGCCGGCATCGACCGCGAAGCCGTTGGGATTGAATGCGGCATCGAAGCCAAAGTAGCGCTGCTCGCCGGGCTTCAGGCTTCGGATGTATTGCGCCGTGATTCCCGCGCGGCCGCGCGCCGGCCGGTTGGCCCAGGCCGTGTGTCCGTCCGAGCCGTAAAGGACGATCGGCTGCTGCGCAAATGCGCCTCCGCTCAACGCGGCATCGATCTCGGCGGCATGCGACCAATACCCAATATCGATACCGTTGATGACCAGCACGTCGCCTAGCCGGCTGCCCTTCTTGCCCATCTGCTGCGCAACGAATTGAGTGAGTGCCGGCACCGAATCGCCGGTGTCCGGAAAATTCGCCTGGATCAGGGTGACGCCGCCCGCGATCGGGTGCGCATGTGCGTCGATCATGCCGGGCATCAGAAATTTGCCCTTTAGGTCGACTTTCCGCGCGGACGGCCCGGCGGTCTGCTGAACGGAAGCAAGGGTGCCGACGGCAATGATGCGATCGCCGCGGATCGCCACCGCCTCGGCGTACGGATGAGCGTGCTCCGCCGTAAAGACGTGCGCATTGAAAAAGACGGTCGGCGCGGTCGTTTCGTCGGTTCCCGCAGATGCCGCGGCCGCGAGCGAACCTGCGCAAATGAGAGCCGGCCAGGCGCGCGAAATCCATCGTTGCCGCACAACGAGTCTAGTCATGTCGAACATTGCTTCCCCACGGGTTGGTTATTGATCTCCCCCAATGAGCCAATTCTCACACATGTCGACGACCGCTGCGCCCAAAATGCAATGGGCGCCGCAGGATCTATTCAGGCAATAACGGCGGTACGCTATTCGCCGGCACCACGGGTCCGGCTGCGTTCCCGAATACCGCAGGCGGCCGGGCTATTCCAGGCAAACGACCAGCTTGGCGGAGTGGGTGCGCCAATTGATGGGAATCACGTAGGAGCGGTTATGCGGCGCCGTGACCTTATCCACTTCGTGCGCGATGACCACCGGCACGGATATGACGAAATTCTTGCCGAAGTCGCGGCGCGCATTGCCGGAAATCGTGTTCGCCACTTCGCCGACGAGATCCTTGATGTTTTCGTCGCTGGTGTCGGTTTCCTGCATGCGCATCAGCAGCACGGTGAGCATGCCGCGCGGAGCGGTGAAATAGACGATGCCCTTGCGTGCGCCGGAAATGCCGATGACGCCCGTATATTCATAGGCGCCGGGGTTTCCGTCCGTCACGAGATAGGGCGACCCGACCGTCGCCGACTGCTGCGCCGAAATCTCGAAATAGTTCGTCGCGCCTTCGATGAATGTGCGTATCTCGGCTTCCTTGATCATCCTGCCTCCGACAGCAGCTCTTCGAGCGCGTCATTGAGCTGACGATCCGTGAACGGCTTGCATAGAAAGCCGTTCGCTCCTTTTTCGATGGCATCCACCGCGGTGGCCTTGTCCGCGAGAGCGGAGACGACCAGGATCAGCACCTTGGAATTGATCGCCACCAATTTCTGCACGCATTCGACGCCGTCCATCTCGGGCATGGTCAGATCCATGGTCACGACGTCCGGTTGCGTGCGGCGGAACAGTTCCACTGCCTCGCGGCCGTTGCTCGCGGCGCCCACCACTTCCAATCGGGCGATCTGCTGGGAGCGCTCGATGCGCCGGCGAATGATGTTGGAATCATCGACGATCATGAGCCTCAACGAAGGCTTTGCCTCGGCATTCATATTCGTCACGCCGCCTCGGTGTCATCCGCGCGCTTGACGGCGGCGCGCGGCAGCGTCATGGTCAGCCGCGTAAACTTTCCCGAACTCGTCGCAACCGAAACCCGCCCCCCCGCCTGATTGGTCAGGTCGGCGATCACGTTCATGCCGACGCCCCGTCCCGCATCTTTGGTCGCGGTCTCCATGGTGGAGAAGCCGGGCTGGAACAACAGCGAGAAGATCTGCTTGGTATCCAAGGTCTGCGCCTTTTCGGGAGTGATGAAGCCTTTTTTGAGCGCGGCTTCCTTGATGCGCTCGGTCGACAGGCCTTGGCCATCGTCTTCGACGATGAGCTTGTAGCCCGAGTCGCCCGTAGTCTGGAAGGTCAGGCGCACCGAGCCTTGCCGGGCCTTCCCGGCGGTCTCGCGGCCGTCGGGCGGCTCTATGCCGTGCACGATGGCGTTGCGCACCGCCTGAATGCCGATGTCCTTGACGGTGCGCCGATACTCGTCGGGCACGGCGTCGAACCCGATGCACTGCACAGTGGCTTCCTTGTTGTTTTCGCGGGCGACGCGCGCGGCGAGCTGTTGCAGCGTCGCCTCGACGCCGGCATCGCCCTTGGCGCCCGACAGCTTCTGCTTCTCCTCTTGCAGCACCGCGGTAATGGTGTGGACGACGTCGTGCTGCCCGACGTGCAGGCGCGACAGGCGCGAAACCAAGTCGCTGACGGATTGCAGGTGCGTGAGCAGATCATCGAGCTTGATGACCAGCGGCAGGAAGTCGTTCCCCGACAGGCTTGGCTTCTCCCGCAGCGACTTCAAGTCATCTTCGAAGGCATGCGCGCGGGTCTCGATGGAGGACAAGCCCAACGCGGCGGCTTCCCCCTTGACCGAGTGCACTTGCCGGAACAGGGTATCGAGCTTCTTGCGGAACACGCCCTCTTCGCGAGTCGGCTCGCGCAGCACCGCGTTGATCATCTTCATGGCGGCATTCGAGTCGTTCAAGAACGACGAGAGCTGCGCAGGATCGATGTGCAGAATACCCAGTAAGGTGTCCACTTGGCCCTGCGCTTGGTTCTGCGAGGCTTGCAGCTCATGCGCGAGATCCACCCGGGCGGTCACGTCCGACACGGACACCAACACCTGGGTCATCTCGCCGTCGACCCGCACTCGGTGAAAGTCGAACTGCAGGTAGCGCGTGTCGAACTTGCCGTTGCCGCTGTCCAGGTGGACTTCCACCTCGCCCAGGGGATTGATCGTTTTGACCAGCTTCTCGTTGGTGCGCTCGGACCAGAGGATTTTGACGAATTTGGTCGCGGTCGCGAGCGTCCGCTCCGATACGATGTTCTTGAGCAGGTTCTCGAAAGGAAGACCGGCGAAGTCCTTGCGCTGGAACAGCGTCTCCAACGCGCCTGAATAGGCCGCGCCGATCACCAGGTTCTGGTCGAGCAGGAACAATCCGTCTTTGACCGTGCGCAGGATGTCCGTGGTCTGCTGCCGCGCTTGACGCAGGCTGCTTTCCTGCCGCTGCCGGGCGCTGAGCAATACGGTCACCAGCGTCACCAGGGCGAGGGCGATCACGAGACCCGACAGCATCACCAGCCGCAACTCGGTCGCAGAGCGCAAATTGGTCGCCTGCAAGTCTGCCGCAATCGCCGAGAATTCGTTGTCGAGCGCCGGCAAGGCATGCCGGCTGGTGCGCAGCGCCGCGTTGACGTCGAGTTCCAAGCGGCGTCCGCTGTCGTTCAAATTGGTGCCGGTGGATTCGTTGTCCTGGTAGGGAACGCCGTGGTAATCGAGCAGCGGTTTCAACACCACCAGCTCCCTGGCCCAGCTATCGAGCAGCGAGGCGGCGTGCTTGCCGGCAATCGGCGCGCCGGTTGCGCCGGTGTCGGCCGTGAGTGCGAACCAGCTCACGGGGCGCGGCACCGTCATCTGATGCAACGCCGCGTCGAGTTTGGCGCTCGACGCACGCAAATCGTCCAGAGATTCTTGCACATAGCCGTGGGCGCCCAAGCGGTCATGCACGGCTTCGAGCGACGCGCGAATGAGGGTTGGATGACGCTGTTGCTCACCCAGCAACTTGAGCGCCGTCGAACTGTCCGCGACTTCGCCGGCAAGTTCGAGCCCCGGTATGAGCACGATGGCGAGAAAGGCGAATCCCAGCATGACGACCAGCACGAGCAGGCCGCCCGGCGACAGGAGCGGACTCAAGATCTTACTTAACCGAGACTTCATGAATTATCACTCCCGTATGACTGGCTCCACTGACGGACGTTCGAATAGGCGCACTGACCGCGCTCAAATCCTCGAGAAACGAAGCGGCCGAGGCGTAACGATCGGCGGGGTCTTTAGCCAATAAACGATCGATGATCGGCTGGTAGCGCAGGACGCGCTGGGGCAACCGCGGCACCGGCGCCGCACGATGACCGGTGAAGATCTCGACCAGATTATTGCCGACGTACGGCAAGGCGCCCACCAGCATTTCGTAGAGCACGATGCCGAGACTGTAGAGATCGCCTCGCGCATCCGGATCGCGGTTGTCGATCTGCTCCGGGCACACGTAGTAAGGGGTTCCCGTGCACAGGTCGGATCTCGATAGATCGCTCGCCGCTAGGCGCACGGATGCCGACCCGAAATCGATCAAGATCAGGCGGTTGTCGTCGGTCAACATCAAATTCGACGGCTTCAAGTCGCGGTGCACGACGTGCGCAGCATGCAGCACCTGGAGCGCCTCGCCGATTTGGCGCGCGTAATTCACCGCATCGGCCTCGCTCACCGGATTCTTCAGACGATCGCGCAGACTCCCGCAGGGGAAATATTCCAGCGCGAGATACAGATAGTCATCGGTGATGCCATAGTCGAGCACGTCGGCAATCGAGCGATGATTCAGCGCCGACAGAATTTGGCATTCGCGCACGAACCGCTGCCGATCGGCCTCGGACACTTCGCGGCCTTTGAGCGCATGAACCTTGAGCGCGACGGGCTGTGCCAAATCGTCGTTGCGCGCCAGATAGACGGACGCCGCAGCCGATTCCGCAATGGTCTTCACCAGACGGTATCCGGCGATCTGCGGCTGGCGCCGGGGATCGGCTGGCGCGCCGGCCGGGGAGCCGGAACTGCGCGCCGGCTCCACGAGCGGCTGCAAGACCTCGCCCAATTCGCCGATTTTCACCGAGTGAATCGGCCAATAGTCGTTGGCTCCCAGTTTGATGGTGCGCGCGGCGTTGCGTTCGTCGCCGCCGCGCGCAAATACGAATATGGGCAAGCGCGGCGCTTGGCCGCGCGTACGCGCGAGCCGCACCAGCGGGTCAACCGCGTTGTCGCGCGGGCCGAACTCGACGATGAGAAACAAGGCCACGTAGCCGGCGACGCGATCCGGGGTGAGCGCATCGAAGCTTGCGCTGCTGATGCAATCTGCGTCGAGAGTCGCAACCGCCCGGCGCACCAGCGACGCGAGCCGCAGGCGGAGCTCGAGGTCATCGTGCACGACCAGGCAGCGACCGGCCGAACGTTTGGCTCCGGCAATGCTCGACTCGCGTCGATCGGTGCTTACGGAGGGTTTGCTGCTCATGAGGCGTCAGTTGCTATTTCGACAGGCGAAAGGCGATGCGCAATTTCGTGCTGACCGCGATGGCTTTTCCACCCTGCGTCATCGGCTGGTAGCGCATGCGCGTGAGCGCCTTGGTCGCGGCCGCGTCGAACATACCCGGCGGGCTCGAACCCAGCACCTTGACCGTAGCGACCTTGCCTTCCGCCGTGACCATGTAGGAAACGTCGACCCAACCCTCGATGCTCCGGCGCAGCGCCTCGCTCGGGTAGTCGAGTTCAATCCCTTTGACCCGGGTCAATGAGGCTTCCAGGACTTGCGGCGGCCCGGCGCTGGCCAGTTTCAACTGCGCCAGGCGCTGGTTGAGCGCAGCCAAATCGGCCGAGGCGCCCAAGCCCGCAGCCATCTGCAACAGCGCTTCGGCTCTGGCGGGTTGTGTGGTATCGAGCGCAGCACGGGCTTGATCGAGGATTTGCCCCTGAACGGCGCCGGATATTCGTGCCAGGCCGCTATTCTTGGGATCCGTGGCACGCAGCTGATTGACATAAAACAGCGCACTGTCGTTGTCGGGCTCGGTGAGTTTTCCTTGGGCGAGCCGGGATTGCGCCAGATCGAGGTATTGCGGCTGTTCGGGTGCGGCCGCGGCTTGCTGCGCGCGCGCCGTATTGAGTTCGTGTTGCAGGTTCGCGACGGTTGCGGCCGGAGCGCCGTAGGTGTGCAGGTCCGCGAGCAACCGATCCGCGTCGGTGAAACGCCGCTGCTCGACGGCGGTGCGCTCGGACTGTGCCAGCCGTTTGTATATTTCCTGGGACTGCGACTGCAGCGCGGCGATGCTTGCACCGGCAGCCCTGGCCTGCGCGAGGTAGTAGGCGGCGCTGTCGTTGCGCGGTTCCACCACTTTGTCCTGCTGCAAGCGCGTGTCGATCAGCTTCGCAAAATTCGCGATGTCGGATTCTTGGTGCCGCCGCCGCAGTTCGTCGCGCAACTGCGTGAGTTTCGCATTGCTGAGAGATTTGGTGCGGGCCGCCTCGTCGATCAGTTGCGTCGCGCGATCGAAATTCTGTGCGTTGATAGTCGCCAGAATCTGCGCCGGGCCGAACTCGGCCCGCAAGCTGGCGATGCGCTCATCGAGCGTGGACAAGCGACCATCGGCGGGATTGATGCTGCGTGCGGTTTCGAGCGCCTGCAACGCAACGTCGAACTTGCGTTCGTCCAACGCGGACTGCGCCCGCGTGAACAGAATTTCGGCGAGGCGCTGCAAACCCTGGCGCGCTTCGCCGTTGTTGGGATCGATAAGAAGCGCATTTCTATAGAGCGTCAGCGCGCTGCCGTCGGCCGGATCGATGAAGTGCCGATCGAGCATCGCCTTCCCGGCTTTCTCGATCAGCAGATCGATCTTTTCGTCGGCTGCCGCCGGTGCTTTGCCGGGCGGTTGCGCGGCGTGCTCCGAGTTCGCCGCGGGCTCGGGTTTGACCGGCGCATCGTGCCGGAGGACGACGAACACCCCGGCGGCGGCGGCGAGCACGCCCGCAATGATGGATACGGGGATCCATGGAATTCTTCGTTGACCGGATGGTGCGGCGGGCGACCCCGCGCCGGCCGATTCCGTGGCGGGTGATCCCGCGCCCGGGGCCGCGGTGCTGCCGTCGCCGAGCAGCGCCACTCGCGCGTTGACCTCCTCGTGGGCGCTATCGAGGGCGGCCGTCAAATTTGCGGCCGCTATCGGCAGCGCCACATGAGCTACGACCTGGCGCAGGGCGATGGGGTTCGCCCACGTATGAGCCCCGCTCGCCTCGTCCAGCGCAATCACTGCAAAACGAGGGGAATGCAGCTGCAGGCGGGACAGTGCGCCGGCGGTCTCGGTTTGATTTCGCGCATCCCACAAGACGATGGCCGGTTGGCCCGAGGTCGTCGCCGTGAGCAACTCATCGATGGAGTCCACCTGCTTGAGGATGAGGTCGCTCCCCACATGCGGCCCGATCTGCGGCCACAGCATGTCGTCGCCTGTGATGAGGAGCACCGAGAGCTTGGCTTTTTTCGCCGCGGGTCCGGGCGTACGCCGAGCGAGTTCCGACGCGGCGGATTCACTTTTTCTTGTTGCGCTTTGCACCGATGCCCTCCTTGTTCCTCATCCAGTCAGTTTTGCTGCACTGCGATTACGCAGCGCTCGCGATGCCGGCCGATTGTGTCGCCGCTTGCAAGATCCTCATGGAAATGAAGAATTCACGGGATGGCTTGGATCACATTTTGGATGTAGTCCAGACCCCATCCCCGGCCGGTCCCCGCGGCGATTTAGTCAAGGTGAGAACCACTTCGCAGATGCGGCCGGTTTCGCGTCCGGCCCGGCGCCTATATGATCGACCCCAGAGCCCGCGTACCCCCGTAAGGCCTGTCTCGCTCTGGGTTAAAAAGTCTGGATGAGCAATCAAGTAATCGTGATCGGCGGCGGTGTCATGGGCTCGGCGCTCGCCTACTGGCTGACGCGGCTCGATGCATCCGTCGGCGTAACGGTCATCGAGCGCGACCCCTCGTACGCGCAAGCGTCATCCGCCCTCTCGGCCGCGTCCATCCGTCAGCAATTTTCGACCCCCGTAAACATCCGCATCTCGCAAGCCAGCGTCGCCTTTCTGCGCAATGCCGCGGTCGAACTCGGCATCGACGATGAGAGGCCCGATGTCATGCTGCGCGAGGCCGGTTATCTTTATCTCGCGGGAGCCGCCGGCGCTGCGGAGCTGCGCCAGGCGCATGCCGTGCAAAAGGCCTGCGGCGCCGATATCGCGCTCATGGACCGCACCGATCTCGAGAGACGCTTCGGCTGGTTGAACACCTCCGATCTATCCTTGGGCTCGCTGGGCTTGAGCGGTGAAGGCTGGTTCGACGGCTATACCCTGCTGACGGCGTTCGCCCGCAAGGCTCGTCGACTGGGCGCGCGCTACGTGAACGCGGAAGTCAGCGGCTTCTCGGTGGAAGGTACCCGCGTCACCGATGTGATCACGGCAGGCGGTTCGCGGATGGCCTGCACCCACGTGGTCAATGCCGCGGGCCCGTGGGCGCGACACGTCGCCGCCATGGTGGGCGTGGCCTTGCCGGTGTTTGCACGGCGGCGCACGGTCTACGTGATCTCCTGCCCGACCCCCATGAGTCCTTTCCCGCTGGCGATCGATCCGACGGGATTCTGGATTCGCCCCGAAGGCACGAAATTCATCGCCGGCTTTTCGCCGATCGACGATCCGGATGATCAGCCGCTGCAGCCGGACTACGACTCCTTCGAGAGCTATCTCTGGCCGGCGCTTGCCCATCGCATTCCGGCGTTCGAGGAAGCCAAGCTCGAGCGCGCCTGGTCCGGCTACTTCGAGATGAACACGTTTGACCACAATGCCATTCTGGGTCCGCATCCGTCATTGGAGAACTTCCTGTTCATGAACGGATTCTCGGGTCATGGCATGCAGCAGGCGCCGATCATCGGCCGTGCCATCGCCGAACTCATTCTGCTCGGCCGCTTCGAGACACTCGATTTATCGGATCTGCTGTTCACGCGAATCGCCGAGAACCGTCCGCTTCGCGAAGCGAACGTGATCGGATGAAGTACATCGACTTCGATACCGTTCATCGCCTCGCCAGCGTAGGGAGTCTCGTGGAGCCGCTGCGTCGCGCCTTCGTGTCGCAAGCAGTCAGTCCGGAGCGGGCTCACTACGATCTCGATGCGACCGATCGGCCGCGTACCTTGCTGCTGATGCCGTCGTGGCAGCCGGACGGCGACATCGGCGTGAAGATTGCCACGGTATTCCCGGACAACGCCGATCGAGGATTGCCGTCCGTGAACGCCGCGTACTTGCTGCTCTCGGGACAAACAGGGCAGCCCCGAGCATGGATTGACGGACGGGCGCTCACGCTGATTCGCACCGCCGCGGTGTCCGCCTTGGCGGCCGATCTGCTGGCGCCGGCGGCGCCAGACGTGCTCCTGATGGCAGGCACGGGAGCTCTGTCGCGATACTTCGTCGAAGGTCATCTGGCCGTGCGCCGGTACCGATCCGTCCTCATCTGGGGACGAGATCCGCACAAGGCAGCGGCCGTGGCCCGGGATCTCAGCGCTCGCGGATGGCCCGTCGAGATCGCGAGCGATTTGGAGACGGCCGCGCGCGCGGCGGACGTGATCAGCTGCGCGACGCTGGCGCAGAAGCCCCTGATCGAGGGCCGCTGGCTCAAATCCGAATGTCACTTGGATTTGGTCGGAAGCTTCAGCCCCGATATGAGGGAAGCCGACGATGATTGCATGCGCGGTGCTTGCATTGCCGTCGATACAGTCGCCGCGCTCACCCAAAGCGGCGACCTGATCGGGCCTCTGGCACGGGGTGTCGTTGCGAAAGCCGACATCTCCTTGCTCGGCGAATTGATTGCCGCAAAGCCGGCTGCATCGCGTGCGCGCAAGACAGTGTTCAAATCAGTGGGCGTGGCACTCGCGGATCTCGCCGTCGCCGAGCACCTGATCGGACGCAACCGGCCGGGCGTTTAGTTCTCCGCCTCGTCCCTCGCCGGCTCGTCCAACTCACGCCCCGTTCAGCTCACCCGCGACCGGTATGGCTCACCCCGCTTCCCAGCCGATTCGTCTGTGCTCCCCGGGCGCGCAAACGACAGGCAAACGGTCCGCGAGCGCACCATGCCGCGCGCGGCGCTGCCTCGAAGGTGAGGAACGCGCCAGAAGATGCGGTTGTCGCGCCGCACGAGATGACCTCGGACATGATGCAGCCGCGGCGATAGGCGGCCGACCGGTTCGAATCCGCCGGAATCTGCTTCCCGGACCGAGTCGAGCGAGGCGCGCACCTCGATGTGATCGAGCAGCGGTGCTCGGCCATGCGCCTGACGTTTGCGATTGATGGCGGCACGCGACACCGGAATCCGGCGGGTGGCGTCTTTGGCGCTGAGCAACAGCAGAAACGCGAGAACCAGCGGCGGATCGCGAGCGACCGCCGCCAACGACGAGCGCACTACATCGCGCTGCGCGCCGGGATCAGTTGCGGCGGCACGATAGTAGGCTGCCCAGGTTGCGTCGAAGCGAAACCGCACGTGGTCGAGCAAACAATCCATCGCAGCATCGTCTCGTTGGCCAATGCCGGCGAAGCCGCCCGACAGGATGGCCGCAACATCCGACGCGTCCGCGAACTCAGCGCGCAAATCGATGTGAGTTTCGAGCGGCGACAGAGTCACTTCCGAACATGCGTCGGCGGCGTCGGCCCAAAAAGTCCGGGTCACGGCGCCGTAGCCGTCCGGTGACCCCTCCAGCAGCACTCCGACTCGGCGGCCCGACGAGGCCGTGTCGTAGTCGGCGGCCGACCCGGTCTCGTAGATTACGCGCTTGTGCACTTCATCGTTCCACTCGATCCACATTTGCCGCGCCGGCACTCGCAGCAGATCCAGACATCCCACCAGGCGCGCGCCGTCCGCGAACGCGAGCTCCGCGCACGCCTGCGTTAGATCATCGGCAAGAACGAAGCGCAACGGACAGTCGGCGACGCGCGATGCGTAGCGGCCGGGACCGGTGACCTGGAACGCAACCTCCGGACGATGGTGGGGGGCCAACAGGAGTGGCGCGCGAGTGCTGGCAACTCGGTCGAGTAGTCGCATCGGGGGACAACCTCGTGGAACGCAGCTCTGCCGACGCGTCCATGAGACTCTGCGGGCACCATCTGCGTCTGCGGCTTCGCGTCGAATTCGTCCCCGCCAACAGCGGCTTCGTCCCCGGCTTAAGGCGGCGGGATCGGAAACGCCAGAACATTCTCCGTATAGGTTTCGACCACTTCGCTGAACGGCGTCCCATCGGGCAAGGTCAGCACCGCCCGATGCTCCAACAGTTTGGATGGCATGGGTTGATCCGCAACCACGTTGCGCGCGCCCGCCGCATTCATTTCCCAGCCGGCGGGCAGCGGAAGCCATAGCAGCGTCGCCGACAGAGTGTGGCGTTGGAAGTGGAGCGCCCGCACGACCACACCGAAAGGAGTGTCGGTGGTGTCCAGCAGCTTGTTCATCTCGGGCGTCAAGCGGCCAGGCACATACCAATTGTCCGCCTCGGACAGCACGAACGCGCCGCACATCAATTTCACCCGCCGGTAGCGGACGGGCTCTTCCGGTGTGACCCCCAGCTCCCGGCGCTGGTCGAGCGTCGGCTGCTTGTCGATATTCGGAATCCGCGACGCGACGATCTTCGGAGGCGACGCCAATTTGTGCACGTCGCACCAACGCTCGAGCGTCAAGGTCGCGCTGTCATGGCTCAGCAAATCGGCGTTCAATGTCTGCAGCACCGCGAGTGCCTCGACCCGTGCGACGAAGCTGCCCGTCCAGTTCGGCGTTTGCGCCGCCGGCGCCGCACCGCATAGGAATGTGCCCACCATAAGAAACCCCGGCAGTGATGATCGCATGTGTCCTCCAAGGGTGCCGCTATGGAGGCGACCGCCTCACCGAGAAAAAATTACAAAGCTTTTTTTGAAGGCGGCACGCCCGTGCGGGCCTGTTCGTGTGTCAGGCCACGTCCGAGCGGGCTCTCCCCTTGGAGCCGGGGAACCGGCCGTCCGCCATCCTGCGGTATGTCGCGCGCGACGAACGCGCGGCTAATTGGGACCGCTTGAGCTCACGCCGCTTGCGTCGGCTGGAGTCGCCTGTCCACGGCCGCCTCGGCCGCGACCCAATCTTCGAGCTCGTTGCCCGCCGCAAATCCGCGCCGCTCAGCACGGAAATAAGCCTCCGCCGCCACCAATTGGCGTCGAACGTCAGGGTCAACACTTGTGGAGGCCGTCATCGTGGTCGATTCGAGGACCACCATCGCCGCATTGTCTGACAGCTCCGCCGGCGCCGCGGCCGCCTTTCGCCTCGTCGTCTTCTTCACAGGAGATTCGCGTTTCGTAACCATCACTCCGCCTTCGTGTGTGTGTACTGTGGATGCCGGGTGGCATGCTTAGGCACACCCGGGGCCCTTTGACTATATAACGGTCTCCCGCACATTCTGCAATCGAATTTGCAAGCCCAGCGGCGGCATCGCGCTTGCCATGCGCTCGCGCGCGTTCTATTTATTGTGTCAGCGGATGCCCCTTGGGCAACTGATGCGCATACCAGGTCGCGAGCCGATGCCGGATCGTCTTCTCGCTGACCTGGTCTTCCGGCATCGGCGCGATGATCTTGTCGTGAACGAGCAGTCTATAGACGTACAAGGCCTTGTCGCTCGCCGAGTCGGTTGCTTCGAATTCAACCGCACCGCGGCCTTCCGCGTACTGAACCCCGGCGAGCAACGCAGCCTTGAACAACTCCGCTTCGTGCTTCAGCTTCTTCATAGGCGACCACTATAGACGACCGCTCAGCGTTGCACGTACTGCGAAGCCCCTTTCAGCGCTTGGACACCACCAGAACGGTAAAGGTATCGGGCACCGGCGTCGGCCGCGGATGAGGGGCAGCGGCCGTGGCGGGCGGCGGCGGACCGAATTCGGCCGATACCAGGTAAACTTTTCCATGAGTCGGGTCCAGCGCCATGGTCCGCGCGCCCTTCTGTGTCTCGACCGCCTTGAGCACGGTGTAGTGATCCGGGGAATCTTGCTTTATCACGGACAGCGTACCATCGGTGTTCGAACTGAACACCATCCCGCGCTGGGTGTCATAGGCCGCGGCATCCGGCCCGTCACCAATCTTGAGCTTGGCAACCTGCTTGCCCGTAGCCGAATCCGTGACCGCCATTACCTTATCATCGCAGACCGAAAACAAGCGATGGTGAGCCCGATCGAGCGCCAGCCCGCTGGGGGCTGCGCACCCCGGCAGCGTCCATGTGGCCGTGACGGTCAGGCTGTGACTGTCGATCACGGCGATTTGACCGGGTTCGCTCTCGATGTTGACGAAAATATGACCCGCACCGTCATCTGCGGCGAACTCCGGCTTATCGGGAACCGGCACCGTGGCGACGACGGCAAGGGTCGCCGCATCGAGGACGGTCACGTCCTTGCTCTTGCCATTGAAGGTGAACACATGTTTGCCGGTGGGCTCGTACAGGATGGCGTCGGGATTATGGCCCGATACGGGCGCTTCCTTGATGACCTTGAGGGTGGCAAGATCGAATACCGTGACCGAGTCGGCCTTGCCATTGCTGGTATAGCCGCGGTTCAAGTCCTCGGCGAGCGCGATTCCGTGCACGCCCTGGGTGTTCGCAATCGTTCCGACGATCTTTCCCGAGTCGGTATTCACCACGTCGACATGATCCGCGCGGCTCAGGAAAAGCCGCTGGCCCGCCGCATCGAGTGTCAGATAGTCCCAACCGCCGACGCCGCCCAGCTTCCAGTGCTGCTGCACGGCCAGGTCTTGAGCGGCCGGCGTCGCGGCAACCACCGCATCACCGCAGCCCAGTCCCAGTAACACGCCCTGTCCGATCAACCCGATGATTCCCACTGCGCGCGAGTACCGCATGAAAACTCCTAGTCGTTGCGTTAAGCGAAACGGACCGAATGCATCGATCCGTCATATCAGAGCAATCCGAATCGAGGCCAACCGCCGACGGTTGGTTGGATGCCGGCCGATTGTACGTGGGTCGGGTAATGAGCAACATTGTAGATTAGCAAGAAAGCGCATCACCGCGTTGGCTCGGGGAGCCGCGCGAAGCTCCCTGCTTCCCGCCTGGCAACGAAGGCACGAACCCAGCGCGCCGAATATAATAAGACGTTGATTCATTGGGGCGGGTCAGCTCCATGCCATGAGTTACGTACAATCGCTGCATGACCCTGCTCGCGAACCTCGTAGGCACATCGCAGCGCGTCGGCGCGGCGTCGGCTCGCCGCACCAAGGTACGAGAACTCGCCTCCTTCCTCGAGGCGCTGCCGCCCGATGAGATCGACATCGCCGTCAGCTATCTTTCCGGGGAAACGATGCAGGGACGAATCGGCATCGCCTACAAGGCGCTGCAGGCAGCCGCAGCGATCGAGGCAGCCAACGAGACCCAGCTCTCGATCGCGGAGGTAGATCGGTCTCTCGCCGACATCGCCGGCATTCGCGGGACCGGCTCCGCAGCCCGGCGAGCGCAGGCGCTGCGCGCGTTGTTTTCGCGGGCGACACCCGCCGAACGGGAATTCCTGCTGCGCCTCGTGGTCGGCGAGCTCCGCCAGGGCGCTCTCGCCGGCGTGATGCTCGAGGCGATCGCCGCGGCGGCCGATGTGCCGGTGCCAGACGTGCGCCGAGCGGCGATGTATTCGAAGAACCTGGGAGCCGTGGCGCGAATCGCGTTGCTGGAAGGTACGCAAGCTCTGGCCAGATTCCAGCTCGAGCTGTTCGTGCCGGCTGCACCCATGCTCGCTCAGACGGCCGCCGATGTGGGCGAGGCCTTGAGAGCGCTGGGCGGCGAGGCGGCGTTCGAGTGGAAGATGGACGGCGCGCGCATCCAGGTGCACAAGGTAGCCGACGACGTGCGAGTCTATACCCGCTCGTTGAACGACATTACCGATGCCGTGCCGGAAATCGTCGAGGTGGTGCGCACGTTCCGCGCACACACACTGGTGCTCGATGGCGAAGCGATCGCCTTCGATGCGTCCGAGCGGCCGCATCCCTTTCAGATCACCATGCGCCGCTTCGGCCGCAAGCTGAATGTCGAGACGTCGCGCACCGAATTGCCCATCAGGGCTTTTTTCTTCGACTGCCTGCACTTCGAGGGTCACAGTATCGCGGGCCGCCCCACGCGCGAACGCGTCCAAGCGCTCGCCGAGGCGGTCCCGGTGCCGCTGCGCGTTCCGAGGCTGGTCACGTCTGCCGAACCCGAGGCCGCCGCCTTCTACGACGCCGCGATCAAGGCCGGACACGAAGGTCTCATGGCAAAGTCCCTGGACGCGCCCTATGAAGCCGGCAATCGAGGTGCGAGCTGGTTCAAGATCAAGCGTGCGCATACCCTCGATCTCATCGTGCTGGCCGCCGAGTGGGGGCACGGCCGGCGTACCGGCAAGCTTTCCAATCTGCATCTGGGCGCGCTGGACCCCGCCACGGCCGAATACGTCATGCTCGGCAAGACCTTCAAAGGCCTCACGGATGCGATGCTCGAGTGGCAGACCAAGGCATTGTTGGCCCTGGAAACTCGCCGCGATCAATGGACGGTGTTCGTCCGGCCGGAGCTCGTCGTGGAGATCGCCTTCAGCGACCTGCAGGCGAGCGTCCGTTATCCGGGTGGCTTGGCGCTGAGGCTCGCGCGAGTGAAACGCTATCGGGATGACAAACGGGCCGAGGATGCCGACACCATGGAATCGGTGCGCAAGATTTACACCGCGCAGGCCGGCGGCTGATTCAGGCTGGCTCTTGCTGAGTAATGCAGTGAACTCCTCCGCCGCCTCGAAACAAGTCGCTGAGTGCGACCGGGACGACTCGTCGATCAGGATAGGCGCGCTTGACCATGTCGACCGCCGAAGCATCCTCGGCAATCCCGTACGCGGGGACGATGACCGCGCCATTGGCGAGATAGAAATTCACGTAGGAGCGGCAGTAGCCCTCTTGCCCGCGCGGCACCGCCGAGCGAGGCGCTTCGACAATCGGGAGTAGATCGAAGCGGCGGCCGCGCGCGTCGGTCTCGGTTTCCAGGACTCGCCGATTCTCCGCCATGATGGCGTACCTCGGATCCTCGGGATCGGCCACCCCCTCGCAAAGCAGAGTAGCGGGCTTGACGTAGGCGATGAATCCGTCGACATGCCCGTCCGTTTCCGTGTCCGTGACGTCGCCGGGTAACCAGATGACCTTCTTGACGCCGAGCATGGCGCGCAATTCGGCCGCGGCCTCCGCCTTGGTCCAACCGGGATTGCGGTTGGGATTGAGAACGCAGGTCTCGGCAGTAATCAGTGTTCCTTCACCGTCCGACAGAAACCCTCCGCCCTCGACGACGAGCTCCGACCGGTACGCGGGAATCCCCGCAAGAGCGGCGAGGCGCTCGCCGAGAGTCGCATCCTGATCATGGGGTTGATACTTGCCGCCCCATGCGTTGAATGTGAAGACGGCGGCCGCGCGCCGGCCCGCAGAATCCCTGACGACCGTGGGACCTGAGTCGCGCAGCCACGAGTCGTCGATCGGCATCGGCACGACGTTGACCGAAGGACCGCATCTCATGCGTGCATCGGTGACGTCCCCGGGATCGGCCAACAGCGTGACAGGTTCACATCCCGCGATTGCCTGCGCCACGCGCACGGTGTCCTCGCGCGCCGCATCGAGATATTCCCGCCAGAGTTCGACCCGCTTCGGCCACGCCATCCAGCAGCCGGCGTGCGTAGCCCACTCGGCGGGCATCGAATATCCAAGATCGACTGGCCGCATCGATATTCCTCGTTGACTTGGCGTCCGGGCGTTGACTTGGTGTCCGGACGGAGTCCCCACGGTAACCTAGGAATGAAGGTGTCACCGGGGCTTGGCGTGGGCCACTCGCCTAATATCGTACAATGCCTGTGCACATGAGGCGCGAAATTCAGTCGTGAACATCCGGCCGGCGCGGCAGCATCACGGGGTCGCGCAACAGCACGATCTGCCACGCATTTTGGTTATCCAGGATGCCGAGACTTTGAACGCCGCCGAGTCCGAAATCGAGATACATCTCTCTCGGCTGAGACACGAAATGATCTACGCCGTCCAACATGATTTTCAGCTCGTCATTTACAGGGTCGAAGGCGATTCCGATCATTGGCAGCGACTGCGCCCCGATCAATATTCCGTCGGCGTGCGAAATAACTTCGATCTCGGCGCGTTTACCCAGCATCCCCGTCGAGACGGCTGCGCACACATCGGTCCAGGTCGATTTGTCGAACTTTTGGATTCCCATGAATGCTCCCGCTTGCTTTGATAGGTTGGTGAGCGGCGTCAGCGGCAGCAACGGGCTTCCAGGGCCTTGCGATTGACGATGCGGAAATGCCGAGTGCCGAAGAAGGTGATCACTTGCCCGGACCGCAGCGTCGTCAAGGAGCGGCTCACGGTTTCCACTGCAATCGCGAGGTAGTCCGCGATGTCGTAGCGGGACATCGGCAACGCGACCATTCCCTCCGTCTTGGTTTGGCGCCGGTCGGCCATCTCCAGCAGGAATCCGCATACTCGCTCTAGTGCTCGGCTACAGCCCAACAGGATCGTTCTCGACTGCATTCGATCCATCGAGTCGAACGCGATTTCGCGCACGCGGCGCGCGAGTTGCGGATCCGACTCCAGGAGTGATTCCATCCGCGGACGCTGATAACGCACGACCATGGTGTTTGGCACCACACACTCGACGGAGCAGTCGTGCCCGGCGCCTGCGTGGAATCCGAAAAAGTCTCCGGGAAGCAAGAAATCCACGATCTGACGCCGGCCGTCCGACATTTGGGTGCATTGTCGAGCGGCTCCGGCGACCAGCTCGTACCAATAATCGGCCGCTTCTTCTCGGCAATAAACATTCTCGTCGGCGCTATACCTCCGCAAGGTACCGAGCGATTCCATCGCATTCGGCGGGCGGCTGTTCGCCGGGGTTTCCGGCATGCCGTTAGCGCCTACGATCGCAAGTTGCATGCCATTTCTCTCCGTGGTCCGTCGTTTACCCGGACGCACGAACTTAGAGGGATCCGCGCCTGCTGAACACCCTACTTTGGTTTAGTATTGGTGCGGAGAACATGCACCAAGGTATAGATCAGGCGAGCTTCTCTATCATCCGCACGAGTTCCGCAAGCGAAGACGCTTGCATTTTCTCCATGATGTGCCGGCGGTGCAGCTTGACAGTGATCTCGGTGACGCCGAGGTTTGCCGCAACTTGCTTATTGAGCAATCCCTGCACGACTCCGGACGCCACCGCACTTTCCCGCGGCGTCAGGCTGGCGTAGCGTGCGCGCACCGCGGCGAGATCGGCGCGTTGCCGGCGCGCGGCGCGATCTTTGTCGATAGCCTGAGTGACGGCATCCAATAGATCCTGTTCGCGAAGCGGCTTTATGAGAAACTCGACGGCGCCGGCTTTCATGGCGCTCACGGTCATGGGGATGTCGGCGTGCCCGCTGATGAAAATAATGGGGATATACACGCCGGCGCGGCCGAGTTCGCGCTGTAAATCCAGGCCGCTCTGCCCCGGAAGGCGGACGTCCAGCACCAAACACGTCGGTACATCCGGAAGCGCGGCATTGAGGAATTCAGCCGCGGATGTAAACGGCCGTGCCTCCAAGCCGACGGAGCGAATCAACGTGCACAGTGAGTCTCGGATCGACATGTCATCGTCCACGATGAACACGACGCTTCTCGCCTCGTGCATCACGGCAATGGGCCGTGGGAGGGCAGCGAGAAAGTCATCGTCAAACCGTGGAGCTCGTTCCGAGCGGCACTGAGTTCCCCGCCATGTGCCCGGATGATGGTGCGGCTGATCGACAGCCCCAGCCCCATGCCGTCCGGCTTTGTCGAGAAGAACGCATCGAACATCCGATCCATATCATGGTCGCCCGAACCGACGCCCTCGTCCTCGACACACACTCTCACGAGATTCTCGCCATCCCGGCTCGAACCGATCCGCAAGCGGCGCGGCCTGTCCGTCAGGGGACGCAATGCCTCGATGGCATTGAGCACCAAATTGACCAGCACTTGCTGCAGCTGTATCCGGTCCGCCGATGCAAGCATCGCGGTATCGGAAAATGCCAGCGTGGTCTCGACGCTGCTGCTGCGCAGCTGCTCGTCCAGCATCGACATCACGTCGCAGATGATCGCGTTGACGTCGAGTACGCGTTTGTGTATCAGCGCTTTCTTGGTGAATGTCCGCATGCTTCGAATCACGTCGTTCGCCCGGTTCGCGTCGCGAATGATGTGCTCGACCGCATCGCGCGCTTCGCGCACATCCGGCGCTTCGCGATTCAGCCAGCGAATGCAAGCGTTGCTGTTGGAGATGACGCCCCCCAGCGGCTGATTGATCTCGTGGGCAATCCACGCCGTCAACTCACCCATGGCCATCAGCCGGCTCGCATGCGTGAGCCGATCGATGTGCGCGGCCAGCTTGGCGCGTTCGTCGTCGGCTCGTTTGCGCTCTATCATCTCAGCAGCCTGCCGTGCATACAGATCGGTCAAGCGCAGCTCCCGCTCCGAAGGGCGGTGGGGGTGCTTGAAGTGAGTCGAAATCATGCCGATAATCTCGCCCCCGCGGTTGAACAGCGGCGTCGACTGGACCGCGCGAAATCCCGCCGCGAGAGCGATGTGCCTGTGCGGCGCAAACTGCGCGTCGCACTCGACGTCCTCGATGACCATGCGCGATCGCGACTGCATCGCACGCCCGCCGACGGTACTCGACGGGTCCGCGGCGGCAAAATATTCGAAGAACTTCGCGTTGAATCCGCGCTGCGACACGATCTCCAGTTCGTGCGATTCCGGATTGCAGAGCTGTATGTTGCCGAAGTCCGCCTGCTGGATATCCATCGTCGCCGCCAACGCCTGGTCGAGAAGCGCCGGGAGTTCGGTGATCTCCCAGGAGCGGGTGCTGAATTCGTGCAGCCGGTTCATAGCCAGGAGTTCTGTCGCAAGTTCGTTCTTCAGCAGGATCAATTGCCGGTTGACGTCCAGGAGTTCCGCGGTCCGCGATGCGACGCGCCGCTCCAGTTCAATGGCAAGATTTTCTTGCTCGAGCGCGCGATGCGCCTCATGCAAAGCCATTGCGGCTTGATTGACGGCTATGCGCAACACCAGCATCTCGAATTCCGTCGGAAAGTCGCTGCGCGACGACGCGACGACCAACGAGCCGATGCGGCGCCGGTGGTCGAAACGGAACGGAACGACGGAAATCTGCCCGTGGCCCAACGGATTCGGAGCCTTGAAAAACATCCGCGGGGCGGCTGCATCGAGCCACGTGCTGATTTGAGGCGGAAGCGTCCCCTGTCTGCGATTCTCTGACGATGCGGTGCGAAGCACCTCAGCCAACGGCATCGCTGAGTTGCCGGCCAAGCGGGCCGCGGCAAATTCCAGGGGCAGCCGCTCGATCAACACCTTGAGCAGCGTGTCGACGATCTGCTCCGGTTCATGGCTTGCCCATACGGCAGACAAAGCCACCACGCCGATCAAGTCATTGATACATCCTTGCAAACGCTTGATGTCGAGCATTGCGAGTCACCCGATGGGCAATCAGCCGGCATCTGCCGGGTGAACGCGATCAATGAGATAAAGCGCACCCTCCTCAAGGCATCCTTGCTTTCCTACCGACGAATCATGCACTGATTATTGTTAAATTCATACATCGAATCCCATGCCGATCTCCGCTTCTCCCGCCGCCGATGTCGCGGCGCGTCATGACGATTGGTTGGGCCAAGGCGGTGCTTCGCACCCGCCGTATGCTCGCGCCGCACGCAGCTTGCGGATAACCTCCGTGGATCTGGACGCAACGGCTTTATCCTGGAATATGACCGTCACATTCTCTTCCATTGCGGCGACGGCGACCGACCCGCTTTTTCTGGCGGGCATCGTGATCGTCGCCGGCTTCTTCGGCGCGCGCTACTGGGAGGGCCGCAGTTCCCTCGCACATTTCCTCATCCAGCTTCTGATATTTGCCATTCTCACCGGCCTGCTGCTGGCGGGCGGCGTCGTTCCGTATCGGCCCGGTGTGGCGCCCGGATCGGAGCTCCGGCGTTTCTTTGTAGTTACTCTCGAAGTCATCTGGTGGTTGGGCGCGGCGTGGCTCACCGTGGGTTTCTTGCGTGCGTTCGTCGTGTTCGGCCGGCAGCCGCGCGAATCGAAACTGGTGCAGGACCTTCTGGCCGCTCTCGTCTATATCACGGCAACTTTTGCGATCGTCGCCGATGTTTTCGATCTACCGGTGAAGGGCCTGCTGGCGACCTCCGGCGCTTTAGCCATCATTATCGGCCTGGCGCTGCAAAGCTCGCTCGGAGACGTCTTCTCCGGCATCGTTCTGAACATCGAGCGTCCGTACCGCGTCGGCGATTGGATCATTCTGGACGACACCCTTCAGGGTAAGGTCATCGAGACCAATTGGCGCGCGACGCACATCCTCACGGGTAACCAGGATGTGGCGATCATCCCCAACAGCGTCATTGCGAAATCCAAACTGGTCAATTGCAGCACGCCGACCAAGATCCACGGCGCCAGCATCCGCATCAAATTGGAGCCCTCGCTGACGCCGGCCGCGGGCTGCAATTTATTGAAGGAAGTGCTCCTCGGAAGCACGCACATCCTGCGTACACCCGAACCGAACGTCACCATCAAGGACATGAGCGCAGAGATGATCGATTTCGAGCTGTCCTACACAGTGACGGACGTAGGCGCGGTCGATGCAGCGCAAAATGAGCTTTTCGACCGGGTCTATCGTGCGGTGGCTGCCGCGGGAGCCAAGTTTGCCCCACGTCTCGCCGGCTTGGCGAAAAAAGCCGCGCCGGACGAAGAAAAAGGGGAGTCCGGAATTCCCGAGCGTCTGCTGGCAGGCATCTCGCTCTTCTCGACCTTGACGGCGGATGAAAAGGCCGCGCTCGCGGCGCAGATGCAGCGCAAGGATTACAAGCCAGGAGAAGTGATCGCGCGGAAAGGTACGATCTTACAAGCCTTATGTATCGTGAGTTACGGCGTTTTCGTGGGATCAGAGGAGGAAGACGGCCGCAAGATCGAAGTCACTCGATTGGCCCCGGGGGATTATTTCGGCGAGGTCGGCCTGCTCACCGGCAAACCGCTGAATGGCGAACTCACCGCGCTTACCCGGGCCGTGATTTACGAAATTTCCAAGGATGCACTGCTCCCGCTCCTCAAAGCCCGCCCCAACATGGCCGAGGAGCTGAGCGAAAGCCTGGCGAGCCGGCAGCTCGCGCGCCGCACGGTGCTCGACTACCAAGGCCACAAGGAGCAGCACGAGGACGGACTGGCGGACAGGGTCGCGGCCAATATCCGGCGCCTGTTCTCGTTGCATTGAGGGGGAAACATCCCTTTTGATCCATGGAGGGCTCGCATGGCGCGAGCATGATCTCCCGCGCAGTGGGTTATATCCTACGCAGGTTTCGGAAGCCTCCGGCTGCCGTCAAGCCCATCTTCGGTGATCCTATGCACCATCAAGGGTACTAGCTCGGCTTGGTCCACTCATCGCTACAGCTTTCCTGCGGCTCGACCGGTGGCTCTCGATATCGCGCTAGTGGCGCAACACAGATGCGTCTTCCGGCCACGCGAAGCCAAAGGTAGGACATTTATGAATACGGTAACTACGAACACCATCATTTTAGCGGTTGTTCTGATCGTGATCGCCGTTGCGGCCGTCGGCTGGGCATTCACGCAAAGGCAAAGGCGATCGCAACGGCTCCAACGGCGATTCGGGCCGGAATACGGACGCACTGTGCAGGAGTTGGGAGGCCAAACCAAGGCGGAAGCGGAGCTCAAAAAACGGGAAGACCGCGTCGCTCGATTGAAGATCACCACGCTTTCAACGGCCGACGCCGCCAGATTCGCCGAGGCGTGGAACAGCTTGCAGGGTCGCTTCATCGACAACCCCAAGGGAGTCGTGGGCGAGGCGGACCGCTTGGTCAGGGAGGTCATGGTGAAACGCGGGTACCCGATGGGTGACTTCGAACGTCGCGCGGCCGACATATCCGTCGATCACCCGGATGTCGTTGCGACCTATCGCTCTGCGCAAGTCATCGCTGCCCGGGACGCTCGTGGCGAAGCCGACACCGAGGAGCTTCGAAGGGCCGTGGTCTACTACCGCACCCTCTTCGATGAACTTCTCGAAGTGAGCCCAGCTCGACCGGTTGATGCGCGAGAAACCCGAACGCCGGTGCACTCATGAACAACACGATGAGCGGAGATCCTCGGACCGGAGAGACCCGGCAGAAAACTCTGACAACGGCGGATTTGGCAGCCTCGCAGCGGCCCGGGTCGCCAAGGATCGAGGCCGATCGGCGGATCGAGGACGATCGGCTGCATGACGACGATCGGGTACACGACCGCGATCAGGGGCAAGACGACGTGGTGGCGCAAGGCGACATGGTACCGGTACTGCAAGATGAAGTGGTGCCCGAGGACCGTGCAGCGCCGGTGCGCGAGATGCCGGCGCGTACGGCCCCGGCCCGCACGCCCCCGGCGAGCGCAGCGCAGGCGAGTCGCGAGGACGCGAACCTTGCCCCGCTGTTCGCGGAGGATGTGGCCCGCGATTTCCGTTCGCGCTGGGACGTCGTGCAAAGAGGTTTTGTCGACGACCCTAAAAAATCCGTTCGCGAGGGAGATGAGCTCGTCGCCCAGGTGATCAAGAGTTTGGCGGAAACCTTCTCCGGCCAACGCGCCGCGCTCGAGGATGAGCGGACCGACCAGGCGTCCACCGAGAATTTGCGTCTGGCCTTACAGCGCTATCGGTCATTTTTCGAGAGACTATTGTCCATCTAGCTTGATTTTCAGTTGCGCCTAAATGATTTTCTTGGAAGCCAGCGCCGCGATTTCATCTCCGCTCAAACCCTGCTGCTTCAGGAGCTCAGCGGTATGTTCGCCCAGCAGCGGAGCAGCCGAACGAATCGCGCCCGGGGTAGCCGAAAGTTTGGGGACGATGCCGGGAACATCCAGCCGGTAGCCTTCCCGTGTGGTGATTCGTTCGATCATGTCTCGCGCACGATATTGCGGATCTTCGGCAATGTCCTTCGCCGTGTAGATTCTGCCGGCGGGAACCTGGGCGGCGCCGAGGACCGCAAGCGCATCGGACACGGTCCGGCCGCGAGTCCATGCGCCGATGGCATCGTCAATTTCCGCGACCCGCCTGACGCGCCCGTCGTTGACCGCCAGGTCGGCGGCCTCCGCGAGGTCCGGGCGGCCGATCGCCTGCATGAGCCGTTTGAAAATGCTGTCGCCGTTTCCGGCGACGAGAAGGACGCCGTCGCTGCAGGCATAGGCATTGGATGGCGCGATCCCCGGCAGCGCGCTGCCGGAGGGCTCACGCACGGTGCCCGTGGCGCTGTACTCCGGCAATAGGCTTTCCATGCAATTGAACACCGCTTCATAGAGCGCGACGTCGATGACTTGGCCGACGCCGCCGTTGGTCTTGCGGTGATAAAGCGCGAGGAGCACGCCGATGGTGGCATGCAGAGAAGCGAGCGTATCGCCGATCGAGATGCCGGTACGCACCGGAATGCGTCCCGCCTCGCCGGTAAGATATCGCAGCCCACCCATGGCTTCGGCAACGACCCCAAATCCGGCCCGGTCCCGATAAGGACCGCTCTGTCCGAAACCAGAGATGCGAACCATGATGAGGCCAGGATTCACGGCGGACAGCGCCTCCCATCCCAAGCCCCATGCTTCCAGCGCTCCCGGCTTGAAATTCTCGATCACGACATCGGCCTCGGCGACCAGCTTGCGCACGATCTCTTGACCTTCGGGCTGGCGCAGGTCGAGCGTGATGGAGCGTTTGTTGCGCGACTGCACCTGCCACCAAAGCGATGTGCCCTCCTTCAAGACCCGCCATTTGCGCAAGGGATCGCCGAGGCCCGGCGGTTCGACCTTGATGACATCAGCGCCGAAGTCGCCCAACGTCTTGCCGCAGAAAGGACCCGCGATGAGCTGTCCCAATTCGATCACCCGTATGCCCGCCAGGACTTGCGGACGTTCGCTCGTGTGATTGGCGTCCATTGTTGCCTACTGGTGCGCGATGCCGGCGCGGAAGCCGCGCAACACGAACTTCTGAATCTTGCCGGTGGCCGTCTTGGGAAGTTCATCGACGAACCGCGTCACTTTCGGGCATTTGAAATGTGCCAGCCGGCCTCGCAGGAATGAGCGCAGTTCGTCTTCCGTCGCGGAACAACCCTCGCGCAGCACGACGAAGGCGTGCGGCACTTCACCCCAAACGGGGTCCGGCATGCCGACGACGGCAGCCTCCCTGACCGCCGCATGCTCGAGCAGCGCGCATTCCACCTCGACGCTCGAGACGTTCTCGCCGCCGCTGATGATCACGTCTTTGAGACGGTCGCGAATTTCCACGAATCCGTCCGGGTGCACCACCGCCATGTCGCCCGAATGAAACCATCCGTCGCGAATGCTGCGTGCAGTGGCATCCGCATCATTGAAGTATCCCTTCATGACGACATTGCCCCTGACGACGATCTCCCCTTGCGTCCGGCCGTCCGCGGCGACCTCTTGACCCTGCGCATCCACCACGCGCAGTTCACCCGAGGTGATCAGTTCGACCCCCTGGCGTGCCTTGATCACCGCGCGCTGTGCCGGGTCCAGGTCAGCATGCTCCGGCCTTGCCTCGCAGATCGAGATGAAGGGTGCGGTCTCGGTCAGGCCGTAGACTTGCGTCAGCTCCCAGCCGAACTCCCGTTCGAGGCGTTCGATCGTCGCGGCCGCCGGCGGCGCGCCGGCCGTGAGCACCCGCAGACCGCGGGGCAAATCTCGGCGGTCATCGTCGGCCGAATTCGCGATCGCAATCAGCACGGTCGGCGCGGCACAAAGCATGGTGGCGCGCTCTTTGCGAATGATGCCGAACACCCTCGTCGGATCGACGCGCCGCAGACACAGGTGCGTGCCGCCCGCGGCGGTAATCGTCCATACGAACGTCCATCCGTTGGCATGAAACATCGGCAGCGTCCACACATAGCGCTCCGCGCACGTCATGTGCACGTGAACCAGCGTACCCAGCGTGTTCATATAGGCGTTGCGATGAGTCATCATCACGCCCTTCGGCTTGGCCGTCGTTCCGCTGGTGTAGTTGATGGTCAGCAAGGCGTTTTCGGCAATTTCGGGCCGCACGAAACTCGCCGGTGAGTGCGCAAGCATCGACTCATAGTCCAGCCATCCGGAACGCCCGGCGGCGCCTTCCAATGCGACAAAATGCTCGACGCCGGTGAGGCGGCCGCGCACTCCGTCCAGCGAGTCGAGATAATCCGCGTGTGCGCATACGGCCCGTGCGCCGCTGTGATTGAGCAAATACACGAAATCGTCGGGCGTCAGCCGGTAATTGACGGGTACGAGAACCGCGCCGAGCTGTGGGACCGCGTAGTACCCCTCGAGATTGGCGTGCGTATTCGGCGCAATGTAGGCCACGCGATCGCCGTCGCCGATCCCCAGGGCTTGAAGCGCCGACGACCAACGGTCGCAACGATCGAAAAACTGCGCATACGTCCAGCGCTCGTCGCCGTCGACGACGGCTTCTCGATCGGCGTACAGGCGTCTCGCGCGCCGCGCGAATTCAAGCGGTGAGAGCGCTATTTCCACGATTAACCCCCAGAGCTTACACCCTAGCCGATAGCTTGGACTGTCGCCAGCCAGGAGCCTACCACGACCGGTGTCTCAACTTGTTTCCGAACGCGACCTCCACCGGTTGGTCGGTCGCACGCGCCGGCATCAGACCGGCGGTGAACAAGCTTGCAGCCATCGCGCCGATGGCGCGGCGGGACCGGCATCGTTTCATGAGCGACCTCGTTTATGGCGAATGAGAAGGCAACGGCGGCTGCTCGACGACGATGTTCTGGCGGCACTTTCCTGGGGCACCGCCGCGTTGATATGCGCACGACTGGGGTGCACGCATCGTGTACAAAATGACCGGCAAACATGCTGTAATGTTCGAGCGGAAGGGACCAATGGACTACGCTCACCCAGCGCGGCACGGACGAGACCAAGGCAGCATGATCCCGCTGACACAACTCAATACGCGCCGGATTTTGTGGCCGCGCTGGCGACCCTGAGCGCATCCGATGCCGAAATCGCCGCGCAGGTGTTCCAGGATTTTTTGCAGCACCTCAGGATCACCGAATGAACGACTCCGCTCCCCACAGTCCCAATGCAGCTGTCAGGCGGGAAATCAAGCATGCTTAGCCGCCTAGTGATCTTAGCGTTCATGTGGTGTCCTTTCGGGATGCGACATTCCGCCCATGCTGCGGAACCTTGGTTCGAGGAGGTCAAGAAGACGGCCACTCCCGCGCAGCTGTATCGATTTCTCTACGCGATGCCGAAGGGCGGAGACCTGCACAATCACTTGCCCGGGTCCGTGCGCTCCGAATGGTTCTGGGACGCGGCCATGGCCGAGGAGAAGCGGGGTTACGTTTATTACACCCGGGTGCGCATCGGAAACTGCGCCCCCTACGGCCACAACGAGTTCGGTCCGGCCAAGGCGCTGCTTCTCTTCAAAGACATCCAGGCGAGCACGTTTGCGAAGCTCGATGACTGCGGCAAATCCGAATTCAAGCGCTTGCAGGACCTGGATGCACGCGAGAAAGACGCCTGGCTCAACAGCATGCGTCTCGATCAGCCGTATGAGGGACGCGACGAGTTCTTCGACGCGATCTGGGACCGCATCAACGACATGCTGCAGAACCCGTATTTGATCTGCGACGTGCTGTTGCGCAATATGCAGGCGTTCGGCCAGGAAGGTCTGGTCTACCTCGAGACGCAGCAAGGCGTGGAAGGCGCGGTGAAGCCCGACGGGTCCCCGTACAGCGTCGATGAAACCGTCGCCATCTTTCGCCGGCTGCTCGCCTCGCCGCAGGCAAAGGCCACGGGGGTCGAGGTCCGCTTCCAGAACGCGCTGCTGCGCTTCACTCCCAATGCCGAGCAGCGGCTGCGTGAGCTGTACGCCATCACCGATCGCTATCGCGACCTCTATGTGGGCGTGAACATGGTGGGCCGGGAGGACAACGAGAAGGGTTATCCGCTGCGTTTTCTGCCCGTGCTGCGCGAACTGCGCCACAAGTATCCCGACATCAACCTGTCCATCCACGCGGGCGAGGCGGACGAACCCAACTTTCACGTACGCGATACCCTGCTGCTGGGGGCGCAACGCATCGGCCATGGGGTCAACCTGATCACCGATCCGGACACGATGATCAAGATGCGCTACGGCCCCTACATGGTCGAGATCAACCTGATCAGCAATCTGCTGCTGGAATACGTCAG